>JBAXPK010000069.1:0-12163 GCA_037132275.1 bacterium
TGAGCCTTTTCTGAGGCGATGGGCTTTACATTTGGCCGGTATTAGGATGTTAGGGCGGGGGCGACAAGGGACGGGCAACATATCGCTTCCGGAACTTCTATGGCGCGATCTGCTTCTCATAATTGCGTATCCGGGGTGACCTTTATTAATTTAAGTTACTGTCCGAGAATGGCTTTTTTTGAAATCTCCATTGGTTTCGCGAGCACAACTGTCGCTTGACCCGGCCGGTGGCAACTGTTATCAAGACATAAAGGGGATTTACCATGATTGAACAGGGGAAAACATATCTCGTGATGGGGCTGCTGGACCCCCACTCGCTCGCGTATTTCATCGGAAAAACAATCGAACGGTATGGCGGAAAAGTGATCTATTCCGTCCAGAACGAGATCGTCAAAAAACGCTATCTCAATGCCGGGAAACTGCTGACAGCCCAGGAAATCAACGGGCTCGACCTGCGCTTCTGCGATGTGGCCGACGAGGCGCAAGTGCAGGCCTTGTTTGAAGGGCTCGGGCCGCTGGCCGGGGTCGTTCACTCGATCGCCTATGCCAACCCCAAAACCTGCATGGGTAACGAGTTTCATAACCGGTCCATGTCAGACGTCCTTAAATCCTACCAGATTAGTTGCGCCTCCCTGGCCACAGTCGCCCAGCAAGCGGCGCCGCATCTGAAGGACGGCGGCGGCATTGTCGCCCTGTCGTTTGACACCCACCATGTGTATCCCCAGTACAACTGGATGGGTGTACACAAGGCCGCCCTCGAAGCCCTGGTTCGCGCCCTCGCCCGCCGTCATGGCCGCGACCGGATCCGGGTTAATGCCATCTCCTCGGGGCCCGTTACCACCACCGCCGCCAGCAAGATCCCGGACTTCGAGCACATCGGCAACCTCTGGGCACAGACCAGCCCCATCCCCTGGGATCCCGTGGCCGACCGTCAGGCTGTCGCCAACGCGGTCACATTTTTACTGAGCCCGCTGGCCGCCAAAATCACCGGCCAAATCCTGGCTGTTGACGGCGGCGCCGCCATTATGGGCGGCCCCTTGCTGGAGCATGAGAAGGCGTAAGACGTTAACAAGGAACAACACCATGAAGTCAGTCTTGTGGATGATAGCCCTACCCGCCTTGCTGGGCGCCTCCTGCACCTTTAAAACCGACAAACCCGATGGTTCGGGAACGATTGAGTGTACCCAGGTGCGGGTGGCCGCCGAAGTAACCGGGCGCATCACTTCGCTCCTGATCGGGGAAGGCGACAGCGTCACCAACGGGCAAATCGTCGCCAGACTTGATCCCGTTCCCTATCAATTGCGTTGCGATGAAACTCGCGCCGCCCTCGCCCAAACCCAGGCCCAGCGCGATCTCATGCTCGCCGGCAGCCGGGATGAGGATATCCAGCGCGCCAGGGCCCAGGTTCGCGAAGCCAAGGCCATGGCCGATGCCGCGGCGGCCGATGCCCATCGTATCGAGGCCATCTTTTCCCAGAACAGCGCCACTCAAAAACAGCGGGACGATGCCGTGGCGGCCGCGGAACGAACCGCCGCCAGCCTGGCCGCCGCAGAACAGCAGTTGAGCCGTCTGGTCAAAGGCAACAGACAGGAAGAAATCAGGATTAGTCAGGCCGCTGTTGAACTCGCCCAGGCGCGGCTCGCCCAGATGGAAAAGAATCTGGCCGACTGCACCGTCAAGGCGGCGGCCAGCGGAATCATCACCACCAAGACCGTGGAGCAGGGCGAAATGGTCATGGCGGGCGCCCCCCTTGCCACCCTCTCTCAACTGGACGAAGCCTGGCTCTCGCTCTATCTCCCCGAAACACGGCTGGCCGGGGTGAAACTCGGACAGAAAGCCCGCGTCAAAGTGGATGGCGACCCGATGCTTTATGAAGGCGCCGTTACCTTTATCTCACCAGAAGCCGAGTTCACGCCGCGCAATGTGCAGACTCCCGATGAACGAACCAAGCTGGTCTACCGCATTAAGATTACTCTGCCGAACACAAAACGCACGTTCAAACCCGGTATGCCTGCAGATGGATATTTGTGACCGAGCGAGTCATAGAAACCCGTGAACTGGGGCGTTCCTTCAACGCCGTTGAGGCTGTGCAAGGACTGACCCTCACCATTCAGCGAGGGGAATTCTTCGGCCTGATCGGGCCGGATGGCGCCGGGAAAAGCACGGCACTCCGACTTTTGTGCGGCATCCTGAAACCCACCGCCGGGGAGGGCCGGATCCTCGGCTTCGATCTCCACCGTGACAGCGAGGCCATCAAAGCCCGGATCGGATATCTTTCCCAGGCCTTCACCCTCTATGGCGACCTGACGGTGGATGAAAACATCGAATTCTTCGCCGACCTTCACGGGGTTGATCATTATGAGCGGCGCCGCGACGAGTTGCTCGCCTTCACCCGCCTCGACCCGTTCCGCAAGCGACTCGCCGACGCATTGTCCGGCGGCATGAAAAAGAAACTGGCGCTGGCCTGCGCCCTGATTCATACCCCCGAAATATTATTCCTCGACGAGCCCTCCACGGGCGTGGATCCGGTTTCCCGCAGTGAATTCTGGTTGATCCTCAAGGATCTTCTTGCCCGGAACATCACAATTGTCATGACGACTCCCTACCTCGACGAGGCGGAACGCTGCCAGCGGATTGCCTTGATGCATGCGGGACGGCTGATCCGGGTGGACACCCCGGCCGCCGTCAAGGCGGACCTGCAGGGGCGCATGTACTCGGTCAGCGGCGGTGACTCACTTAATGCCGTCCACCAAGCCCTGAAACAGCGCTGGCCGCCGACCGCGCTGGTGCGATACGGGGATCGGCTCCATTTTTGCGTCACCCGCGGCCCGGCGGAGATCCATGACGCCACAGCCTGGCTGGAGCAGAACGGCCAACCCGGAATTCAGTTTCAAGCCATTGAACCGTCACTCGAAGATGTTTTCGTTTCCCTGATGAGCCAAACATAAGGAGGATTCCGGCCATGACCATCCAAGCCACGCTGTCTGTTTCTTCGCTCATGCTTTTCTTTCTCATGCCTGCTGTCGACGCCCAGACGGACACAACGATCCTATCCCCGGACGCGGTGGTTCAACTTGCCCTTGCCCACAGTCCGGATCTGAAAGGCCGGAATGAAGAACTCCGCTCGGCCACCGCCCGGCGGCATCAGGCAGACGCGGGACTTATGCCGCAACTCGACACTCGGGCGCAGGCTCTGCATTTTGAGGGACTGGAAAATGGCAGCCTTGGCCCCGGCGTCACTTTCCCGGTGATCAGCGAGCAATATTCAGCCTCGATCGGCATCACACAACCGCTCTATACCGGTGGGCGTGTTACCCAACAAAGACGCAGCGCCCAATACGGCGAAGACGCGGCCCGCCATTCCCTCTCTGCCGCCGCCGCCGACCTGGAGCTTCAGGTCATCACCGCCTACTGGCAGTGGAGCAAGGCGTTGACCCAGATCGAGGCGTTTCAAGTCGCCGTGGCCCGCATGGAGGCACAAAACACCGATACACGAAACCTGAAAAATGCCGGCATGGCGACTGATAACGACCTGCTGGCCACCGAGGTTCTGCTGGATCAAACCCAGCTTCAATTTCAGGAAGCCCGGCAGCAGGCAGACATCAGCCGGATTCAATTAACCCAGCTTACCGGCCATGACTTCACCTCCCGCCATGTCCCGCAAAAGCCTGCAATTCCGGTCCTGGCCCCACTCCCGTCGCTGGCGGAGGCCGTCACGCATGCGCTTACCAACCGGGAAGACCTGGCGGGCCTTTGCCTGAATTCCAAGGCCAGCGCCGCGCTAGTTGAAGCCTCCTGCGCCGAGCACCGGCCGCAACTCGCCTTGATCGCGCGTTATGAACAAGGGAGCCCGAACCCCCGGGATTTCCCCCCGGATGACAAATGGCGGGATGATGCGTTCATCGGTGGAGCCATCACCTGGAATCTTTTTGATGGGGGCCTAACCCGTGCCCGCACGGCCGAAGCCAAAGCCCGGGCCGCCCGCGATACGTTCCAGGTTCAGTCCCTTGGCGAGGCGGTCGTCGCGCAGATCAAGGTGGCGTATCTCAACAGACAATATCTTTCGTCCCGCCTGAAGACGGCCACTCATGCGGAGGCCAGCGCAACCCGTAATCTGAAAGTCGCGACCGATCTTTGGAAAAATGGCGCCGCCCGTCACTCGGATGTTCTGGATGCGGAAACCAAACTCACGACCACGATCGCGCAACGTATCGCCGCGGAAGCCGATCTGCTTATCGCGGAGGCGACCCTTCACCACGCCATGGGAGATTCCCTTGCCGGCCAGTGACCATGCGATTGAAATTGACAGCTTGACGAAGGTCTTCGGAAGTTTCACGGCCGTTGACCGGATCTCCTTCACTGTCCAACGCGGGGAAATATTCGGGTTCCTTGGCCCCAACGGCGCAGGCAAATCCACCACCATCCGGATGCTGTGCGGGCTGCTTTCATCCTCGGCCGGCACCGCCCGGGTAAACGGGTTTGATATCAACCGCGAACCGGATCGTGTCCGGGAAAACATCGGCTACATGTCCCAGAAATTCAGCCTCTATAAAGACCTGACGGTCGCGGAGAACATCAATTTCTTCGGCGGAGTTTATGGACTGGCTGACGCCAGACTCAGCGTCCAGATGGCCACCGTGGTTTCCATGGCCGGATTGACCGGCTTGGAGGATCACCTGACAGGCACCCTCTCCGGCGCCTTGCAACAGCGGCTCGCCCTGGGGTGCGCCATTCTGCATGATCCCCCGATTCTCTTTCTCGATGAACCCACCAGCGGCGTGGATCCGGTTTCACGCCGGCTTTTCTGGGATCTGATCCATGACCTGTCGGCCCGCGGCATCACCGTGCTGATCACCACCCATTTCATGGATGAAGCCGAATTCTGCGGACGACTCGGCTTTATCTCGGGTGGACGGCTCATTGCCCTCGATACCCCCTCCGGGATCAAACAACACACCGGGACGGCCACACTGGAGGAGGCGTTCATCAAGCTCGCACAAGACAGGAGCCAGAATTCAGAAACCAGGAGCCAGGAGCCAGAATGAAAACCACCTGTTCCCTATTTATGCTTCGCTCCTCACCATTCCGGATTCTGACTTCTGGATTCTGGACACGATCTCTTTAATTCCCATGCGTCGTTTTTTAGCCATCTTAAAAAAGGAATTCCGGCAAATACGGAGGGATCCGTTATCGCTGGGACTCCTTGTATTTATCCCGGCCATGCTGCTGGCGCTCTACGGCTATGCGCTTTCGTTCGACGTCAAACATATCCGCGTGGCGATGCTGGACGAGGATCGCACGCCTGCCAGCCGGGCTTTGCAGGACAGCCTGTTCCAGAACCCCTACTTTAACCGGGTAGCAACATTGTCCCGCCCCGCAGAGGCAGACGAACTGCTCAACCGTGGGCGTGTCCGCGCCGTCCTCATCATTCCGCGCGGTTATGCTAAAGCGCTTGAGCAGGGCAATCCGGCCACCTTTCAAGCGCTGGTGGATGCCAGTGATGCCAACACCGCCGCCACCACCATCGGGTATCTTGAGGCCCTCGCCGACCGGATGAGCCGGAAGGTCCGGCTTGAAACCGTGCAACGGTTTGCGACCCCACTGGCGCTACCGATTGTCACGCTTGAACCCCGCATCTGGTTTAACCCTGAACTTCAGAGCGCCAAGTTTCTTGTTCCCGGCCTGATCGGACTTCTCCTGATGCTCTCATGCGTCGTCGCCACCTCCGTGTCCATTGTCCGAGAAAAAGAACGGCAGACCATGGAGCAGATCATGGTCTCGCCGATCCGGCCGGAGGAACTCATACTCGGCAAAATCCTGCCGTATGTCATTGTTGGCCTGGCGACCATGATGTCCGTGCTTTCCCTTGGCTATCTCCTTTTTGGCGTTGTCATTAAAGGCTCTTTCATGCTCCTCAGCCTCACCACCTTTCTATTCCTTTTCGCGGCGCTGGGCATGGGCGTATTGATCTCCACCCTCACCCGCTCCCAGCAGATGGCCTTCCAGGTTGCGGTGCTGACGTCCATGTTGCCGGCTATCATCCTCTCCGGCTTCATCTTCCCCATCCAAAACATGCCCCTGCCGATTCAAATCCTCACCCATCTCGTCATCCCCCGCTACTTCGTGGCGGCGCTCAGGGGAATCATTCTCAAGGATGCCTCCTTTATGGATGTACTCCCCCAGTTGACGGGAATGTTGATATTGGGAATTGTTTTCAACCTGCTGGCGGCATGGAGGACAAAAAAAGCGACATGAACGCCTCCTTCCACCGCATCCGCGTGCTCCTGGCCAAGGAACTCGCCCAAATCCGGCGTGATCGCAGCCTGATCGGCATTCTCATTGTGGCGCCGGTGTTTCAACTGCTGGTTATGGGCTTTGCCGCCAATACGGATATCCGCGATATCCACATCGCTGTCCGCGATAACGACCACTCTTACCAGAGCCGGGACTATGTCCGTTCACTGGGCGCCTCCGGTTATTTCAAAATCACGCCGCTAGCCGGCCCGGAAGCGCTCGACGGGGCGCTGCTTGTATCCGGCAAAGCCGGTCTCATCGTCACCATTCCTCCTAACTTCGGGGCGCAACTCCTGAAACTCCAACCGGCGACTGTTCAGGCGCTCGTGGACGGCTCGGACAGTAACTTCGGGGTTAATGGGCTCAACTACCTTCAAAAGGCCACACGCCTGTTCTCGACCCGGAACATCCGGCTGGCCACAGCCGAACTGGCCCGTCGGGGAATTCACCTGCCCTCGGTCGAAGCCGAATCGCGTGCCTGGTACAATCCTCACCTGCTTTCACGATATTACATGGTCCCCGCGCTCATGGGAGTGCTGCTGCTGGTCACCACCATGCTGGTCACGAGCATGTCGCTGGTCAAGGAACGCGAGGACGGAACGATGGAGCAGTTGATCGTCACACCGCTGCGGCCGGTTGAATTGATGATCGGCAAACTGCTTCCGTTTGTTCTTATCGGGTTCATCGAGGTCACCCTCGCCCTGGGCATTATTCTCGGCGTATTCGGGATTCCCCTCCGCGGGAGCGTGTTACTTCTTTATCTGTTCTCGGGATTATTTCTTCTCACCACGTTGGGCATGGGTCTGTTTGTATCCACACTCGTCAAGACCCAGCAACAAGCCATGATGGTCGCCTCGTTTTTTGTATTAATGCCATTCGTGCTACTGTCGGGCTTTATATTCCCCGTCGAAAACATGCCTGCGTCAATGCAAGTCCTCGCCGCCTTCATCCCGCTCAAGTATTACCTGGAAATTGTCCGGGGGATATTCCTGAAGGGAACCGGTTGGAGTGAACTTTGGTCACCCGCCCTCGTCCTGCTTCTCTGGGGGCTTGCCATCCTGACGATTGCCTCCCTGAAATTCAGAAAACGGCTGGACTGAGTTTACTGTTCGAAATACGTATAACCGCGGATGCCCATCTTATACGCTTTGATGAAGGCCACCTTTTCGCGGGCCGTGATAAGACCGTTTTTAGCGGCTTTTTCGGCGCGGGCCTTGATCGTCTCCATCATGCTATCCGGACTGTATTCCATGTATTCGAGGATCTCATCCACACGGTCGCCCTTGATCTGGGTCGCCGTGTCAATCCGGCCCTTGTCATCAATCCGGACATGCAGCACATTCGTGTTCCCCAGCAGGTTGTGCATGTCGCCGATCGTCTCCTGATAGGCGCCGGTGAGGAAGATCCCCATATAGTATTCACGGCCATCCCACTCATGAAGCGGCAGGACATGCTTGACGTCGTGCAGGTCAATGAACTGGTCAATTTTCCCGTCTGAATCACAGGTGATATCCGCCAGGACCGCCTTGCGTGTCGGGCGCTGGTTGAGCCGGTGAATCGGCATGATGGGAAACAACTGGTCGATCGCCCAGAAGTCGGGGATGGACTGAAACACACTGAAATTCCCGTAATAGACATCGGCCGTGGCGGCATCGAGCCCCTCGAGTTCATCGGGGGTGTACTTGCGGCCACGGGTCATTTCGGACACCTGGCAAACGACATGCCAGAAGATGGTTTCCGCCAGGGAGCGTTCCCGCAACGAGATGGTTCCATGGAGAAACAGGGTGCGCAGTTCATCCCGGTAATACACGGCATCGTGGTACGCCTCCTGCATGTTGCGCGGCGACAGGGAGTGACAGACCTCCATCAGATTTTGGAGCATCTCATGCGCGTCGGTGGACAATTTTTCAGGAATCCTGAGCGGCTCGAACCGGCGCACATCCAGGATGTTGAAAATCAGCACCGAGTGATGCGCTGCGGTGGCACGACCAGACTCGGTCACGATGGTCGGATGCGGAACCCCGCACTCGTCGAGGGTGTTCATGATCGTTTCGACCACGACCGAGGCATATTCGGCGGTCGAGTAGTTGGTGCTGCAGGCAAAGTTGGTATGGGAGCCATCGTAGTCAACCGCCAACCCGCCCCCCATGTTGAGGATGCCCATACCGGCGCCTTCACGAACCAGCTCGACATAAAACCGGCAGGCCTCCCGCAGTGCGGTTCGCACCCTGCGAATGTCGGAAACCTGACTGCCCAGATGGTAGTGGAGCATCTGGAGGCAATCCAGCATCTTGCGTTGACGCAACTGATCCACAAGTTCAATGATCTGGCTTGCATCGAGGCCAAACTTGCTGCGATCGCCACCGGAGGAATCCCAGTGCCCGCCCGCCCGGCTGGACAGCTTGGCGCGGATCCCCATCACCGGGCGAACCTTGAGCCGGCTGGCGCGCTCCATAATCAGTTCCAACTCGCTGGGCATCTCGATGACCAGCACCGTGCGGGTTCCCATCTTGAGCGCCTGCAGGGCAAGATCGACAAACTCCTCGTCCTTGTAGCCATTGCAAATGACAAACGCCTCGGGATCCTTCATCAAGGCCAGCGCCGCAATCAATTCGGCCTTGCTGCCGGCTTCAAGCCCGTGATGATATTCGCGCCCGTATTCCGTGATATCCCCCACCACCTCGTCCTGCTGGTTCACCTTGATGGGAAACACGCCACGGTACTGGCCTTGGTAGGCGGCATCGAATATGGCCCACCGGAAACTTTCGTTGATCTCCCGGATGCGGGAGGCGAGGATATTTGAAAAGCGGAGCAGCACGGGCATGTTCAGGCCGCGACTGTGACACTCGTCAATCAAGTGCATCAGGCTGACCTCCGTGGGACTCTTGGGTCCATTGGGGCGGACAATCACCTCACCGCCCGGGGTCACATCGAAATAACCCTGCCCCCAGTTCCTGATCCCGTACAAGTCAGCGGAATTCTCCGCCGTCCACCGAGTTAAAGCTTCATGCCTCATGATCCGAGTCTCCCACACCAATGCTTATCAATCAGGACATAACATACCGGCTCTAGTCCCGGCGCATGGATCCCAGCTTCAAATTCGGAAAAGCCAGGAACGACAACTCAAACATCACGCGATAATCAGCCTTCCGCTGGCTGCCGTCATCCCGGGTATAGGCAGGGAGATAACTCCCGCCCAAAGCCACCGACATACAGTCATACTTGCGGGTTACCGAGACCCCCTGTTCTTCCAGGCGGGACGTCTGGAACTCAAACCGGTCGTAAACGCCATACTCCCAGCGCGTGTTCGGCATCCAGGCCAGGTCGGTGATCAACAAGCTGCTGGAGTTCACGAGAAATCGCTGTTCAATGTTCGCGCGCCACTCATCCACCTTGAATCGTGCCTGGGTATTGAAGGTGTTGACCTGACTCGCATACAAATCATAATCGCCATCCATATAAATCTGACACCAGTCGGCCAGGTTGAATTCACTCTTAAAGCCCACCTTGGAGAATGGCTCGTCCTGGTTGGCATCCTCAAAACTATAGGTGGTGAAGACATCCAGCGACATGATATCGCTCACCGCCGTGTTACGCTTGGTCTGAAAGCGGTTACGCACCCCGAAACGGATATCGTTCCGTTGATCCAGCGCATCGATTTCATCGAACTGATACAACCCGGCCGGCCTCAAATTCGGCTCGGGAACAAAGGTATAATCCGTGTAAGGCTCAACCACATGCCGCAGTCCGGTACCAAACATGTTCTCGTCGTTATTCAGAACCTTGAACGCACGGAAGGAGGTTTCGAGGCCGATATTGAATAATGACCTCAGATCGCTGCCCATCGAGGCCGCCACCTGGGAAATATTCGTCGTGGTTCCACTTGTGACCCCGCCCGCGGCGTTCGAGGTAACCGTCACCACGGCCTGAGTGACAGAACTATATTGAACCGTGTCGGAATAATACGTTCCCCGGTATCCGGTGCGCGGCGTCACGTTTAGAAACCCGAAGTGTCGTGTCGGATAATAGAGTTCATGGCTGGTATCCAAACGACCGGACGAATAATCCTCCTGTCCCGACCCGTCCGGATACAGTTTCTGCAGATAGGCCACAGAGTTACGGCTTTCGTAGTAGAACGGCGAATCCGCGATCTGACTGCGCTGCACATCCACCGCAAACTCAGGCAACCGGTCAACGCCTTCATAGAAATCGTTCAGCCGCTTGTAAGCCGACAGACTCATGGATACGCTTTCTTCGCGATGGACAAACGTCGCATAGTTCTGAGGCTGGAAACTGTTGCGGTATTCCCGCTCGAAAAAGTCCTCAAGAACATAGGGGTCGCTCAAATAGGTGAAGTCGGAAAGGAAATAATCCTTCGGGTCAAAAACCTGCATATGGTCAAAGGTCAAGCGATACCGCTGGGAATCTACCACCAAGTCACGATGCCCCGAGTTATAGTCCTTCTCAACGCCCTGATCATCCGTGAAATACCCATACACGCGGCCTTTTCCCTTGTCGTCATGCGAAACCCATCCGATTTCCTGGCCGACAGCCGGCCCGCGTTCGGTACGGTAATCCAGATGGGTGATTCCACGCAGGGTGGAGGTCATCCAATACTTGGTGGACGTCAACAAATAAGCTCCCATACGACCGCGATACCCGGCCTGCACCGACATGCCGACTGACCGGTCACTCAGGGAGCAATACCAATACGGCACATAGAACATCGGAATGCCGCCGAACCGGAGCACCATGTGGTGGGCCACAAAATGGTCGCCGGGATAGACACGCACCCGTTTACATTTCATGGTATAGTGAGCGTGGTCGAGCGTATTGGTGCAGGTCGTGACTACCGCCCGGTTCAGAAGAAAATAGTCATTGGTTTTGGTCGCCGCACTGGCCGTCATTTGAAACGGCGCGTACAGGGCAGAAAATCCGCTGGTCGACCAGGTGCCGTCCTTGAGGTTGTACGTGAACGATTCCCCGCGCCAGACCATATTGGATTTGATGAAAACCACATTGCCACTGGCCACCGCCGTTTCGGCAATCTTGTCGAAGGTGATCGTGTTGGCCGTCAGTTTCTCGTCCCCGCGGGTCACCGTCACCCCGCCGGAGGCGATCATTTTCTTGCTACCCTGCTCATAATCCACGCTGGGGGCCGAGACATCGACGGGAATGGCTGAGGTTGGCGAGGCTCCTTTTATCATTCCAAAGGGATTCGAGGCCGCCCCCGCCACACCGGCGAAGACCCAAAATATGACTGTTATCCATACCCGTTTCATCGGCGTTATTCTCCCGAATCTTGTGAAAAGTTGGGCGTCACCATACACCATCCCGCCCCCCAACGCTAGTGAGAAGGATAAATTTGCGCGATAACTTACTCTTGATTCCCAATCTTTGATAGTTGATGATTTCTTTATGAGTCAAGCATTCGACAAAACACACTCCCCGGGCATCTCCAAGATGGTAACCAGCATCGCAAAGCGGATTGTCGGCCGATTTTCCCCTGAACAGGTCATCTTATTCGGTTCGCACGCCAAGGGGACTGCAGGTGTTGATAGTGACGTTGACTTACTGGTTGTCATGCCAGTGAGCGGTTCCAAACGGCAGAAAATCATCGAGATAGGTGTTGCCCTGCATGATTTTGCGATTTCAAAGGACATCATGGTCAGTACACCCGAAGATTTCGACTGGCGTAAAGATGTGGTCGGAACGATTGAATATCCGGCAGCCCATGAGGGTATTGTTCTTTATGCCAAGCCCTGAACATCTTGCCACTGGGAAATCGGGGGACGACAGGCAATCTGAAGCGGCGAAAATCTAAATAATATCTACTTACACTATTAATCATAAGGGTTTCGTCGAAAAA
>JBAXPK010000070.1:0-12118 GCA_037132275.1 bacterium
GCGATTCTAAACGGTATTCTCCGCTGATGCGATCTGACGAAGAGCCTCGTATAAAACAATAGCCACGGCCGTAGCGAGATTGAGAGAGCGGACATGGTCGGTTAGGATGGGAATGCCCAGAACCCGATCGTTGTTTTCGTCCAACACCTCATCCGGAAGCCCTTTTGATTCATTCCCGAATATCAGGACATCGCCGGGGCGATAGACGACTTCAGTGTAGGCGGTGCGGGCACGAGTGCTGAAGAAAAAGCAGCGCTGCGTGGTATGAAGGGCATGGAAGGCCTTCAGGGATTCATGGCGGGAGAGGTCCACGGAGTCCCAGTAATCCAGACCTGCCCGGCGAACACGGGAACTGGTTAATTGAAACCCCAGCGGTCCGATAAGGTGCAGTCGCGTTCCCGTGGCTGCGCAGAGCCGGGCGATGGTGCCGGTGTTAGGCGGTATCTCCGGCTCCACCAAACCGATATTCAGCGGGGGCAAGGGCCAGATAAAGGGCAGCGCGTGACGGCGTTCATGAGAGTGTTTCATGACGGGATGTTAGCATGACGGCGCTGGGCGATAAATACCCTTTCTGAGTAAGCGCTGATATGGCATGATGCCGTCAACAACTAGGAGGAGTTTGTTTATGAAGATTCTACACGTGATCGCGAATCCGAAACCCGTCGTCGAGGCCAATTCCAGGCAACTGACCGAGGCCTTTCTGAAAGCCCTGAAGGCCAAACAACCGGGAGCTTTGGTGACGGAAGTGGATCTTTACGCCAATCCGCCCCCCTATTACGATTACGCGACTTACCGCAAGTTCTGGTATCCGGTTTTCGATCCGTCGTACAAGCCCACTGACCAGGAAAAGGCAGCGGCGAAGTACGCCCTGAAACAGTGTGACTTGTTCAATCAGGCGGATGTGCTGGTGATGACGACTCCGATGTGGAATTTTGGGATGCCTGCCATTCTGAAGGCTTGGCTGGATCAAATACTTATGCCGGGCGAGACGTTCAGTATCGGCCCCGGGGGGGTCAAGCCCCTGCATAAGATCCGCAAGGTCGTTGTGTTGGTGTCTTCGGGCGGCACCTATGATGCGGGCGATCTTCGTGATGGCATTCGTAATGGAATCAAAGCGGCGCTTGGTTTTGTCGGCATCACTGATATCGAGGTGGCGTGGGCGCAGGGACAGAATCCATTTTTCTTCAAGGATCATGCCGAGCGCAAGGCCAAGGCGATGGCGGACGCGGTGGAGTTGGCTGGGAAATTTGCGGTTTAGCGCGCCGATACTTCCCGAAAAACGTTCCCCAGCTCCTTGATCAGGTCGGTGGCCGTCAGGCTGGCCTGTGACCGGCGCCACATGGCGTTGTCACCGGCGCGGCCGTGCAGAAAGACTCCCGTACAGGCCGCATCGAAAGGCGAGAGACCCTGGGCCAGGAGCCCACCAATAAGCCCGGCCAGGATATCGCCCGTGCCCCCGGTGGCCATGCCCGGATTCCCCGTCATATTCATGTGAAGTGGCTGGCCGTCCTGTGCCACAAGGGTGCCGGCGCCTTTGAGCACGACCACGGCTTTAGTGCGCCGGGCGGCTTCCCGGGCGGCTTCCTCCCGGTTTCGTTGGACATCGTCACGCGAGCAACCGAGAAGGCGGGCCAGTTCGCCGGGGTGGGGGGTGATAACCACCGGACACCCGGCTTTGGCGATCCGCTCAGGATTGCCTGCCAGCACGTTCAGGGCGTCGGCATCCAGAAGCAGGGGACGCCGGCATTCTTTCAGCAAATGATGGATCCAGGCCGTCGTATCAGGATGAGGGCTCATGCCGGGGCCGACGACGATGGACGTGAAGTCGTTGAGCCGGGAGCGCCACACTTCCCAGGACGCCGCACTCAGGGAGCCCACATCCGTCTCTTCTCCGGGATGGGTCATGACTTCAAGCATGGCACCGGCCACGACGGGATAGATGGGGCGTGGCACCAGTGAAGTGACCAGGCCGGCGCCGGAGCGCAGCGCCGCCATGGCGGCCATGGCAGGGGCGCCGGCATACCCGATGGCGCCGCCTATCACCAGGACGTGCCCGAAATCTCCCTTGTGTGCCATGTTGGAACGCCGGGTCAGGAGCCGCCTTACATCCCATCCGGTGATCAGGTGGCGGGGCGAGTCGTACGTCGAGGTGAGCTCGATGGGGATGCCGATTCCAATCACATCCAGGCTTCCCACATATGGGATGGCCTGCTGGGTGAGCAGCCCGATTTTGGGTAGCCCTATGGTGGCGGTGATGTCGGCGATGACGGCCTCACCGGGAACCTCGCCGGTATCGGCGTCCAGCCCGGACGGTACATCAATGGAAATCACCAGGTTATCCTCGGCAATATTGTTAATGTAATGAATGGCCCCGGCGATGGGACCGCGCGGCGGGCCGCTGACCCCGATCCCCAGCACCCCGTCCACAATGATCTCGCCGCTGCCGGCATCCTGCATGGCATCCACCCAGGATTCTTTGGTGGGGAGTTCGATCAACGGAATTCCGGCGGCCCGCATTTTGCCCAGATGGCGCAGGGCATCGCCCCGGATATCGGACGCCGAGCCCGCCAGCAGAACTTCAACTTCAAAATCATCTTCATGCAGGAACAGGGCGGCGGCAAACGCATCCCCGCCATTATTGCCGCGGCCCGCGATCAGATGGACAAAGGCATCCCCGCCACGTGACCGCTCTGCCAGATACCGCGTGGTGGCGGCCACGCCCTCGCCGGCCCGCCTCATAAGTTCAAATCCCGGAATTTCGAATTCAGTGGAGGCCACCTTATCCAATTCCCGCATTTGGGCCGTCGTAATCGCTTTCATGGTTCACTCCGTTTCTCGCCAATCAGGAGGGCATGCGCCACGGCAAAATTATGGGTATGAGAGAGGCTGATCAGGACACGGAGCACGCCTTGTTTTTTTACCAAAAGGGCACCATGCGGGCTGAAGGATAGGGAGGGGGCGCCTGATGTTGGATTTTTGATGACTTCCATGTCCAGCCAGCCGAGGTCAGGGCCGATTCCGGTGCCAAAGGCTTTTGAGACGGCTTCCTTGACGGCAAAGCGGCCGGCATAATAGAGCCAGGAAGAGGCCTTGCTGTCACAGTACGCCTGCTCGGAGGGAAGGAAAACGCGCGACTTAAAGCGGTCGCCCCATTTGTCGAGGAGCACGCGCAGTCGTTCATTCTCAACCAAATCCACGCCTGTACCGATCACGAGTTCGCCCATTATGGCCTGCCTCCCCGATAAGGTTTCATGAGTTCAAGCATCTCCCTCACGGCGCGATTCAGCCCGACGAATACGGAGTGACAGATGATGCTGTGGCCGATATTCAACGTATGCAAACAAGGGATTTCCAGAATGCCGCTGGCGTTTTCCAGGTTGATGCCATGCCCGGCGTTGACAATCAGACCCAGCGAATTCGCGAGTCGGGCCCCCTCGCAAAGCGACTTGAGCTCTTTCCGGGCGGAGGCCCCCTTTAGTTCGCAATACGTGCCGGTATGCAATTCGATAACGGGCGCCCCCAGTCGGGCGGCGGCCTTGATTTGTTGTGGTTTGGCTTCGATGAACAGGCTGACCTCAATGCCGGCATCCTTCAGCTTTTCAATGGTCGGGCGAAGACGGCGCTCCTGGCCGGCGGCATCCAGCCCGCCTTCCGTGGTAAGTTCCTGGCGCCGCTCAGGGACAATGCAGACTTCGTCGGGTTTCAGCTTCAGCGCCGCGGCGACGATATCCGGGTTGTTTGCCATTTCCAGGTTGAGCCGGGTCTTGATCGATTTCCGCAAGGCGAAAACATCCCGATCCTGAATATGGCGACGGTCTTCACGGAGATGAACCGTGATGCCTTCGGCACCGGCGGCTTCGCACACCCGGGCCGCCTGAACCAGATCCGGATAGGGAGTGCCGCGAACCTGGCGCAATGTGGCAATATGATCAATGTTTACCCCGAGTCGAAGTTTGGATGACGTTGTCATGGTGTCCTTAATAAATAACCCTGCAGTTCGGCAGAGCTTTTCTGATCCGGTCCAGCTCGTCGTCCGGGATCGGATTGCCCATAAGATAAAGGACTTTGAGGGATTTGGCCAGTCCGCTTAAGTCAGGCGGCAGGGAAGTCAGTTGATTGTTGTTCAATCGCAGCCATTTCAAGGCGGGGAGGAGGCCGAGGTCTGGAGGCAGGCGGGATAACTGATTACGATCCGCATTCAAATAGACGAGGTTTGCCAAGTGCCCGAGTTCAGATGGCAGGGTGGCAAGGGTATTATCATTGAGCCAGAGATGCGTCAGATTTGATAGCTGCCCCACAGCGGGTGTCAGATTGGTAAGGGCGGTTTGGCCCAAGTCCAGCCGGGACAAATGAGAGAGCGTGGCAATACCATCCGGCAGGTTTTCGATAGTACAGGTGCGAAGGGTGAGTTGCTCCAGGTTTTTCAGCTTGAGGATATCCGATGGAAATCCCGCCAGGCGGCGGTAAAACAGATCGAGGGTCTGGATCGAGTTTGGCGACACCATGGCCTCGGCCATGGTGGTGGCCCGAACCGGGGTTTGGAGGGAAGGCCCGCAGCCGGAAAGACCCAGTCCCACGATGAGAAGCAGGCTACCGGTGTAGAGCGCTCGTCTGGTGATGCCGTTCATCATGACCGTAAGTCCTAACGCAACCCCATCCGTTTCATCCAGACTGAAAAATCACGGGGAAGCGGGGCTTCGACCCGGATGGCTTGCCCGGTGAAGGGGGAGTTGAAGCGAAGACTGGTGGCATGCAGCATTTGCCGTTCGATCAGTCGTAGTTCCTCGGGAATGGCACCGCGAATGGCGTAGGTGCGATCTCCCAGCACCGGATGGCCGATGTAGGCGAGATGCTTGCGGATCTGGTGCGTACGCCCGGTCTCGATGGAACACTTGAGGTGGCTGGCCAATGGATTGGAGGACACAAGGTATAGATGGGTTACGGCCGGTTCTCCTTCCAAAGGATAATCAATGCGGCGTTCCCGGTCTTTGATTTGTCCCATGGCGAGCATGTGATACACCTTCGAGATCTCCTGCTTTTTGAACAGCTCGACAGCCTTGTCAAACGCATCTTTTGACTTGGCGATCAATATGCAGCCTGAAGTGTCGCGGTCAAGTCTGTGGACGGCTTGAATTCTGGGCATTTTCAAAAGAGTTTGGAGATCCGATTCAAGACTGTCCGGCCCGTTTGAGAGGCGGCCGGACATCTTGTTGACGACCATGTACTCGTTATCCTGATAAAGAATGGCGGGTTTGGCTGACTTGGATGATGGCTTGGAGGGCACGATTACCTCTACCTTGTCGCCTTTCCTAAGTTCATGATGGGTCATCCAGATGCGTCGACCATTGACAAATACGTGCCGGTCATCCAGTAATGCCTTGGCTTTGTTCCGGGATAGGGACAGGCGCTGGGAAAGAAAAGCCTGAAGCGTCATCCCGACGTGTTCTGTGCGAACTTGAAATCCTTGTGGTTGCATGGGGCGAATTATGGCGTGAGTGGCCCCATGTGTCGAGTATCTTAAAGCCCGGCGATTTCTATTGACCGTGTCCGGCTACGGTTGTTCAATATTCATATTCAGATAGGGAGCTTCATGAATAAAAGATTGTTTTGGGTGGGATGTCTGTTGGGAATTTGTCTGGCCGGGAATGTACAGGCTGGTGGCCGTGAAAAAATCGCCGTTATCATTGACCCCGGGACGAGCGACCGGGAAAACAAGGATATGGCCAGTTGGATGGGGCGCGACCTCTCGGATACCCTGAGTGGTCGGAGAGGCGGCTACCCTACAAGAATTCTGGGATCCAAGGATGAGTTTAAGCAGAATGCGGGGGAATACCTGCTGGATATCCGGATCACGCGGTATAACCCAGGCAACAAAGCCGCCCGTGCCTTTGTCGGATTCGGGGCCGGATCGGCGAGTCTTGACATCCATTATGAATTGATCAGCCCGCGCGGAGTTGTTTTGATGTCGAAGGATGACGGTTGCGGGAGCAGTTTGCACTGGAAAAACGTAGCGCAAAAACTGAACAAAAATATCCTCGAATCCATCCGCAATCCGATTGCTGCCGGCGATAATGGAGCCCCTGTGATGGCGCCAAGACCGGAAGTTGTCCGGCCCAGTGTGCCCGTTCAGGCGGTTTCGGTACAGCAACCCCAATCCGAGGCGGTCGCCCCGGCTCAGCCTTCCGTTACCACGTCGGCACCCGCCCCGGCAAAGGATCCGGTGGAACAATTACGGCAGTTGGATAACATGAAGCGGCAGAAGCTGATTTCCGATTCCGAATACAAACAGAAGCGGAAAGAAATTCTGGAGCGGCTCTAGCCTGATGACATGAAGCCCAACCGGATCTTCGCTTTTCTGGCTTCCCTCTTTCCACTCATCTTGATGATGGGGCTGGCTCTGTTGTCGACAGGGTGCGCCACCACTCCGCATGGGGGGCGTTATGTGGTGGAGAAGCGGATGCTGACCACCGGATATTGTCCCTGCGGTGAGTGTTGTAGCTGGCACCGGAATTGGCTGTTCCGTCCGGTTTATTCATCCGGCCCGTTGAAGGGGAAGCGCAAGGACGTTGGGATAACCGCCAGCGGCGTCAAGGCGCGTCACGGGACGATTGCCGCCGATATTTCCCGGTATCCGTTTGGAACCGAAATGATCATTGATGGTTACGGAAAGGGACGGGTCGAGGATCAGGGCGGCGCCATTACGGGCGATCATATTGATCTGTATTTTCCGACACACCGCGAGGCTATGGACTGGGGAAAACGCATCAAGGTGGTCAAAGTGTGGATGGACGGCTGATCAAAAGGATAATCTCTTTTCGTGGCACGACAGGCGTGGTATAAGCGAGTGCTTTACTGGCCGCCAGAAGCGGCTTGAGAGGATTGGATCATGGCTACAGAGATTGCAAAAAATGTTTACTGGGTTGGAGTTACGGATTGGGGTCTTCGCAAGTTTCACGGGTTTGAACTTTCGGTGCATCGCGGCTCGACCTACAATTCGTACCTGATTATGGACGAGAAAATCGCGCTGGTCGACGCCGTCTGGTCGCCGCATGTCGACGAGTTCATTGCCAAGGTTAAGGAGGTCGTGGATCCCGCCAAAATTGACTATGTGATTGTGAACCATGCGGAGCCGGATCATTCCAGCAGCCTCCCCGCCCTCATGAAGCTTTGCCCGAAGGCGACCGTGGTGGTCACCAAGAACGGCGCCGCCAGTGTGCAGGGACATTATCACGAGAAGTGGAATTTCATGACCGTGAAAACCGGTGACCGGATCCGGTTGGGTCAAAACGAGGTGGTGTTCATCGAGGCGCCGATGTTGCATTGGCCTGACACCATGTTTACCTACCTGACAGGCCACAATATCCTGATGTCGAACGATGCCTTTGGTCAGCACTATGCCACGGCCTTCCTCTTCAATGACTTGGTCAACCAGGCCGAGCTTTACGAGGAGGCGCTCAAGTATTTCGCCAACATCTTGACCCCTTACAGCGAAAAAATACTTAAAAAAATCGACGAGATCCTGGCGCTGAAACTTCCGGTTGATATCATCGCCCCGAGCCATGGGGTGATCTGGCGGAAGGATCCATTGCAGATCGTAAAAAAATATCAGGAGTGGTCGCGCCAGAAGCCCGCACCCACAGCCGTCGTTGTTTACGATACCATGTGGAATGCCACTGAAAAAATGGCCAAGGCGATTGCCGAGGGGCTCATCGAGAGCGGACTTGACTGCAAGGTCTGCCATGCGGCGTTGTCGGATAGCAATGACCTGATGGTGGATATCTTCAAGGCCAAACTGATTGTGCTGGGCTCCTGCACCCATAACAACGGGATCCTGCCTTCGATGGCGAAGATTCTGGAGGAGATGCGGGGACTTCGATTCAAGAATAAGATTGGCGCCGCATTCGGTTCGTATGGATGGAGCGGTGAGAGCGTCAAGGATATCGAGGAAGTTTTCAGGAAGGCCGGCATCCCGCTTGTCCGGGAAGGCATCCGCGTCAAGTGGCAGCCGGGCGAGGCCGACCTGGTCGCATGCCGCGCCTTCGGGCGTGAACTGGCCGCCGCAGTGAAGAGCGCCGGTTAATGGCCCTGCTTTTTCAGCAAGGCGCGTATCAACGGCGTGACGTGTTGGGATCAGCGGGCACCGATTCCAATAAAATATTCGTCGGAATTCTTCCATTGCAGAGAGAATGCCCTCGAAAATGCCATCAGTATCCCCACCTTTTCGCATTCGCTTTCGAGCTCATTGTTGCACAATCTCCCACAGGGAAAGGACAACCCAGACCATGCCGGGAAGCAGTAAAATGAACGAAGCCACTTTCCATCTTCTGAAACTCTTTAGCATCTCAATAGGCTGATCTTTGTGCGGAATCCAATCTGGAGAAGAGAACAAGAGGGAGCGGTAGAGCTTTCCTCGACTCCTGCATCCCTGAACAAACGAACTCTCGTCTGCCTGCCAAAAGAACCCATAAGGTGCCCCGATTTAATTCCAAGCGTCGCGATCTTCGTCGTAAACGTAGCGGATCAGGCGATCAAAAAGAACAAATGATCGAACAAGACAGGCAATGAAAAGCGGCACGACAATAATCATCATTAAATTACTGACCAGCATTATGCGTCCCCAATTGCATTCGATCCTGACTGGGATGCGGCGAAAGCCAAAGACCGTTCGTTATGCGTTCAGTCCCATATTCTTGGACGTTTGTTTTGAAGGCTAATACGTACACTCTCGGAAGTGCCGACAGGCAGATCATCACCTCTTTGTCCGATATTGTAACGTATGAGGGTTTCAATAATGCAATTTCGCGCATCCCGGACCTGTCCACTCTGTCAACAACCTGGATTTCCGGCGCACTTCCCTTGAATTCAGAACGCTGTTGTGATTCTTTTGCGGCCATAAGGGCACGGCATTCAGCGAGGATGCGCGCATGATCTGCGGCATATACTGCCCGGACTCTGAGTTGGCCCCTTTCGTGAATTTCCCTTACAAAGAGGGCTACGAAAA
Organism: bacterium; assembly: GCA_037132275.1. GTDB lineage: Bacteria > Verrucomicrobiota > Kiritimatiellia > CAIKKV01 > CAITUY01 > JAABPW01. The sequence goes on from JBAXPK010000070.1 coordinate 9,002, forward strand.
GCACAGCCGCAATAGTAAGTATCATCAAAATCCGCTTCATCGACCACCCCCTAACACGTAAGCGATAGCAGATCCGACGCAACGAAGTGTATTATATACACCTCCGCCCGTCATATTCCATAATGCCCTGACTGGATGTTGCGTAACCTCGCGTCCAACACCAATCGCATTACGCGAGAAACTTCCCCAGGCATTAGGCAGAATGCATCCCGATTGATTATTTCTGAATTTCTCCCATGCATCCTGAGTTTCCGCAATTGCGAAAGCAGGGAAGGCCATCGTTCCCCAAGCGTGAAACAGAACCTGCCCTGCTGCGATATTCCCCATCTCTGAGGCAGATCGTTTGCGACCCCCTAGCGAGTATAGACCAGGTGGCCCTTCGCCAATATCAATGCTGCTTCTCCCCAGAAAATCGTCTAAAATGTAGTTCGCATTGTACGGATCACGATTGAACTCGCTTTGATACATACTAATAAAGCCTTCGCCATCCTTGCAGAAACCACGCGGATCCCGGAAGTTGAGGGGGTTATTCCCACAGAAGACATACTGGTTGAGCCCGCCAGCGATGCCAATCGGATCCGGTGATAGCCATCTCCCGGTCACGGGATCAGCCCATCGTGCGCGGAAATAATACAGTCCCGTCTTGAAACTATATTCGCGTCCCTGCCAGCAATAACGGTTGCCCACAGCAGAGGCGGTCAACGCACTGCCGTTGGCCGCATAAACCGAAGTCCCTCCCCAAGCGTCGTAACGGTACGATTCGACGATGTTTCCCGCTCCATCTGTCAGAGCCAGGACGGAACCGAGATGATCCTTCAGGGCATAGTAAGTATTAGTTACGGCCCCGTAAGAGGTCATAGAAATCAGATTGTCGATTCCTGAGCCTTGCGCGAAAGAACGAAAGAGCCAATACTGGCCAGTCCCGTTAAGGGCAAAATGATGGTAAACATCCTGAGCATACAGGCAATTTCGTACGCCAACAGTTGCGGGTGAATAATATTTTCAGTGCTACTTCCTTGAATGAGGACTCTAGAAACACTCATTGCTAGGCAGCCAAAATCCAGCAGAAATACTCCGATAGTCCAACTAAGCAAAACTACCGGGATGGTTCCTGCCGCGCCCTGTTTGCGCTTTTTGCGCCACCCAGTCATAAAAACAATTAGGCTCAATATAGCAAACAAAATTGGAAGGAGTAGAAGGCCGGTATCGCTCCAATAGAATGGGTCATTTATAACCACATCGGAGAGATTTTGCGCTAGGTTCGTTTGAACAAATTGGACGTTTTCATTCATATTTAACACCTTAAATTACCATCCTCTCCAATAATTGCCTTTTGCGTTAAATCCGTATTCGTAAGTTCCCCCGAACCCGTTGATCATTATGTTATAATCGATGCCCCTCTTGTGGAATTTGTCCGCAGCCATGCCATCATCAACACTGGGCCATGGGTTCGTTAGAAATGGATGGGTATGCCATGTGCCGACCAGAGTTGCCTGTTCGGGGACACAAGGCAGAGCCTTCAATGGATTAGAATAAGTATGGCCTGACGTATTCTCTGGTGCTGGTGGTGTGTGATAATATTTCCCGTTCATTGTATAAATTAAACCTGCCTTTTCAATCCATTGCCAAAATCCAGCATACGCTTTCCCGGCAGCTTTTCCCGCCTCGCTTGCGCTATCACATAAACCGAATGGATCTTTAAAATTCACAGCGTTACACCCCATCATGGCGTAAAGGTTGAACCCGCCCGCGATGCCAATCGGATCCGGAGACAGCCATCTCCCGGTCACTGGATCAGCCCACCTTGCGCGGAAGTAATAGATGCCTGTCTTCCATGAGTATTCCCGGCCCTGCCAGCAATAACGGTTGCCGATAGCAGATGTCGTCAATTCATTCCCGTTGGCCGCATAAACCGTCGTCCTACCCCAAGCGTCATACCGGTAACTTTCCACGATATTTCCGGCACCATCTGTCAACGCCAGCACCGAGCCGAGATGATCTTTCAGTGCGTAGTAAGTATTGGTGGTTCCGCCATACACAGTCATGGAAAGCAGACTGTCGATTCCTGTTCCCCACACATAGGATCGGACAAGCCCACCAGTTGAATTCAAATCGGCAACAACCTGATTTCCATCATAAACAAACCAATTTGTCCCCGCCGTGCCATCCCAAACCCAAAGACGTCTTCCGGCAGCATCATATCCATACCGCTCGGCCACCGCTCCATTCGTGGTCGCGGCAGTAAGTTGATATTGCCCGTTCCACGTCAGTCCTAGCGACTGGGAATAGTCCTTACCTTTGTACTGAATGTTGGTGAGACATCCGGCGGTATTATACTGGTAGGCCCCATTGGTGACCACCGTAGGAATGACAGTGTTGGTGACATAGCTTGTATTGCCCGCCACATCCCGAATGGCGGCCACAATTGTCTGCGTGCCCATGCTGACGACCATTTGATCCACTAGGAAATTAGTTCCTGACAACACCGGCTTGACCGACATGCCGCTTGGCGCGGCATTGCTCACCCATAGAGCCCCGAACCGATCATTAGCTCCAATAGTTTCGCTTGCATAGCCAGCCACCGGGAAGCAGGCCATGAGGTTTGTTTCCGCCACCGTCCAGGAGGACAGACGATTGCCCGTTCCCAGCGTGTAGCCGACCGTCACCAGCGGATTACCGGCACTATCTAGCACCGTCTTTTTCGTGCGGTTCCCGGCCAGATCGAATTCATATTTCTCATCAGAAGCGACCTGCCCGTAAATATCCACATGCTTCTCGCGGGTCAGCCTATCCAGCGAATCATAGGTATATTCTACGTGACCACCATCCTCCAGGTTAATGCGATCAATCATACCGGCTGCCGTGTAATTATAAGATCGGCTTCGCAAAACTTGATTCGAAGCGTTCACCCATGTGATCCCGGTCAGGCGATCCAGAATATCGTAACCATAAGCACAACTCAACCCGTTGGAACAGGCAACCGAGGCAAGTTGCCCATTGATCGGGTCATAGGTATAACAAAAAGAATCCTGGTTGGAATTCGCGGCAATGGTCGCCAGGGTCTGGAGTCGTTCCCCGGCATCAAATCCATATACCGTTGTCCCGGCAACCGAAACA
>JBAXPK010000071.1:0-11797 GCA_037132275.1 bacterium
CCCCTGAACCCAGCACGCCCCCCGCTCCCATTCCACCGGCCAGTTCCACGGCACAACTGACCCCGCCCCCCAAGACGGGCAGTAACTCACCCAGCCCGGCCCAACAGCCTGACGCTCCCAAAAAAGCCGCCGCTCCTATCGTGCTTGGGCAGGTGCCTGACGCCTCGACCGGCGCCAACATCTCCGTTACCTGCCCCGCCTGCCATTGGCAAACCAAGGTCTCTCAAACCTTGATTGGCAAGAAGATCCGGTGCAAACAATGTTCGGGCATTGTTGTTGTTGCGGCACCCACTCTGCAGAATATCCCGGAAGTTCCGGTTGCGGCGGCGCCCCCACCGATTCCACCCCCTCCCCCCACTCCTGAACCTGAACCCTCGCTTCCTCCCGCTTTACCCACGGTCACTCTGAACGCCGAGTTATCAACCTTAAAAATATCGCCCGGAACCACCGTGCTGTTGGGTGAAATCGCCAATTTGAAGGCCAAGCTTGAGACGACTAGAAAAGAATCGGTCACCACCGCCTTACGACTGGAGGAGGCTCAAAAAAAGGCGCAGCATTCAGAAATGCGGGCCCGGGAGGCCGAGAAAACACTCCATGATCTTGCCGGGAAAACAGCCATTGAGAACATGTCGGCGAACCGAAAAATAGCGGAGCTGGAAACCAGGATCGGGGCCCTCACGCACTCGCTATCCACGCTTGCCAACGAGTTCGACTCCGAACTCGATTACGCCGAGCAAAAAGTGACTCGGCTCCGGGAAACCATCACACGCTATAACGCAACCATGGGCGATTAGCCCCGGTTCTATCGTTCCATGCGCATCCTTCTTCTCACACCCCCCATGGTGCAGGTCAATGCACCCTATCCAGCAACCGCGCACCTTGCCGGTTTCCTCAAAAACACGCGACACACAGTCTGCCAGGCTGATGCCGCCCTCATGCTTGCGCTGCGCCTGTTCTCCCGCTCCGGTATTCTGAAACTCACCAAGGCGATGAGCCGCCGATCGCGATCACGGAGCGTTCGTCATTTCATCCGCCATGCCCCGGAGTATGCCGCCACCATGGATCCGGCCATCCGGTTCTTGCAGGGGCACGATCCCACCCTGGCGCTACGGATCGCTTCCCGGCGATTCCTACCCGAGGGCCCCCGCTTCACACCCCTCGCCCGGCTCCCCGTTAACACGGCATCGCCTTTTGGCGACGGATCCACCCATGATCTGGCGGTTTATCTCGCCAGCCTCTACCTGGATGACGTGACGGACGCCATACGGGATGGCGTCGATTCCCGCTTTGAACTCGCCCGATACGCCGAAAAACTGGCCGCAAGCGCCCCATCCTTTGACGGTATCGCCTCGGCCTTGCGGCGGAAACCCACCCTGGTGGATTCCATGATTGACGCCATCACCGAAGAGTTGATCCGGGCCCATAAACCGGAACTCGTGGGCATGACACTTCCCTTCCCCGGCAATGTCTATGGCGCCTTCAGGATGGCTCGATATATTAAAAAACAGTCGCCGGGCACGACCGTCGTCATGGGCGGCGGCTATATCAATACGGAACTCCGGAACTTGAGCGAGCCGCGCGTGTTCGATTACGCTGACTTCATCACCCTTGATGACGGGGAACGTCCGCTTTTGCGCATTATCGAGCACGTGGAAAACCAGAAAACGCCGCTCCTGAACTTCCACCAGCGCCACCAAGCGCCGCAGTTTGAGCGGACGTTCTTCCGCAACGCCAACCGGGTCTGCTACGTCCCGTCCGCCCCTCCCGCTTCCACCCCAAGACTACCCTTATCCAATTCCACACCGCTTTTCTCCGGACTTCCCCTTGACCGGTATTTTTCGATGGTTGAGTTACCCAATCCCATGCATAAAATCTGGTCTTGCGGGCGCTGGAACAAGCTGGCCCTCGCTCATGGCTGCTACTGGCAGAAGTGCGCATTCTGCGATACGGCCCTGGATACCATCAACCGTTACAGTCCCACATCGCCCAATGTCCTGATCGAGCGCATTGAGACCATTATCCAACAAACCGGCCAGACCGGCTTCCACTTTGTGGACGAAGCCATGCCCCCGGCTTTGATCCGGAGTCTGGCCGAACTCCTCATTGACCGGGGACTTAAGATCACCTGGTGGGGAAATATCCGCTTTGACAAGGCCTTCACCCCGGACCTGGCCGCCTTGGCCGCACAAGCCGGCTGCGTCGCCGTCACGGGCGGGCTGGAAGCCGCCACCGACCGCCTGCTCAGCCTGCTTGATAAAGGATTCCAACTCGAGCAGGTCACGCGGGTAACCCACACCTTGAGTGAGGCGGGCATAATGGTTCACGCCTATCTCATGTATGGATGCCCCTCCCAGACGTGCCAGGAGACTGTTGATTCCCTGGAATATGTCCGTCAGCTCTTTGACGCCGGTTACATTCAATCCGCCTACTGGCATCGTTTTGCCCTAACCATTCACAGCCCTATCTATCGGAACCCGCGCCGTTTCGGGATCCGCATACCCAGGCTCCCCAAGCCGGTCTTTGCCCGGAATGAAGTGCCCTTCGTTGATTCCATCGACTGCGATCACGACGCCTTGGGCCGGGGACTCAGGAAGGCGCTGTACAGCTACCTGCATGGAGCCGGACTCGACCTCGACCTTCAAGCCTGGTTCGACATCCCCGTCCCGCCCCCAACCCTCCACACCGACTTCGTAACGCGCCAGGCATAATAATCGCGAAACATTTTCTTTTCCCGGATTAGTGCGAATCAGTGAAGATCAGTGGTGAAGTCTTTCAGAGGGTTGTGTAGTATCCCCATCCTATGGTTTATCGAATGATCATTCTGAATGGGGAAAAGCGCGGCGAACAGTGTGATGTCGGCCGCTCCTCCCTCACCATTGGCCGGGGGGCCTCCTGCTCCATTCAACTCCCCGATCCCGATATCGGCGAAATCCATGCGGAGATCACCCCTGTTGACAACGCGCTCCGGATCACGGCGCTGGGCGGAACGAATCTGCTTATCGTGAACAAATCTGAGGTTAAAGAAGCCCTTCTCAAACACGGCGATGTGGTGGAAATCGGGGCCACACGGCTCTTTATCCAGTCTTATGCCAATGCCGGGACGCGGAATGGGCTCACAGGATTTCGGAAATGGCGCATGGGGCTGACAGTCGGATTTCCGGTCTTATTGCTGACGGGCATCATCCTAACCGTCACTCGCTGCCATCCCAAACCGCCACAACCTCCAAGCCCGCGCCCGCCTCCCCTCCCCGTTCGTGCCCTTTTCAGCGCGGACACCAACTCCGGTGATTGGGCCGTCACCAATATTCCGCAGATCCAGATTCATCCTTCCATCGTCCTGACCTCAAATCCGGTGGACGTGGTGGATGCCGTGGAGACGTTCAGTCACGTCAACATGAGCAACAGTGAACTTGAAATTGCTCACGGACTCAGGGAAATTGAATCCGCGACCCATTTTCTGTTGGAAGCCCAAGCCCGGGAAATGGCCCGGCAGACAGATGGAGTACCGGGCCTTGTAACAAACGTCGCGCCAACAAACCCGCCAGACAATCTGAACCCCTAACGGATCCTGCTTATGCGAGAAAAAATATCAGCCTGCATCCTCACATTTAATGAGGAGCGAAAAATTGCGCGCTGCCTGGAAAGCCTGCTCTGGTGCGACGAGATTATCGTCCTCGACAGTTTCAGCACGGATCGGACCCTGGAAATCTGCAGGCAATACACGCCCAACGTCCATCAACGCGAATGGCGTGGATACGTGGGTCAAAGAAATACGGTCCGGGAACTGGCGCAGTATCCCTGGGTGATGTTCATGGATTCGGACGAGGAAGTCTCCCCGGCCCTTCGGGATGAGATTCTCAAGGAATTCGAATCCGGCGCCAGCCACTTCATCGGGTATGAATTTCCTCGCCAGGTGTATTATCTGGGCCGCTGGATACGGCACGGGGAATGGTATCCCGATGTCAAGTTGCGGCTTTTTAAAAAGGATTACGGCCGAACCGAGGGACAGGAACCGCACGATAAAGTCATCGTGCGCGGCCCGGTCAAGCGGCTCAAACATCCCATCTGGCATTACACCTATGATGACCTGGCCGACCATATCAACACGCTGAACCGGTTCTCCACCATAACCGCCCAGCAGCGCTTCGTGCATGGCGGAACATTCTTCTGGCTGGATATGCTGACCCATCCTTTTTTCAGGTTCGTCAAAGGATACATCCTGCGGCGCGGCTTTCTGGACGGGTGGCATGGCCTGGCCATCGCGCTGATGGCGTCCTACGGGGCCTTCCTGAAGTATGCGAAACAGTGGGAACTCATCCTCAAGCACCGGGCTTACTTCAAAGAACTTCCGGATCGTGACAATATGAAGAACGGGTTCCAGTAATCATCCCGCGATTCAGAAGCGTCACCGCCAGCAACGCCAGCAGATAAATAACGGTTCCCAGCCCCTCGTGAATGAATGAGTAGCGAACGGTGGTCCATAGTGTGGCGGCGGCAATCGCCACAATCCGGATAATGTTAAACGCCAACCCGATCACCACCGACAGGGTCGCCAGCGCGACTACCTTGGTGATCGGGGCACGGCGCCTGAGGGTGAGGATCAGGCTCAACAGTACCGATGACAGGAGAATGCCGAAACCATTGCATTCCGTGGCCACGCTGAAAACGCCCGCGCCTTTTTCAGCCACCAGAAACACTTGAAACGGATCCTGCTGAATCAGCAGGTCGGCCCGGATTCCCAGCACGGGTAACACCCATGAGGTAGCCCGGCCGGCCAGCACCCGAAGCAGCCCATCCACTTGCGGCACCCAAACCAGCATGAAAACCATGACTCCGAAGCCTGCCAACGCGGGATAAAAGGCCTTCACCCCGGTGCGCCCAAAGCAAAACGACAGCAAGGCCCCGACGTTCAGGCATAGGCCCATGACAGCAAAAGGCCAGACTTGCGTCCACGAGGCGGTCGCCAGGGCCAGACAGGACATTCCGAACAACAACAGGCCATGCGCGTTTATGACGGGCCGGAAGGCCCCTGTTCGCAGGGTAGCCCTGAAGGCGTCCCAGAAAGCCACGCCCAAAAGCACAAAGGCGTTGATCGCCTGGGTGGTACGGGAACTCAACTCCCATACCCCGCCCATCAGTGGCCCATACGCAATAACCATGACTGCCAGGATCACGAGTAGAAAGAATATCGCCTCCCGCCGATCCTTGATGTCTTGAGTTGGGCGGCTTGTCGTCACGCTTAATTGCTCAACCCTTGCAGAGGGGCGGGAATGCGCCCGCCGCGCCGGATGAAGACCGCGCAGGAATGGGGATTGACAGACATGACAGGCCCTCCTCCCAATAACCCGCCAAAATCCACCGTATCGCCAACCCGCTTCCCCGGCGCGGGAATCACCCGCACGGCCGTGGTCTTTTTATTGATCATTCCGATGGCGGCTTCATCCGCAATAATGCCGCTCAGGGTTTCGGCCGTGGTATCGCCCGGGACAATCACCATATCCAACCCCACCGAACACACCGCCGTCATGGCTTCAAGCTTCTCGATGGTTAACGCCCCTTCCGCCGCACGCCGCGCCATGGTGGCATCTTCGCTCACCGGGATAAAGGCCCCGCTCATTCCCCCCGCACGACTGGTGGCCATCGCCCCCCCGCGCTTGACGGCATCATTAAGCATCGCCAGCGCAGCGGTCGTTCCCGGACACCCCACCTTATCCAACCCCATCGCCTCCAAAATATCCGCGACCGAATCCCCCGGCGCAGGCGTGGGAGCCAACGACAGATCAATGATGTTAAAGGGCACCCCCAGACGGGCCGCACATTTCCGGCCCACCAACTCACCCGCCCGGGTTATCTTAAACGCCACCCGCTTGATTTCCTCGGCCACCCGCTGCAAATCGAGATCACGTCCCAGCGACTGAACAACGGCCCGGATGGTGCCGGGGCCGGAAATCCCGACCGACAACCCGCCATCGCCTTCACCCGCCCCCAGGAAGGCGCCAGCCATGAACGGATTATCTTCCACCGCATTACAAAAAACGACCAGTCGGGCGCAGGCGCCCCCATCACTGTCCGCGGTCAAGGCGGCGGTTTCCTTGATGATTTCTCCCATCAAAGCCACGGCATCCATATTGATGCCGGCCTTGGTCGTCCCGATATTGACCGAAGAACACAAGCGGGAGGTCTGCGCCAACGCCCTGGGAATACAGCGAATCAGGGCCTCCCCGGCCGGGGTCATTCCTTTCTGGACCAAGGCCGAAAAGCCTCCGATAAAATCGATACCCAATTCCCGGGCGGCACGATCCAGTTCCCGGGCAATCGGGGTATAATCCGGCGACTCGCAAGCGGCCGCCACCCAGGCTATCGGCGTGACCGAGACACGTTTATTGATGATCGGAATGCCATATTCCTGCGCCACCTCTTCCGCCGTCGGAACCAACCGCCCGGCCATCCTCATGACCTTTTCATAACACTTCCGGGCCACACGCACGACATCCTCGCCGGCGCAGTCATGGAGGTCAACACCCATGGTCACGGTGCGGATATCCAGATTCTGGGCATGAATCATGCCCAGCGTTTCAATTATTTCCTGCGAACTGATTGCCATTTGTCACCACCTGATCAACCTGGTTAAACCCGATGCATCGCCCGGAATATCTCTTCATGTTGCGCCATGATGGAAAGCCCTGAACTCTGCCCGTAGGCTTCCAGGGTAGCCTTCAGTTTTGAGAAAGGAACCGATATTCCCTTGATATCCACCAGCATGACCATGGTAAAGAGATCACTCATGATCGTCTGGCTCACATCCAGGATATTCGCATTCACGTGAGCCAAGACCCCGGTCACCCCGGCCATGATTCCCGGACGATCCTCGCCAATAACCGCAATGACAATGCGACTCTCCGCTTTGGCTGCCTGCGTGTCCGCCACGGCCCTCGCCTGCGCCGCCAACACCCGCATACTCCCCTGAACTTTAACCTGCTTTTCCTTAGTCTTCATCTTGGCTCCATCCCCGCAATTTAGCGAAACAACACCATCAAGACCGTCATTCCCACAAACAATAGCCCCATCAATAGTTTACTCGTGACCACATTGCGCCGGCTCCACTCGACCAGCACCGGCGTACTCATCCCGGCGCATGTCAGGACCAGCACCACGGCTAATGGCATAACAAAGATCACATTATACACCAGCAAATAAAGCGTGCAGAGCCACATGGAGTGACCGCTCTTCAGCATCATAACCAGGGCCGGAACATAGACCTGCCCGGTACAGACGCTTTCCAGCAACGTCACGGCCACGCCCACCCCGATCCCGCCCAGGACCAGGTTTCGCTTCCTCATGCCGGCCTTGATGACCCGGTGAATCCGGATCTGAATCGATTCAGGAAGCTTCAGCGTGACATCTGCGGCCCGGCCTGTCCGGCGGTATCGGATCGCATCCCGGAAGGACAGGAAGGCGAACCACACCATGACAGCCATCAGGGAAAATTCAATGACCCGTCGTGCTTCACGAAACGCCACGAGAAAGTCGAGTACTCTCAGGAGCCCGAAACCGATTCCCAGGTAAGTGACAAAGCACGCCGCCAGAAAGGCCAATCCGGCCAGCATCATGCGACGGGCGCCCATCCTCGCCGCAGATAAAAGACTCATGAAGAAAACCAGCGTGGCTATGGCGCAGGGATTGATACTGTCCACCGCCGCCGCACACATCACCCCCACAAGGGTAAAGCCTGCCAGCCGTCGCTGCAGACCCTGTTGCCCGGACTCCGCCACTTGGGCCGCCGCCAGCGGCCGTATGTCACGCCCCCGCCCTTCCAGATGTCGGGCGATGGCCTGCTCAAGCGCCGGAAACACTCCTGCCTTGATACGCTCCACGCCTGCCAGGTAATCCACTCCTCCATCCACCGCGATAGAGACGGGTTCGTTGTCCCTGACGCCGGCCGCCTCCTGATAATGCACCAAGGCGAGGTAATTGGATTGAATTCCGATGTCACGTTCACCCAGTTGGTAATAGCCGGAATATCGCCGTTCCAATTCGGGCAAGACGGTTTGCCGGATCTCGGCACAACTCTCACAACCGGCCTCGAAAAACAACTCCACCAAAACCGGCGCCCGATCCGGCACATCCGGCAAAACAGACTCCGCCCAAGCAGGCACCCCCGCAAAGATCATTGCCAACAAAAGGCATATTCCGCTGTGCGACTTTCTTAACATTGCGAAAACAAGATTTCACCACCCGCTTCGCTTGAGACGCAGAGACACAGAGAATCCCAGCAGGCCAGAAGAGAATGTTGCGGTATTTGTAATTCCGGAGTACCAGAATTAAAAATCCCGCAACGGTTCCTGGGAGCCATACCGGAAGAAAGAGGAGGGCTGATTGAAAACTCCTCCCCCTCAACGTATTCCTTCAAGAAACCGTGGCGTTTATTTTGACTATGGGTACCCCCATAGACGAAATAAACGCCATATTTGTATTCTCTGTGCCTCTGTGTCTCAAGCGTAGCGGGTGGTAAAATATTCATCCTGAATTGCTACTCTTTTGTTGCCGGATTAATAGTGGTGAAGTCTTTCTTCGCGTTCAGGACTCGTATGGGGATCACGAGTTCCTTCAGGGAAGGCAAATCGGTTTCAATCCGGATGGTCTTTCCGCCCAAGCCGGTCAAGGATCCGCACGTCTTCACTTCCAGTTGAACCCGGTCGGGCGTCAGGGTGTTTAACGATGTGGTGATTCCGTCGGGAGCCTCCACCTTCGTGACCTTGAACGCCTTGCCTGACGGCGACCACAGATTGATCCAGGAGGTTCTGGGCGCATTGGTGGGCGATGGAATCGCCATCAGGACGGTCGGGGCGGGCACGATATCCCCGGCGACAAACGCCGCCACCGGAATTAAGATCGTCTTGAGGATCGGGTGATCGGTCTGCACCTCCACCGCAGTCATGAAAGAGCCCAGACTCCGCGGGCCATCACTGATTATCCTGATCCCATATTTCCTGCCCGCCTCCCGGGGGGCATACACCACCGTAATTTGCGTGGAGGGCGATTGGGCGGATACCACATGAAACTCGTTGGTCGTGATTGCGGAGAGTATGACTTCCCGCTCGACCCGGCCATCCACCCCGATTGTCCCGAAATGAATGCCCTCCGGCTTGACCTCGATGGGCACCATGACCAGCCCGTTAAACTCCATCCGGACAACCCGGTTCACGGGATCATCCGTCTCGGCATAGACGGACTTGTTCTGGCGTCCCCGTCGTCCCTTGAAATTTATTTCCACATCCACGGTGGTGGTTTGTCCGGGGGCAATCTCGTGGGTGGCGGCCGTCGCGGTGGTACAGCCACAGGTGGCATGCACTGAGGTGAGCTTTACCGTCCGGGCGCCCTGGTTGGTCAACACATAACTATGCCGCACCACCGCATCGGGATAGACCGTCCCGAAATCAAACACCGGATTCAGGCACACCACGGCAGGCGCATTGGTCGACCCCTCCCCATGAGCCGCCAGGATGCCCGTTAGGAACACCAACGGAAGTAAAACCATTTTCGCATTCATCAAACCCACCTCATTTATTTACTGAGCGCATACCCTATCAAATCGCCCGCACGGAATCCAATCAGAAGGGCTTCAACTTATCTTCACTAATTCGCACTATTACTTCGGCCATTAAATAGTAGCAGCTCCCATGAGACAAATAAGCCTTCACCACCCGCTTCGCTTGAGGCACAGAGACACAGAGGTAATTCCACCGAGAAGCGAAATCAAATGTGGCGTTTATTTTCTCCACACGAGTACATGTGGAGAAAATAAACGCCACGGTTTCTTGGAGGAATACATCGAGAGGGAGGAGGTAGGTGTTTTCTCCTGTTTCTCATGGTATGGCTCCATGAAACCGTAGCGGAATTTTTGGCTCGGGGTACTCCCCGAACGAAAATCCCGCTACATTCACACGGGATCAGGCATTCTCTGTGTCTCTGTGTCTCGAGCTTGGCGTGCCCTCCGTAGCCTTTGGCGAAGGAGGGTACTCCAAGCGGGTGGTGAATCTTCATTCACGCTACTATTTAGTGGCCGGATTAATAGTGAAGATAAGTGGTGAAGTCTTCTGCCACTCCAAGTACGATTTAAGAAATGAAGGTTTCTGTTATCAATGCTCAAAGACAGTGCCGCGTAAACCTCGACACGGTCAAAAGGCTGGCCGCATTCCTTCTCGGGAAAGCCTCAAAAAAAGGCCGGATTCGCTGGGGGGAGATTTCCATTATCCTGACTGACGATGCCCGTATCCGCAAAATCAATGCGGCCAGCCTGGGGCATGATTATCCGACCGATGTCATCAGTTTTAATTATTCCGCCCTCCCCGGGGAAGAGCCGGATGTGAATAATGGCGAACTCGTTATCAGCGTTGAGCATGCCCGCCGCGTGGGGCAAACCCATCAAGGTGAAAACCACGAACTCGCCCTTTACCTTGCCCACGGGTGCGACCACTTATCCGGCGAGGAGGATGACACCCCACCCCACCGCCGCCGAATGCGCCGCCGCGAACTCAGATGGCTGCGAGAGGGAAAGGGGAAAGGATTAAGCTTGAACTTGATCCAGCAGGACCACCGAAAAAAGACTTCACCACTGATCCACACTAATTCGCACTGATCCGGGAAAGGAAAAAGAATGTTGCGGCATTTTCGTCTGCGGAGTACCTCAGCCAAAAATCCCGCAACGGTTTTTCAGGGAATCCAGAGGAATAGACTCCGGCTTGCGGGCACCGCTTTTATATTATCTTCAATTTTCCACGGAAGGTCGTTTCGCGATTTTTGTGACTGGTAGCCTGCCCTCCGTAGCCTTGCGCGAAGGATGGGTACTCGCCAGCCACAAAAATCGCGAAACATTCTCTTTCTTTCCCAAATCAGTGCGAATTAGTGTGGATCAGTGGTGAAGTCTTCCCTATGCTTTGCACGTGATTATCAAGACCACTGGTATTGTCATCCGGCTGGATCCTTTTTCAAGGACGTCCCAGATCATTTCCTGGCTTACGCCGGATCACGGGCGGATGGTCACCATTGCCAAGGGCGCCAAACGACCGAAAAATGATTTTTTAGGCCAATATGACTGTTTTTATACCTGCGAATTGCTCTTCTATCAAAGCCGTCACAGCTCCCTTCACATCCTGAAGGAATGCTCTCCCCTGGCCGCAAGAAGGGCCTTCCGGGACGACTGGCGGGCTTCTTTCAGCGCCTCCTACCTCTGTGACCTGCTCAACCGCCTGACGCCGCATGGGGCGGCCTGCCCCGTATTGTTTGATTGGGCTGACCGCACCCTGAATTTCCTGGCTGAGCAGGGAACCACCGAGATGGTTCTGAATTGGGCGGAGCTCAAGTTGCTTAAACATCTGGGGGTGGCGCCCCAATTGTCGGCTTGCCTTAACTGCGGAACACGGGCTTTCCCGACGGATCGGCCGGTGGGGTTTTCGATATCGCGGGGTGGACTGTTATGCGGGTCCTGCCGGAGCGCCCAGGACACCCTGATGCTGCCCGTGTCGCACGATGTTCTAGGCATGATGCGGGGCTGGGAAACCACGGATACCCCGGCCATCGCCAAACGCACAACCTGCACCTTGGATCAGGCCCGGACCGCCAACACTCTCCTGAGCGCCTTTATCCACTATCATCTTCAATCGTCACTTTCCCGCGACATTGTCAGCGGCCTGAATATTTCTAAATGAGACGGCTTCACCACTGATCTTCACTAATTCGCGCTAATCCAGAGAAGAGGGACTTCACCACTGATTGAAGAAATGCGGGAAATCCAAAC
>JBAXPK010000072.1:0-11785 GCA_037132275.1 bacterium
GATTACTGCACTAACGTACCGCCGAATCCGGCCACGTTCGAAATGTCGTTCGTCATGGTCAGAGTCTCGCCGCTTACCACTGCCTTGGTGCCCGTGACCACGATGATGAAGTTGGTCGTGGTTGACGTGACCTTATAGTCAGATGTGAGGAAATACGTCCCATCCAGATCGCCCGCATTAATTCCCTTCACATTTCCATTCGGGACAACACTACTTAACACAGGCATACCTGAATCAGCCTGCATCACCCGCAATGCCGTCTTAATGGCAGAGCACCCCGCCTGAGCCTCTGTGGCATACGCCCGTTTCTTGTTTGCTGACATCAACGGGATCGCCACGGCCGCCAGGATGGCAACAATAATCGCCACCACCATCAACTCAATTAACGTAAAACCTGCTTTATTTGTCGCTTTCATTTCTTGTTTCCTTACTTGTTGTTTTTGTTTCTGTTCCTCAAAATTAATCCGCACTAATTCCCCGCACCGTGTATTTTTTATTCGCACCTCCTTCTTTTCTCTTTAGATCAACCATCTATTCTCATTTTGACCCCCGCGACCTTGGGTCGCAGGTGAACGTGACTGGCCGACACCGCACACATTTGCCACCTATCTTCCGTCCCTGCCGCACAAGGCGGCAGGGGACTCACCACCAAATCGTCGCTGCCGCACATGGCCGATACAGACCACACTCACCGCCAAGGGACACATCATATCATTTTACCTCGCATGGGCGGCCATCGTAAAGATAGGTAGATAAATGGCCAATACCAACACCAGGATGATACACCCGAAAACGACAATAATCACAGGCTCGAACATGGAAGTGGCCACCATGATGGAGCCCTCGACCTGATCTTCATACACCTCTGACACCTTTTCGAGCACTTCCGGCAGGCGGCCCGAGGCTTCCCCCACCCCGATCATGCGCACCACCAGCCGCGGGAACATGGTTTGATCGAGACTGGAGGCAATATCACTCCCGGAAATAATGCGTTCATAGCTCTTTTTCAAGGACGCCTCAATTGCCCGATTCCCCAGCACTTCCGCAGCGATGGTAATGGCCGTTGTGACCGGAACACCGCCCCGGAGCATCACTCCCAGATTCCGGCAAAACCGGGCGACGGCCATCTTGCGGATACAATCTCCGAAAAACGGGATATTCAGCAGCATCCGGTCATAGTTCTCACGTCCCGACGGCGTCTTCACATAGAGTGTCCCTAAAATCGTAATCGCCGCAAGGCTTCCTAAAATGGCAACCGTATTCCTGACGATAAAGGTATTCACGGACAGCACAACACGAGTGATCGTCGGCAGATCGCTGCCAAATGATGAGAATATTTCCTGAAAACGTGGCAGGACGAACACCGTCATCACGACCGATACAATCAAGAAAAAGACCCCCACAAACGTCGGGTACGCCATAATGCTACGCACCTTGCGCGCCAGCCGGTCGGACGCCTCCATGGAGGTCGCCAGATAGCTCAAGGTCTCGGTCATGCTCCCGGATTCCTCGGCCGACTTGATCAAAGCGGCAAACAGCCGGTCGAAAACTTTGTTTTCATGGGCAATGGCCTCGGAAAAAGGCAAGCCGTCGTCCAGTCCGCGAACGATTCGTTGCAGTACCGCACGGAAGGTGGCGTTATCCTGATCCGTCATGATGGTCTCGATCGATTCCCTTAACGAAATGCCGGAACTGACAGAAATGGACATCTGGCGGCAAAAGATAGCTTTTTCACTCAAGCTCACACGGCGGAGGAACAGCCCTTTCGTCGCCTTCGCCTTAGGCATAATCAGGGTGGCCATTGTCATGCCAGCGCCCGCGTCCATCCCGATGACGGTCAAGCCCCGCGTGTAAAGTTGGGACAGCGCCTCATATTTGGACGGCGACTCGATCTCGCCTTTAATGAACCGTCCGCCGGAATCTTTGGCTGTGTATTGAAATAACGGCATAATGACTCCTTAATCCCCGGTACAAACACCCATGACTTCTTCGATCGTGGTGGTGCCGTCCTTGACCCGATTCAAACCGTTGTGGACTAGCGGTTCCATTCCCAACTCAATGCATTTTTTCCGGAACGCGACGCCGCCCGTATTCTGCGAAATCATCTCGCGAATCGGATCGGTCACTTCCAGGTATTCAAAAATTCCCGTCCGGCCCTTGTACCCCGTCTTGTTGCACTTCGGGCAGCCCGTTCCCCGGAAATAGGTCCAGGAGGCGGCATCGGGAACCACGCTGGTGGCAAATTCGAGCCCCTCCACCGAGGGCTTAACCTCCTGCTTACACGCCGGGCAAATTTCCCTGACGAGCCGTTGCGACAGCACGGCCCGGATGGTTGCGGCGACCAGGTAGGATTCCAGGCCGATATCGCGCAGGCGCCACAAGGCCGAAGGCGAGTCATTAGTGTGCAGCGTACTCAGCACCAGATGTCCGGTCAGCGACGCCCGGATGGCGATCTGCGCCGTTTCCAAATCGCGGATTTCACCGATCATGATCATATCGGGATCCTGCCGGAGAATGGATCGCAGGGCGGCGGCGAAAGTAAGACCAATGCCTTCCTTGACCTGCATCTGGTTAATACCGGGAATCAGGTATTCAATGGGGTCCTCGACCGTCTGGATATTCCACGCCGGATCCTTGAGGAAATTCAAGGCGCCATAGAGCGTGGTGGTCTTGCCGCTCCCGGTAGGCCCGGTCACCAGGATAATCCCATGCGGCGCCTGCAACATGCGCTGGAACCGCTTCAACATGGCATCGCCAAACCCGACATCCTTCATATCCGCCAGCAAGGCCGTCCGATCCAACACCCGCAACACCAGTTTTTCGCCATGGGCTAGAGGCAGAGAGGACACCCGGATGTCGATGATCCGGTCATGAACTTTGAACTTGAACCGGCCATCCAGGGGCAACCGGCGTTCGGAGATATCCATGTTCGACATGATTTTGATGCGCGTCACGATGGCCGAGTAGATGGCCTTGGGCGGCGGCGTAACCTCGCGCAGCACCCCGTCAATACGGATCCGCACGGTGACATCCTTTTCGCCGGGTTCGCAATGAATATCACTGGCCCCGTCGCGCACAGCCTGCATCAGCAGGAGATTCACAAACCGCACGACGGGCGCGTCATTCGCCGAAACCCGCAACTGGTCGGCATCCACTGCGACCGTATCCTTCATCGCGCCCATCGGGGTTTCGGGCTCGATCTCGGCGATATCCTTCATATCCCGCTCGATATGCGCCTCGGCCGCGTAAAATTTGTCAATGGCCGCCCGGATGCGCGCCTCGGAGCTGATGGCTTTATGGATCTCGAGGCGCGTCAAGGATCGCACGGTGTCAATCGCCTCGACATCCAGCGGATCTTTCATGACCAGGGTAACCGAAAGCCCCGCGTCTTTTTTGACGGGAATGATGCAGTAGCGCCGGGCCACCGACTCAGGCACCAGTTTGACCTCCTCCTTGGTCATCTTGAAGTCATCGGCCAATTCAAAAAAGGGAAGGCCAAGTTGCTCGGCCACCGCATGGGCAATGTCCTCCTGGGAGACAAAGCCGAGCGCCGTCAAGGATTCGCCGAGCAGTTGTCCTGTTTCATCGTGTCGGCTAATGGCAAGGGCAAGCTGGGCTTCCGTAAGGAGGCCCTGCTTCACCAGAATATTACCTAGCCGGCTTTCAATCATGACAGCCTCAATTCAACAGCATCCCATTGGTCAGAATTCGGAGCGAAAAAGAATTTTGAACAGAAGCACACGAAGACCGCAAAGGAATAAATTATTGCGCCTACGGCGTAAATACCTTGGGCTTGATTTTCAATAAAAGATATCCGTGGCAGCGGCGTACTCGCCGCTGCCATCTTCGCGAGCTTTGCGTGCTTCTGTTCAAACTCTTTTTCTTGGTTCATGCTATGCATTATACCTGTGGGACGCCGCAGTTACTTGGCGTTCTTTGAGTTGCTTTTGGCGACCTCTTCATGCAGCGTCATCTTGCCATCGGAAACCGATTCCGGCGCCTTGACACCCGCCTCTTCGTTGGGCGGGCGGATCGTGGCGGTCAGGAATATCAAAAGTTCGGTTTTTTCCGTGCTCACAGTGTCACGACGAAAGAGAACGCCGAGAAGCGGAATGCTCCCCAGGAAGGGAACCTTAAGCTGCGTCGATTGCTTCTTGTCCTTGAGCATCCCGCCGATCACCAGCGTCTGGCCACTCTTCAGGAGCACCTGCGTTTCGGCCTCGCGCGTATCCAGCAAGGGATATTCCGTCAGCGACACACTGGCGCCTGCGCCCGTGTCGTTAACCCCGACCTTGCCTGATTCCTTGCCGACCATTTCGCGGACGGACGGGTGCACGATCAGGTTGATGAAGTTATTCTCGCAGACTTGCGGCAACACCTTCAACTGGATACCGATGTTTTCGTAGTATTCCAGGGAGGTCGAGGTGGTTGAGCCGCCCGCGCCCCCGGCCGTGGTGTCGGATTTGATGATGGGAAATTTCGATCCCACAATGATCGTGGCATCCTGGTTATTCATCGTCAGAATCCGCGGCGCAGAGAGCACATTATACGAAGTGTCTTCCTGCATGAGATGCAACAGTAAATCAAATTGGAGATCCGTCAGTTTCTGGAAGGCAAACGAAAGCCCGGCGCCGGTTGGAGTTCTTCCCGACAGTCCGCTGCTCTGGGGCAGAAACGCCGAGGGGGTCACCCCACCGCTAATCTGTTGGCCACCCGCCGCATAGAGTTTGCTTTTTTGAACGAAACCAATGTTCTGCGCGCCGCCCGGCGTGGCTCCGTTTGGCCCTGAACCCCATTCCACGCCAATATCCCGCAACAAGTCCGCCCGAACTTCCACAAATTTTGCTTCAATCTGAATCTGGGTGGGCATCACGTCGATTTGGCGCAAGGTATCCTCAATCCGGTCAATCACGGCCTTGGTATCCACCACAATCAGGGACTTCCCTTTCGTCAACCCCTTCTCTTCCGAAACTCTTTTCAATCGTCCCAGGGTTTCGGCGCTATTCCCGCCGCCACCCGCCCGCGCATTCATGCCGGAGTCACCCAACCAGGTTTGACTTTGAATAGCCATCCGTGAAACCGTCCCACGCCCCGGTGTAAGTTGCTGTTCGATCAGAGCCATCACGTCGGAAGCGTCCACGTATTTCAACGTAAGAACCTTGACAACAAGAGGTTCAGGTGGTGGCGGCGCTGCGGGAACTGACCCCGCCGACATGGTAATATTCGTCGGCCCTGCTGTCGCTTTGGCAATTTTTTCTATTTTATCCAAGCTACTGACAATGATCGTATCCCCGACCAGGTAGTAACCGTACCCATAGGGTTTCAGGATCGAATCCAAGGCATCCCGCCAGGGGATATCGCTCAGCCGGGCGGTGACCTTGCCGGTCACTTCGGGACCGACCACGATACTGCGGCCCGTTTGCCGGGAAAACGCGTTCAAGACCTGGGTTAGAAGCCCGTCATCCACATTGATGGTGACCTTTTCGGACATCGGAACTGCCGCAGAGTCGGCCGCAGAGGCAGGCGCATCGACCGATCCGGCGGCGAACACCAGCCCAGCCGACCCGCCCCATGCCAGGCACCAGCCGAATATCAGCGTTACAACACGACTCGTCCAACTGCACATATGACTCGTCTTCATAATGAACTCCCTTCCCGACTATTGTTTTACTCCAAGCATACGACCCAATTCTTTTTCACGCGGAGACCGGCTCATCGCCGTTCCGAGATCAATGATCCCTTTTTCAAACAGCGTCTTCAGGGACTCATTCATAGTGACCATACCATCCATTCGCCCGGTCTGCACGGCCGAATAAAGCTGTTGCACCTGCATTTCCCGGATCAAGTTCCGGATGGCCTGGTTGACATTCATGATTTCGCAGGCCATCACCCGGCGTGTGCCGTCGCTGGTGACGAGGAGTTGCTGGGCCACCACGCCCACCAGGACCATGGAAAGCTGCGTGTAGATCTGCTGCTGCTGGGCCGGCGGAAAGACATCCACAATCCGGTTGATGGCGTGGGTGGTATCCTGCGTGTGCAGGGTTCCCAGGATCAGGTGCCCGGTTTCCGCAAGGCTCAAGACCAGCTGAATGGTCTCCAAGTCGCGCATTTCGCCCACCATGATCACGTCGGGTGACTGCCTGAACACGCTGTGCAGGGCCTCGGTGAAACTGCGGGCATCCTCCCCGATTTCCCGCTGGTCAATCACGCTCAGCTTGTGGTGATGCAGATATTCGACGGGATCCTCAAGACAGACAATATGGAGGCGGCGGCTGGTGTTGATGAAATCCAGCATGGCTGCCAGTGTGGTGGACTTCCCACTCCCTGCCGGCCCCGTGATCAGCACCAAGCCGTGGGGCCGCATGGCAAACTCCTTGACCGCCACCGGCAGGCCCAGTTCCTCGAATGCCGGGATCTTGAAGGGAATGACCCGAATGGCGATGGCGATGGAATCGCGCTGGTAGTAGAAATTGAAACGGAACCGGCTCAGTCCCTCGAATCCCTTGGAAAAATCGACGCTTTTTTTCAGGCGGAGGGTAGCGAACCTTTCTTCACCCAGCAGATTGAAGGCAATCCGCTCAAGGGATCCACCATCCATCGGGGGATCCTTTGTGGGCATCAGCGAACCATTAATCCGCATCTGGGGGGACGCCCCTACGGTAAGGAGTAGGTCGGAAGCTTTAAGCTCACACATCTCCTTAAGAAGTTCTTCAAACGGTTTCATGAGCGTTATTCTGTGCCCCCCATCACACAAACTCCATACGGCTGATTAAAGCGAGAAGGATTGTTATAGGCAACAACTATTTTAAAAGTGGTCAGTATGCTTTATGTATATTTTTGGTCGATCATGCCAATATTAGTTTGTCATGAGCGGCATGATTCACAAACCACCCATACCCCAAGGAGAATGTGGTGAATGGAACGACGAAAAGCAACTCAGGAGAACCCTGATTTAACCATCAGGGAATCCCTGATGGTCAAAACCGCGAACACCCATGCACTTTCGCTGAAAAAAGAGAAGATTTCAACTGATTGAAGAAATGGGGGAAAACGCGTAGAGGCTGAAATCCCCTGTTGCGATGTGACTCTGGTCGCCCTTACGGGCCGACCACGACCTTGTAGAATCGTACTGTATTAGTTGGGTGGCAGGGGTCAAAGTATTCGGTATAGCCGGGCTGTCCGAGGATCCCGTTTTGAAGCAGACCGAAGGGGGTGCTCAGGGAGCTTGTCTGAAAGACCGCATAGTGCTTTCCGGCCTGACTTGCCCACTGAACCCTAAAACCGCCATTGGTCATAGGCATCGAGGGAAGCGCCATGCGGAAATAGCTCTTCCGATCCAGCCGGTCAGTCCCGGCAATCGCTTCATCCGCGTCACTGATGCCATCCCCGTCACTGTCCAAGCGTAAGGTGGATGACAGCACCAACCCATCCTGCCCGCCGATGATAACGCGGCCGTCTCCGCAACACACCGCACTCAACATCTGCGCGCCGGCCCAGGTCGCGTCCGACCAGTTCTGTCCATCCACGGATACGAGAATCGTTCCTGCGTCTCCCACGGCGAAGAAGACCCCTTCGCCAAAACACACGGCGCGCAGCCAGAAGGTGGTGGGAGAATATTCCTGAGTCCAGTTTACTCCATTAGTGGAGGAGAAGATCCGGCCCGATCTCCCCACGGCAACAAAACGACCGTTTCCAAAGGCAATGTCGTCAAAGCCTGTCCCCACAGACGCGTCGATCTGATCCCACTGCACGAGATTGGTTGAAACAAAGACCCGGGGAATCGAGAGTGTTACGGCAACGAATCGGCTGTTACCAAACGCCACACCGGCCAACTGGTTAAACCCGTTGGTTAACCTGAGCACCCATGAGAGCGTGTCCGGGGATGAGTAGATGGTCTTGTTGCTGCCGACCAGAACCGTCTGCCCGAGCCCCCCCGCAACCGCATAGAGGGGAACCGTCAGGCCGATCGTTCGCGGCGTCCAAGTCGCGGCATCGGTTGAGCACAGGATTGTTCCACCATCGCCAACGACGATCCATTGGTTAGTG
Organism: bacterium; assembly: GCA_037132275.1. Taxonomy (GTDB): domain Bacteria; phylum Verrucomicrobiota; class Kiritimatiellia; order CAIKKV01; family CAITUY01; genus JAABPW01. Next base: position 8,047 of record JBAXPK010000072.1, read on the forward strand.
CTCTGCGCAACGCCATTCAGGGCGACAGAAACCCCCGAGGTGGCTGAGTTCCAGGACTGGCCGTTGGCCGAGCGGGCAATGGCGCCCGCCTGACCGGCCAGTACGTATAATCCCTGAGCATAGCAGGCACCCAGCCACTTCGACGTTCCGACCTGACTGGACTGCCAGTCCAGTGCGGGGGCGCCGTAGACCTGGATCCGGAATACGACCGTGGTGGAGGACACCGAGTTGTAGAGGGTGACCGGCACATCAAAACATCCCGGAGTATCGGGTGTACCCTCAAACCGGCCATCGCCGGAGTTCACTCGAAGCCAGACGGGTGGCGTATCGGCCACAAATCGCGTGACCCGGTTCAGCGACTCAATCCAGCATGAAATAGGCAAGCCGACGGCGGCGGTGATATTGGTTGACCCGATCACTTCAGGAGGGGGCAAGGCGTTGCTGTTGATGAGGGATATCCTAGCCATGCTCGGGTATTCCAACTGGGCCCCGCCAGCGGCGGAAGTCAGATTCAGCATGAACGTTTCGGTTCCCGTATTGCTCGCATCATTCACCAGCTGGACTCGAACCGTCTTGAGCGTTTCGCCTGCATTGAATACCAAGGTTCCGCCTATGGGGTTGAAATCCGTATTAGTGTCGGCGGTGTCAGGCTGTGTACCGAATTGGATAAAAGCCGCCTCGTGGGTGCCCCCGACCCGCTCCACGCTTAGATCGATGAAACTGCTCGTTTTCAAGCAATCCAAATAGGGTCGAGTGAACCTGAAGCTGCCAATGGGGCCTGAAGCCGTCCACCAGGCTAGACTGATCTCCGCGTATCCTGTCCCCTCCGCTCCATTGGTCGAGACGGGAACAATGCGCCACTGGTGATCCCCGACGGTGGCCACGCTATCCGTGAAGGTCGTGGCATTCGGCAGATTCGTAGCCAGACAGATGAAGCCTGAGCCCTGACTCCGGTACACATGATAGCCGCCCAGCACCGTGCTTGCCGAAGGATTCCAGCGCAGATGGGTAAGTCCAGCCTCGCGCCAGACGGAAAGTCCCGCGGGCAACGATGCCAGGCCGGAGGGGCGCTGCACCGCTCCCACCGGAGGACCGTACGACCGCGATCCATCGTTATTGAGGGCCACGGGACGATACCAGTAGTCGAGCTCCGGTGCGGCGTCCGTATCGAGCATACCGGCCGGCCCGAAATACACTCCGCCCAACACATTCGTCCAGGGGCCCGAGGCCGACGGGGCCCGTTCAACCTGGCAGGGTCGATAACTGGCGGAGATATCGGCAGGGATGATCTGGATCCCTCCGGTCTGAGGCGTTAGCGTAATCGAAGGCGAATTGGTATTCCATGGCGCGGGCGAAGCCTCTATCGCCGGGCTCCTTTGACTTGTGGCGGAGGCGGCAAAGACGGACTCAATCGCATACCAGCGTGATGAATTGGAGATGCCGCCCGGTGTGGAATCGAGCCAACTTGCAACCGGACAGGGGGCCAGCGTCAGGCGCTCGACGGTGCCGGACTCGGACGCGGCGCGATAGACATGGTAGCCCAGCAGATCACGAGTGCCGTCCGGACTCCAGGTGAGCCACACGCCATTGGTTGACGATACGGCATTCAGGTTTGCGGGGGCGGGCGGAGGAACCGAGGCATTGTAAATCACATCGACGGCGGCCGTTCGGCGCTCCCCCGAGAGACAGGTTACCGCGGCTTCGAGATGGTTCGTCCCCGGCACAAGCGCCAGCTCGGGGGGCGTGCGCAGTTCCGCCTTCTGGATACCGATCGAGCAATACTCCGTGGCCAGGACGCCGTTGATCCGGCACTCCAATGTGTTTAACTTGAAGACTCCCTCGCCGAACGCATAGAGAATCTCCAGGTAAGGGGTGCGATTGGTAAGCACGGTATTGTTCAATACCGACCACTGAAAATCCGAAGATCCAGCGGCGGGCTCATTGACGGCGAGACCGGATATTTCAGGAACATCTGCGTTCAGATTCAACAACACGGAGGCGCCCGCCGGAATCGATTTTTCAACTGTATCTGCAGAGAGGGACACCATACCGTCGAACGACTGCGCCCGCAACGTCCCGTCCGAAAAGAACTGGGCGTGGATGTATGTGGAACTGGCGAAAGGGTCACTCCCGGCAGCCCGAACGGAGGCGGCCTCTAGCGCTTTTGACTTTGATACACCGGCTTTCTCAAAAACATACTTCATGCCCTCAGTTCCGGCCTTCCGGAAACCCCATCGAACCATCCCGGAACCCGGCACCAGCGCATTGCCGGCGGCATCAGCAATATAATCAGTAATGAGGACACGGCCATAGTCCCGCGGGTTCTGCGCGACGTCGATGCTCTGGTTCAGGAGCGAAAACGTGATTGAGGAGCGCTCCGAGTCGACCCCGTGGGCCTGCCCGAGCTGGATACGAATACCCCAGAACGACTGGATCCTCGTCGCGTGTCCATCGCAGAAACGCAAGATCAAGTCGCCATCCTCGCTTCCCTTTCCCAGCACCTCCACCACGTCGCCGGGAAGCAGGACCTCGTATTCCGCCACGAACCGCGGAGCGATGATCGCATTCTCGCGGGAGCGCAGGATCACGTTCCCGCCGATGTTCGCCACAAGCGCAAACGGCAAGCTGACGTGAAACTGATGACTGCTCCGCCGGGCGCCATCCGTGGAGGAAAGGGTAACCGTCCCGTTGATATAGCCATTCTCATCCACCGCCGAGGCGAGAGGTGCGGTGATCGAGGCGGCAGCCGTTCCGTTATCCCGGTACAGATCGTACTCCTTCGGCCCCGTGGTAATCTCCTTAGGGGAGATGTTGAAGGGGCCAGACTCGACCACGCGAATCTTCCCGCCATTAACAGCGGCAGCGTTAGGCCATATCGACCCTTTGAATCCCTCGGGCCTGAAGAGATACATGTCGATTATAGAGCTACTGGGTGATGACATGGAGAGAACCAGCTCTTTGTGGACGTAGATGGTGCTACTGAACGAGGCGGAAGCGCTCCCGTTGTCGCCTGAGTAAGAAACCGTGCCGCGAAAATCCATGCTCCGCCCGTTAATCAAGGTATCCACCCCCGGCGTCACCGTTGCGCTCCAGGTTGAATCATTCACGCAGTGCCAGACGACGCTAACTCCGGGATCACTTCCCATACCCAGCGTGGTGGTGCTTCCGGGCACGGTGCTGTCATAGGTTGCCTGAACGGTAACCGTGAATGGATCATTCATGACCACGGCCCCGGCGCCCGCCGAGTTAACGGAGCAGAGGACCGGTTCAGGCGACACCGTTGCCGTCACCGTCCAACCTGGTTGGTCCGTCGGGATCACGTACGACCCCGCGAAGCCCGATGCAGCCATAAAGAGAAGAGCCCCTTTTACCCCCGCATGCAACATCCGTAATGCGAATGCGCGCGGGTTGTGGTTGATTCGTGACGGGAGGATCTTGCCCAAGAGAGATCGGGCGCAGCGCTCTATGAATAGTTGCATTTTGACCTCACTTCTGAAAAGGGATCAGGGGCAAGGAATACTGTGTTTCGCTCGCAGTAATCCACCCCTGATTCTCCTTGATTATTCGCACACGCAACGCAGTTCGGTTACTCTCAGGAAGACGGCGCCGTGACTAACCAAGAACAGCTTGGGATTTAACCATATCGAACCAACTGACACAATACCTGATAAGCGTCCCAAAACTGCGGGAGATTTTATAAAAGCCAATCCCGGGCAGTAACTTAATCGTAATCGTAATC
>JBAXPK010000073.1:0-11716 GCA_037132275.1 bacterium
GGCCATCAGGGGGGCGGTCATCAGGGACGATCTTTTGGGAAACGTCCCCAACGTCGGCGGTAGTTGCCATGAAGAAGCATCTTGTTCCGGCCTTTTTGGTAGCCTGTACGCTGCTGGTGGCGTTCTGGATTGTGGCGGGCAAGAATAGCGCAAAGCCGTTCAAGCCATTTTCCCTGACGGCCGAGGATTTTGACGGATTCCATCCGCAAGCTGCAGGGATGATATTGCGCGCTGTGCCGGTGTCCACCAATGATGCGTCCGAGCCGAATGTGGCCGCCTTTATGGCGGAACCCGAAGGCTCTGCGATCCGTCTCGGCATCAGATTGGTTCACGGTTACAACATGCCCATGTGCATGAAAATAAAGGGCTATACGGTCGAGCCTATTGGCGATGTTGGCCCCGACAACCGCATTCCCGGGCTTCCGGCCCAATTCTGGCGCGTCATTTCATCAACGGGGGAGACCGCCATCTGGATTACCACGATGATCCGGTCGGGTGATTTCGGGGTGACACCCGTCGATATTTGTTCCATGGCATTTCCCCGTGTGGATGTTCCCGATGATCCGAATTGGGCCCCAGAGGGACTTGGGTTGGCGGATCTCAAACACCCCATTCTGAGTGGCAGAACCTATATTCGGGCAAAGTGGAATGCCTCCCGCACGGATTTGCTGACGTTCCTGCGATTACGCCAACCCGCTTGGGCCAACGACGAACTCCTGACTTATGTGTCACGCAGCATGCCTTTCCCTATATCCCGTGAAAATGAGGCAGGGGTGATCCATCAGGTTCTCGCCGGTCATGCTGTCCTACTGAAGGAGCTTCAGAAGTGGCGCGCCGCAAATCAGTCTCAGGGCGAAAAATTATTACCTGACCGAAAATAAAGGAGCAGATTTATGATCCGCAGGCCGATGCAAAAAGAAAATAACTGGGTCTTGACGGATGTCAAGGCGGGTATCTGGCGTGACACGTTCAGTATTACCGCTGAAACGGCGGGATGCCAAGGGACGGGCGACTGGTCTATTGTGAAGCGAACTCTGCACGGTGGGTTCGCCGAGGGTGTGGATGTCATTGACGTCAACAACGGTGCTCTATCCTTCACGATTGTTCCCACCCGGGGGATGGGACTATGGAAAGGGCGATTTGATGGGTGTGAGATCGGGTGGCGGTCACCGGTGACGGGTCCCGTAAACCCGCTGTATGTCAACGCTTGGGACGCCGGGGGCTTGGGATGGTTGCAGGGGTTTGATGAATGTATCGTGCGCTGCGGGTTGAACTCCAATGGAGCTCCCGGGAAAGATATTGTTGTGGATAACAATGGGAACCCCTCCGAGATCATGCTCCCCTTGCACGGCAGGATTGCCAACATCCCGGCCAATGGGGTGACGGTGGCGGTCAAGGAGGCCGGCGGTACCACGGAATTGGTGGTCTCCGGAACGGTGGATGAGGGCATGTTGTTCTTCCCGTGCCTGCGGCTGGAAACCCGGATCTCGACTGTGGTTGGGAGTAATTCAGTCACCATCCATGATGAAGTGGTGAACATGAACACGGTTGAGCGGGAGTTGGAGTTGCTTTACCATTGCAATTTTGGCGAACCTTTTCTGGGGAAAGGCAGCCGGTTGGTGGCTCCGAGCCGATGGGTGGAACCGCGCGATGCCCAGGCTGAGGAAGGCCTCAAGGGGTATGACACGTATCTTCCCCCCACTCCGGGCTATATCGAGCAGGTCTATTTTCACCAGTTTTGCGCCGACCGGAAAGGGAATACGGTTGCCATGTTGCGGGACAAAGCCGGGAGCAAAGGGGTTGCGCTTCGTTATAATATCAGGCAACTACCCTGTTTTACCCAATGGAAGAACACGGTAGGCGAGGGTGACGGATATGCCACAGGGCTCGAGCCCGGTACAAACTTCCCGAATCCGAAGAGTCTTGAGCGCCAGAAGGGCAGAGTGATCCGATTGGCCCCCGCACAACGGCATGTGGTCGATTTGACTCTTGAAGTCCACACGACGGCCCAGGGCGTTGCCAGTGTTGAGAAGGAAATCGTCGCGCTTCGGAACGGGAAGCAGGCTCACGTCAGAAAAGCTCGCGTTGATTAGGAATTGGCGTACCTGGGAGGAGTCGAACCTCCAATCTTCTGATCCGTAGTCAGATGCCTTGTCCATTAGGCTACAGGTACGTCTTTATCAACAGGGCGCTGAATCTATGCTTTTCCCCTTTTTTTTGCAACCCTCTTCCGTATTTCTTGATAATATCCTTTGCCGAGGAGCGAAACAAGCATGACAACCAGTTGCGAACAGATTGAGGGCATCCGTCGGGAATGGGGCGGACGTTTGATGATTTTGGGGCATCATTACCAGAGTCCGGCCGTTTTATGCCATGCGGATGTGATTGGCGATTCGCTCGAACTGGCCCGCAAGGCGGCTGCCAGTCAGGCGGAACGGATCGTGTTTTGTGGTGTTCATTTTATGGCCGAGTCGGCAGATATCCTGACCACCCCGGCTCAGCGCGTCTTTATGCCGGAGCCGGCAGCGGGTTGCCCGATGGCGGCGATGGCGGATGAGGGCCAGGTGGAGAAGGCCTGGTCGTTCCTGAACCAGCAGGGGGCAGACTGGCTGCCGGTGGTGTATGTAAACAGTACCGCACGCCTCAAGGCGTTCTGTGGCCGCGCCGGGGGGAGCGCCTGTACCTCAAGCAATGCCGCGAAGGTGTTTCAATGGGCGCTCAACCAAGGCAAGAAAATCTTCTTCCTTCCGGATATACATCTCGGCCTTAACAGCGCTCATGACCTGGGGATTCACGATGAGGAAACGGCCATCTATGAGTATCAGAAACCGGATGGCGGCCTTACCCTTGAGGCGCTTCGGAACGTCAGGGTGCTTGTCTGGGGCGGTTTCTGTCCCATCCACGTGAACTTTACCGTATCGGATGTGCAGGCGGTTCGTGACCGGTTGCCGGAGGCCAAGATCATTGTGCATCCTGAAGCCCCGAAGGAGGTCGTCCGGATGGTGGATGCTCACGGCTCGACTTCGCAGATCATCAAGTATGTTCAGTCTGCCCCGGCAGGCTCGACCGTTGTGATTGGGACGGAATCCCAACTCGTGAAGCGTCTGGCGGAGGAGTACAAGGATCGCCTCACCATCCGGATGCTGCGCGGCTCGTTCTGCCCGAACATGGCAAAAACCAACGAGCAGAATCTGCTGCGGGTCCTGAGCGACTGGCCGGATCGCCATTCGATAAAAGTGCCGGTCAACCTGGTGTCGGATGCACGCCTTTGTCTGGAGCGGATGCTGGCCCTGTGAACAGCTCAGTATTCAAACTCGAGGCGCCGTATAAGCCCACAGGCGATCAGCCTGAGGCGATTGAGGCACTGGTGAAGGGATTGGCCGATGGAAGCCGTTTCCAGATTCTCGAAGGGGTTACGGGATCAGGCAAGACCTTTACCATGGCGAATGTCATTGCCCGCCATGGGCGACCGACGCTGGTGATCTCGCACAACAAGACGCTGGCAGCCCAGCTTTATTCGGAATTGAAGTCACTATTTCCAGGCAACGCCGTGGAATACTTCGTCAGTTATTACGACTATTACCAGCCGGAAGCCTATATTCCGCAGACGGATACCTACATTGAAAAGGACGCTTCGATCAACAAGGAAATCGAACGGCTGCGTCTTTCCGCCACCAACTCACTGTTGTCCCGCGACGATGTCATCATTGTGGCCTCGGTTTCCTGTATCTATGGTCTCGGTTCGCCGGAAGATTACAAGCAGATGGTGGTGGAGGCCCGCGTGGGCGACACCGTGGATCGGGATGAGATCCTGAAGCGGCTCGTGGATATCCAGTATACCCGGAATGATTATGCGCCGGAGCCGGGTTCGTTCCGGGTGCGGGGCGACACCGTTGATGTGTTTCCCTCGTATTCCATCAAGGGCATCCGACTGGATTTCTTCGGTGATCTTCTCGAGCGCGCCCAATCGTTCGATGGGGTGAGTGGTCATGTCGAAGGGACGCTGGAGCATGTTCTGATTTCGCCGGCCACCCATTTTGTGATGCCTTACGAGAAAATTGAGGGCGCCATTGCCGCCATCGTGGCGGAGATGGAGGAGCGCGTCCGGTGGTTTGAAGCCAACGGCAAGTTGCTGGAGGCGCAGCGGATCAAGATGCGGACGATGTATGACATGGAGATGATGAAGGAGATCGGGTTTTGTTCCGGTATCGAGAATTATTCCCGGCACCTGAGCGGGCGAAAACCAGGCGAAAAGCCGGCGACATTGCTGAGTTATTTCCGCGGCGAGTTTCTGACGATCATGGACGAGTCGCATGTGAGTCTGCCGCAGATCCGGGGAATGTTTAATGGCGACCAGGCGCGGAAATCGGTACTGGTGGAGCATGGCTTCCGGCTTCCATCGGCCAAGGATAACCGGCCGATGAACTTTGAAGAGTTCATGGCTTCCACGGGTCCAATGATTTTTACATCCGCCACGCCCGGGCCTTATGAGCGCCAAATTTCGCCGCCGCCGGTGATGCAGTTGATCCGGCCGACCGGTATTGTGGATCCGCCGGTGGTTGTCCGTCCGCTGGCGAACCAGATTGATGATGTTATGGAGGAAATCCGGGCCCATGCCGCAAAAGGCGAGCGGGTGTTGGTAACCACCTTGACCAAACGGACGTCGGAAGACCTGTCTGAATATCTTAAGTCCGTGGGGCTCAAGATTCGCTATTTGCATTCCGATATCAACGCCATTGAGCGTGTCGAAATTTTGCGAAGCCTGCGCAAGGCCGACTTCGACTGCCTGATCGGGATCAATCTGCTCAGGGAAGGCCTTGATCTCCCGGAAGTTTCGCTGGTGGCGGTCCTGGATGCCGACAAGGAAGGGTTTTTGCGCTCTGAAACCTCTCTGATTCAGACGGCGGGGCGAGCGGCGCGGCATCTGGACGGCAAGGTGATTCTCTATGCCGACCAGATCACCAACTCTATGCGGCGGATGATGGAGGTGACCGAGGCGCGCCGGGCCGCGCAGATCGAGTACAACCGCGTGAACAACATAACCCCGGTGGGCATCCAGAAGAGCATTCAGGAAGGACTGGTCATCGAGTACAAGGGCCAGGAGATCGAGGCCCTTGTGGCCAAGGAGAGCGGTGTGGATTTTGATATTTACGCCACGCTACGCGAGATGGAGGCTGAGATGGTGGACGCGGCAAAGACCCTGGAATTCGAGCGTGCCGCCATGCTCCGTGACCAGATCAAGGAATTGCGATCCGCCGCCGGACTTCCGGGCGAGTTGCCGGCACCTAATAAGGCCTATCCCACTTCACGGAAACGGGGACATTCGGCTTTAAGGGGTTGGGGATTGATGTCATGATTAACCGTGAGGAAGTTCAATCTCGTATTGCCCGCATGCAGTCCCTGCTCAAAGACAAGGGACTTGATGGGGCGTTGTTTATCGTTCCGGTCGACGTGTATTATTTTTCCGGAACGCGCCAGAATTCTGTCTTGTGGATGCCGGTTGAAGGAGAGCCGATGCTGCTGGTGCGCAAAAGTTTCTCCCGGGCCAAAGAAGAGAGCGTTCTTGCCGATGTCAGGTCCTTTCCCGCCAGCAAAGATCTTCCGGATCTGTTCAGTTCAAGGATTAAAAAAATTGGCATGACATTCGACGCGGTCCCGGTGCACCAGTTAAATTATTATAACAAAGTGCTGCCCGGTTGTGCCTTCACTGACATCTCAGTTTTGAATCGTGATGTGCGTTCCGTCAAGTCGCCCTATGAGCTTGAGCAGATACGGCGATGCGGTCGCGCTCTCTGCTTGGTCTTTGGCCAAGTGCCTCATTTCCTGAAGGCCGGTATGCGGGAAGTGGATGTGGCCGCCGAGTTCGAATACCGGCTTCGCAAGGCTGGTAACGAGGGGTATATCCGCATGAGGGCCTTCAGTCAGGAACTATTTATGGGACTGGCTGTTTCCGCCGGGGGGGCGGCGTCCTATGGCTGTTTCGATGGCGCCGTTACCGGACGTGGCCTGTCCAGCGCTTCGCCCGGAGGTTCGTCGCTCCAAATCATCAAAGAAAACGAACCGGTTCTGATAGATTACACCGGCGTTTTTAATGGATACCTTGCCGACATGACCCGTATTTTTGTCATAGGGCGGTTGGATCCGGATTTGCAGAGAGCTTTTGAGGTTTCGCTGGAAATACAGGCGTTTCTCCAGAAGGAATTAAAGCCGGGCGCCCTGTGTGAAAAACTCTACCAAGACGCCGTTGAAATGGCCGATCGGGCGGGGCTAAGTAAGTGCTTTATGGGGATGCCTGGCGAGCAGGCCCGTTTCGTCGGCCACGGGGTCGGGCTTGAACTGGATGAATTTCCGGTCATCGCAAAAGGATTCAAAGAGCCCCTTCAGGCAGGCCAGACGATTGCCATCGAACCCAAGTTCGTCATGCCCGGCAAAGGGGCGATTGGTATCGAAAACACCTTTGCCGTCACCACGTCGGGCGGAGAGAAACTGACCGACATGCCAGACGCGATCACTTTTTTATGAGTTGAGTTGGTTTCGCGAGAAGGGAACGAGTCCGCCAGGATTGATCCGATGTGGACACGGAGGGGTGAATCCGTTAAATTTTGTGCCCATTATATTTATCTGAAAGTGTATTCAATTCATGACGACAACAATATCAATGCGATGGATGGGTGTGGCGGTGTGTGCGGTGGCGCTGACGGTTGGGGGAAGCGCCCTGGCGGAGACTAAGACGCCGACAAAGTCGCTTCATCCCGCCAAAGCCAGCAGAGCAAAAAAGGTAGTCTCAGGGCGAACCGCATTGGCGACGCGTTCGGCGGATCCTTATCTCGGCGCGGTCGTGGTGGACGCGGCCACCGGAAAGGTGCTGTTTGAGCAAAATGCGGATGCGCCAGGCTTCCCGGCGAGTGTTATCAAGCTCATGGACATGATGGTATTGCTCGACAGGATTGCCGCGGGTCAACTCAGTCTGAGCAATTCGGTGAACGTAACCGCTGAGTCGGCGCGGGTGGGGGGATCGCAAGTGTATCTAAAGGAGGGGGAAACCTTTGCTTTTGAAGATCTGATGTACGCCCTGATGATCCAGTCCGCCAATGACTCCGCCATGGCCATGGCGCTGAATGTATCAGGGTCATCCGCCGGCTTTGTAGAACTGATGAACAAGAAGGCGGCGGAACTGGGTATGACCAGTACGAGTTTCCACTCGGTACATGGCCTTCCTCCCTCGGGCGGACAGGCGGGTGACACGTCTACGGCCCGTGATTTGGCCAAGTTGTCCTGCGCGTTAATTTCCCAGCATCCGGAGATTTTTAAGTATACCTCGACGCAAGTTCGGAAATTTCGAGAAGGGCCCAATGCCCAGGTGATGCGCAATCACAACCATCTCTTGCATGCGGTTGCGGGGTGTGACGGGCTCAAGACGGGGTTCATCAACGCGGGGGGCTATTCCATTGTCGCCACGGCCCAGCGAAACGGACGGCGTGTGATTGCCGTTGTGCTCGGCAGCAAAGACCGGAAGGTTCGGGACGCGAAGGCGACCGAGTTGCTCTCCAAGGGGTTTGCAGCATTGCCGCCGTTGCCTCCCCCGCCGCCACCTGTAATCGTTCCGGTGACCACCAATGTCCCTGTTGCTTTGCCAGTGCACGATGAGCCCGTTCCTGTCGCCGAGACTCCGCATTGGGGCTGGCTCAAGATCGCGGGGATCGGGCTCGTGATCGGGTTGGTTGTAGTGGGAATTGGCAGTTTCTTTTTGAAGAAGCGCTCCCAGAACGATTTTTGAGAGATTCTCTTGGTAGGGCAGGTGCGTGCTACTCTGCGAAGTCAGCGAAGGCCGCTGCCTTCGCTACGAAGCACGAGCCGTTGCCCGCCGTGTTAAGTGGAAGCGCATAGAGATGCTCTGTGGGAGCTGCGGCGCTCGACGGCGAGACCGCCCTACCCGGGTCAATAAATAGAAAGGTGAGGTAATGATGCCCCTGACTACAGTTCGGCTCATCGTGCTTCTGGGACTGCTTCCGGTTATGGGGCTCTTGTTCTCGGGATGCTCCACGCCGGAGTTGAAGGGGACGCCTTATTACTCAAGCGAGACGGATACCGATCCCCAGGCGGCCAAGGATCGCATTCCCTTGTGGCCGATTCTCTACTACAAGAGTCCAACCCTCTCGGTACTCTGGCCGTTCTTTGAGAAATCCGACGAATACATGGCCTTGCGCCCCTTGTGCTCAGTGTACGGTTTGGATAATCCGAAAAAAATCTACAGCCTGCTTTGGCCGCTTGGCCAGTTTAACCGAGTCGAGCGTGAGAATCGATTTTTCCCGATGTTCTGGGGCGACGGCTATGTGGTGGGGTTCCCCCTGTATTGGCATTTTGGACACCCGCTCGGGACAGAAGGTGGTACTGATGCCTTGATTCCGGCTTGGTGCTACACGAAGAGCGGGCGCGGCTATTCGCTGAATATCGTCTGGCCATTTATTAACATTAATAATGAGGTTGATGGGCGTGGGTGGCGGGTGTGGCCCTTGGTGGGGAGTTATTCGAATGGCGCCTACGATTATTACCGGTTCCTGGCATGGCCGCTCTGTCATCAGTGGGGCTCCGACTCCCCGCGCGGAAAGGGCGAGGCTGTCCTGCCTCTCTATGTTCGCGGCAGTTCTGCTCAAGAGACGTGGTTCTATTCCCTCCTGTATTCCCGCTATCGTGCGGCTGATCGACGCTGGGATCTGCTCTTTCCAGCCTACTATACGCGTCAGCAGGATGATCGCCAGACGGTGATCACGCTGCTTGGCGGCATGAGTAAGGATAAGGATGGATTGGGATGGGTGGCGGTTCCGCTGTTATCCGGTGGCCGCAAAACCAAGACCAGCAGCGAGACTTGGCTGGCGGGGCCATTGGCACATTTCGGACAACGCGAAAATGCGGTGAGCAGCCATGTTTTCCCATTTTATTATTCGAGCAGCAATCAATTCAGGCGGATGTTTCTGTCCATTCCGTGGTCGAGCAGTTCCTCCCGTGATGGTAGTGACTGGCAATTGATTCCGCCGGTCATGTTGCGCATGGCGCAGGGAAAAGATCATCAACTGTACACGCCGCTTTACACGTCCGGGACCCGGCATGAGGGTTCGGAAACGTGGCAAAGCGTACATCCGCTGTGGTATCGGAGTGAGGGGCCGGACGGGAAAACGGTGGCGACCCTGGCTGGGGGGTGGCAAACCAGGAAGGATGGCCGGAATTGGATGATCTGGCCATTATTGTCGGGTCAGATTCGCGAGGCCAACAGCCGGGATTTGTGGATTGTGGCCCCGCTCTTCCATTGGCGGCGTGACTTGGCGGGCGTGTCGCATCATTTGTTGCCGTTCTACTGGTGGGATGGCCGTGATGACCGGTTGATTTCGCCGATTGTGGCCAAGTGGGGGAATGCTGAGACGGGTGCCAAGAAGACAGTGGTGCCGCCGTTACTTACCTTCTATTCGGCGACACCGAAGGCCAAGGATTTGTGGACGGTCGCCGGTATGGCCCATTTCAGTTGGGGAGAAGGGGCCGGTTCCTCCCACATCCTGCCACTTTATTACCAGGATCGGCCAAGCGGCACGTTCCTTTCCCTGCCGTGGTCGCAGTGGACTTGGGGCGCTACGTCAACGAATACCCTCATCGCGCCGCTTCTTTCCTGGATGACGCACAGGCAGGATCGGACTGACTTATGGACCCTCGGGCCCTTGGCACATGTCAGTTGGGGAAAAAAGGCGGGAGCCTCGCATGTGTTCCCACTATTTTATCGCGACAAGGACGAAGACACCTTTATTTCGCTTCCCTATGCGCATTGGACAAGGGACAAATCGGAATATGACTTATATCCGCCCCTGCTGTCCATGATGACGCACGAGGGCAAGGAGAAGCAGTTGGACGCACTGTTGGGGCTGTTTTCGGAGCGGTGGGGGGAAGATCGGCATCAAGGGTATTTCCTGCCATTTTACTTCCATGACGGCTGGAAGCAATTCTATACCCTGCTGGTTGGCTGGAACCGGGATTCTAACGATGGCTTTTATTATCCGCTGACGCCGTTGCTTGGGGTGCGAACCGGGAAACATTCCGGGGGCTGGTTGTTCCCGTTGTGGTCGCGTGACTATGATCAGGTCGCAAAAACCACCACCGGCACCGTGTTGTGGGGAACCTATTCCAGTGATGCCCGGCGCATGGAGTCGTGCCTATTTCCGGTGTTCGGGTACAAGAATCAGGGCGCCCTTGACACGGTGACGCCAACCAACTCGTGGGGCGAGACGTATGGCAAAACCTTTTGGAGTTTGCCGGCCTGCTGGTATCGGAACACAGTGGATGTCACGCCGGTTAAAGACAAGGACAAGAAGCCCACGGGCAGGATGGAGGTGTCATCCCAGAAAGACAATGGTTTCTTCCCGCTCTGGTCGTATACGCATTTGAAGCCGGCGGCGGGTCCCGAGGAAACTTACGGTTCTCTGTTGATGCTCCTGTATGATTATAAGACCACGCTGGGTGCGGCTCTGGCGGGAGCGCAGGCGCGGGAGGAGCATGTCCTCAAGCGGGTTCTCTGGCGGTTGTATCATTACGAGCGGCACAATGATGATGTGAGCGTCGATGTGTTCCCCGCCATGACTTACGATCGTACATCGGATGGATTCCGGCGGTGGGCGTTTCTGTGGCGTGCCTTCCGCTATGAGAGCGGCCCGGATGGCAAAAAACTCGATCTCCTGTTCCTCCCCCTCATGCGCTCGGGGAAGTGAGTGGCACCGAGATCCGCAAAACGGTAGCCCGCTTTCCTGTGGGTTTGAGCGTGTAGCGAGTCAGTTTGGCCGGGACCAGGCAGGTGCGGCCGCCGGGGATGGTTTCAGTTCCGGCTTCGCACATGATCTTGACGGCATCCGTTTCGCTAAAAAGGGCATGGAAACTGGCGCCCTCGTGCTGGACAAAGAAGGGTGCCGTAATGTCCAGTTTCTCCAGCCGGAAATAGGGCGAGACCACCAGTTCGGTTATTCCTGCGCCGGGCTTGTCGCTGATCGACCGCGGGGTGGTTTTTACCGGTGCGGAGTCTGCCCAGTGGATGACCTTCAGCGCCTGTTCCAGCTGCAGTTCCCGCGGCTTGCCGGCTTTGTCCACACGCCCCCAGTCATAAACCCGGTAGGTGGTGTTGGAATTCTGTTGGATCTCCAGGATGAGCAAGCCCTCGCAGATGGCATGGACACGGCCACCGGGAATGAAAATGGTGTCGCCTGCGTTCGCCGGGATGGATTGAAGGGTCTCTTCCAGTTGACCGGCCTTGAGCGCGCCAAGAAAAGCAGCCTCGTTGACACCTGGCTTGAGCCCTGCGAAAACCTGACCGTCCGCTGGGGCGTCGAGGATATGCCAGGCCTCGGTCTTGGCTTCGCCGATGCCGCGAGCCGCCGCCGCATCGTCGGGATGGACTTGGATGCTCAGACGCTCCTTGGCGTCAATGAGTTTGACCAGTAGTGGAAAGGTCGCGGACTTGATCCCATGTCCCAGCAACTCCTTGCCGAAGCGGGTAACGAGCGTGGCAAGGGACTGTCCCTTGAGGGAACCATTGGCCACAACGCTCATGCCCTCGGGACGGTCGGAAAGTTCCCAGGACTCGGCATAGACGCCTTCTGGCAGGTTGCGGTTGAATCGGGCAGGGATGCGGCTTCCGCCCCAGATGTAGTCCTTATAGGCAGGTTCCAGGATGAAGGGATAGAGA
>JBAXPK010000074.1:0-11683 GCA_037132275.1 bacterium
TTGCAACACCTATTGATGAGACGGCCATTGGGAGGGTTCTTGACGAGTCACTTCGTCAGGATGCGGGGCAAATACGGGCTATTTTGGATAAAGCGCGTGAGATGAAAGGGCTGGGGCTGGTTGATGTGGCCGCGCTGTCTTCCATCAGTGATCCCGGATTGTTGGGCGAATTGTTTTCCGCCGCGCGGCAGGTCAAGGAGACGATTTACGGGAAACGACTGGTAATTTTTGCGCCGCTCTATATCTCCAACCTGTGCGGGAACGAATGTTTGTACTGTGCCTTCCGCGCTCGAAACACGGAGGTCAAGCGCCGCGCCCTGTCCCAGGAGGAAATTGCCGAGGAGACGCGGATCCTGATTCGCCAGGGGCACAAGCGTGTTCTGCTGGTGGCGGGTGAATCCTATCCGAAGGAAGGCTTCTCCTATGTGCTCAAATCCATCGAGACGGTCTACAGTGTCCATGAGGGCAATGGCGAAATACGCCGGATCAATGCCAACGTCGCGCCCCTGACGTTGGATGAATTCAAATTGTTGAAGGCCGCGAAAATCGGCACGTACCAGTTGTTCCAGGAAACCTATCACCGGGCCACCTACAAGGCGGTTCACCTGAGCGGGCGAAAGGCCGACTACGACTGGCGCGTCACCGCTCCCGACCGTGCGATGCGGGCGGGAATTGACGATCTCGGGATCGGGGTGCTGTTCGGTCTTTGTGACTGGCGGTTTGAAATCCTGGCCCTGATGCAGCATATCCAGTATCTGGAGAAGCAGTTCGGGGTGGGACCCCATACCATCAGCGTTCCCCGGTTGGAGCCGGCGTCGGGATCCGATATGGCCACCCATCCGCCGAAACCGGTGTCGGATGTGGACTTCCGTAAAATTGTGGCGATTCTGCGGCTGGCGGTACCCTATACCGGCATCATTATGTCCACCCGCGAAAACGCCAACCTGCGCCGCGAGACCTTTGCCCTGGGCGTGTCCCAGATTTCGGCGGGAAGCCGCACCAATCCCGGCGGCTATGGCGACGGGGAGCGGGAGGATCACAGCCAGTTCTCGCTGGGTGACCATCGCTCCCTGGATGAAGTGCTGCGGGATGTGGCGGAATTGGGATATATCCCGTCCTTCTGCACCGGGTGTTACCGGCTGGGGCGGACGGGCGCTGATTTCATGGATCTGGCGAAACCGGGCGAGATCAAAAACCACTGCGAACCGAACGCGCTTTCGACCTTTGAGGAGTACCTGCTGGATTATGCGGGCCCGGCGACCCGCGAGGTGGGGGATAAATTGATTGCCACCACCCTGGCCGAAATGGATCCCGTTCAGCGTGCCATCTCCGAGAAGCTTGTGAACCAGGTGAAAGCCGGTAAACGCGATGTGCTTTGCTAGCGAAGCAGCATCTGGCTGAGTGTCAGCAGGAAATCCCGGTTGTCCGCATGGAGATAACGCATCTCGCCGCCCATGCGGTGGAAGGTTTTGCAGTAGCGCAGGTAATAGGCGGGATTCTCCTTTGGCGGTTCGCCGTTCTTCTGCCAATCCCAGGTTGACTCGGCGAGATCGACTACGACAATGAAATGACGAGTAATCGGTTCGCCCCCCTGCAGGGCGAGATTTTGCGACATGGAGAGCGCCTTCTCAAAGATCATGGGAGACATGACGGCCGATCCCACGGAAAGATACACTCCATCCTGGAGCCGGCTGATAGCGTTCGAGAACACCAGAAAATCCCGCAGGGCGGTACGTCCAATGGCGGCGCCGTGGTTCATCGGGTGGTTATAGATGATGTCATGCCCGATCATGGGATGGCTGGTAAACGGTATACCCAGTCGGTAAGCCGCCGCCTGAGCGCTATAGGCCTTGAAAGGGTGTCCCACGCTCAGTCTGCCCGACTTTAGTTTGAACGTCCGGATGACGCCCAGCAAATCCAAGGCGGAGGCCCCTCTTTCTTCAATGTGGGAGGCGCACTCCGTGCGGCGACAGGAGGTAGCCGCAAGAATGGAAGAATCGCCGCACGGAGTGCGCCTCCCACATTGAAGACCATCAGTCACAGATGTTATTAGTTCATCCTCATCAGGAAGCGTCAATCCCTCGGTCTCAATCATCTTCCCGATCGACTCACCATAACCCAACCCTTCATAAGCCCCCACGACGATGGCGAGGTTGATGAAGAAGCCGGTCTCCTGCCAGATGCCGAACTCGCCGCAGGCGACATTTGTCTGAACATCCTCGCTGCTCTGGCCCAGATAGGCAAATTCCCAATCGTGGATGATGCCGGCGCCGTTTGTGGCAAGATGGGTGATCCAGCCCTGTTCCATCAGTTGGATCAGGACGGGAGCCAGCCCGTTTTTGATCGTATGGGCTCCAAAGGCCATCACCACGGGCTTGCCCGCTGTCCGTGCCGCCCGGATCCGTGCCACCGTTTCATGCATCACCTGCATATTGGCAGGCGTCATAGGGACTGGGGTCTGGCCCGGTTTTACATGATCCTTTTCAATGGATAACTTGTTGGGACGCTGTGCCAGCGACTTGATGACCAGTTTGCTGCGATCGAGTTGTGGATACGGCATTGGGAACGTCTCCTTGATAAGTGAATGTAAGACAAGCCCCTGGAACGGTCAATCTTCTTGAATAATTCCGGGGCATAGAGTTGAATCCGGGCTCTAAACAACTTAACAACCCGGCAACCGGTCATCTTATTCCAGCCTCAAAGGAGACGATTCATGATTCTTGATACTCTTGATAATGCACAGCGTTATGAAACGCTTCATCCCCGTTTTAAACAGGCCTTTGAGTGGCTTCGATCCCAGCCGTTGGCCGGCCTGCCGGATGGTCGGCGGGAGATTGATGGTGACCGGCTGTATGCGAGCGTAATGCGGGAATCAGGCCGCGGGCAGGCGGCGGCCCGGTTTGAAACGCACCGCAAGTATATTGACATCCAGTATTTGGTGAAAGGCTCTGATCTCATGGGCTGGACCCATCTGGACCGGGGGCTTAAAAGTCTTGGCTATGATGCCGCCAAGGATCTGGAGTTCTATGAGGGGATCCCCGAACTTTGGGTTCCCGTCCCCACCGGCCTGTTTGCCATCTTTTTCCCCGAGGATGCCCATGCTCCCATGGCGGGAACCACTCCGCTGCACAAGGTGGTTGTCAAGGTGGCCGTCTAGTTCGACATCCTGTTTCCGATCACTTCAGCGATTCTTCTTCCGCCGCTTTTTCCAGGGCGACCGCTTCATCCGCTGGCTTGATGTCGCCCAGCGATCCCAACGACAGCACCTGCGGCCAGCGTCGGGCGCATCCGATCACCGCCCCCACCGCGCCGATGCCGCCGAAAACGACGGAGGCGACCGCTCCTGCCACGCGGGACGCGAGCCCCGGGTCGGCCCAGCCGAAGCCCGAGGCCATGGCCCCGAATAGCCGCGCGGTGGCCCCGGACTCGAAGCCGCCGAGATCGTTGGAGGAGACGATGAAGATGTTGTTCACCGCCGAGACCCGCCCGCGCATGTGGTCGGGGGTCAGCACCTGGACCAGGGTATGGCGGACGATGACGCTGATATTGTCGCAGGCGCCGATCAGGACCATGGCGACCATGGACAGCCAGAACCAATGGGACAGGCCGAACATCACCGTGGCCGCACCGAATCCGGCCACCGCCCAGAGCATGGCCCGTCCGGCATGTTTAATGGGGGGAAGGTGGGCGATGGTCATGGCCATGGTGATCGCCCCAATGGCTTCGGCGGAGCGAAGGAGCCCCAACCCCAGGCCGCCTACATGGAGAATATCCTTCACATACAGTGGGAGCAGATACACGGCGCCCCCCAGCAGCATGGCGAAGAGATCGAGCGTGATCGTGGCGAGGATGATTTTATTGTCCCGAACAAAGCGGGCCCCAGCCAGCACGCTACGGAGGGAGACATCCTGAACTTTTTGGGCCGTGTCCTTCACCTGGAGCAACACGATCGCGGCAAGACAGCCCAAGCGCAAGAGCAGCGCGAGCAGGAAGGCGGGCGGCGTGTAGTCGTGGACGCCCAGCAAGAGTCCCCCGATCACCGGGCCAAGCATGGTGCCGACTTGGAACAGGCTCGAGTTCCAGGTGACGGCATTACTGAAGAGATGAACCGGGACCAATTGCGGCAGGATGGCGGATCGAGCCGGTGAGCCCAGCGCCTGGCTGGTTGCACCGAGGAGGAGAAACACGTAAAACCAGTGGACGCCAGCCTCATAATAGGCGAGGGCGGCAAGCCCGGCTACGGCGATCACCCCCAGCGCCTGGGTCAGGATCATGACCATTCGGCGGTTGAAGCGGTCGGCCAACTGCCCGCCGGCGATGGACAGGAGAATAACCGGTAAAGCCCGTGCCAGGCCGACCCAACCGAGCGCCAGGGGGTCGGCGGTTTTGGCATACACATGGATTCCGACCGCGATGGTCTCGATTTGCCCGGCCATGACCAGGGCCAGCCATCCCGTCGAGAAAAGCCTGTATTCCCGGCTCTGCCATACGGCATAAGGGTTGTGCTTTTTATTCTTTTCCTGGCGAAACATGGGTCGGACTGTATCGAAGCGTGCGCGGTTGCGAAAGCCAGAAGTCAGGCAGGAGAGGGCATGGGGCGTTAGACACTTGCGTCCAGATTGTCCCGGCCGCAGGGCCGGTTGACATTCCATGGACATGGCGTATTATTTGTCCTCAAATGTCTAATCCAATCTATTGGTGAAACCATGCAACTTGGCGTTCATGATGTGGCGAGAATTTTGAATGTTTCGGAGAAATCCATTTACCGGTGGATTCAACAGGGACAGCTCCCGGCTTATAAGGTTAACGACCAGTACCGGTTTAACCGGGCTGAGCTCCTGGAATGGGCGAATGCCCAGAAAATCAACGTTTCGACGGAGATTTTTCAGGAACCGGACACCTCTGTTGAACTTATGCCTGATTTTGCCGATGCCTTGGATGCCGGCGGAATCTTTTACCGATTGGACGGGCATGACAAAGATTCGGCGCTTCGTTCCGTGGTGGCCGTAATGAAATTGCCGCCGGACATGGATCGGGACTTCCTGTTTCGCGTCTTGCAGGCCCGGGAAGCCA
Source organism: bacterium (assembly GCA_037132275.1). Classification (GTDB taxonomy): domain Bacteria; phylum Verrucomicrobiota; class Kiritimatiellia; order CAIKKV01; family CAITUY01; genus JAABPW01. The sequence continues at coordinate 5,074 of JBAXPK010000074.1, forward strand.
TGGCGTCGACAGGCATAGGGGATGGAATTGCAATTCCGCATGTTCGTAACCCGATTGTGCTCTCGGTGAATCATCCCGCTATCTGCCTGTGTTTCCTTGAGAAACCGGTGGAGTTTGAGGCGATTGACGGTAAGCCGGTGCATACGCTCTTCACGTTGGTGAGTCCAACCGTCAGGATTCACCTGTATCTGCTTTCGCGCCTGGCGTTTACACTGCGGGATCCGGGATTCAAATCCGTGCTTGATCGACAGGGCTCCCGCGAAGAGCTCCTCGCCGCCGCCCGGGCGATTAAGCCCGGAAATAATGGGTAATGGGGTGCGGCTCCCCAGATAGTCAGAGTCATGAATGTCATATTGATAGCCATAGTTATTCTTTTATGCGGCGGAGTGCTTGCACTGGTGCTCAGTCGATCCCCGCTTTGGGCCACCCGAATCGGCGCAGGATCGGCAGTGGCCGGTTGTGTGATTGGACTGTGGCCGGCGTGTCACGGATTGCTGGGCGGTGGAATCGAGTCCTTTCGGATGGCGTGGGCGGTGCCGGGCGGAGAGTTCTATGTCCGGTTGGACGCTTTGTCCTCGTTTTTCCTCATTCCCATTTTCGTCCTTTCCGCCTTGGCGGCGGTGTATGGCGGCAATTATCTGCTCGCCTATCGCGACCGGAAGACGCTGGGGCCGTCCTGGTTATTTTATAACCTGTTTGTGGCGGCGATGGCCTTGGTGGTGGTGGCACGCCAGGCCGTGCTGTTCATGGTCGCCTGGGAAGTGATGTCGCTGGCGGCCTTTTTTCTGGTGACCTTTGAGCACGAGAAGAAGGACGTGCGCGTGGCCGGGTGGGTGTACCTGATAGCCGCACATCTTGGGGCGGCCTTTCTGTTGGCGATGTTTCTGTTGCTGGGGCGTGTCTCAGGATCGTTGGATTTCGATACCTTTGTGGTTCCGGCTCCGGCAGCGGCGGCTGTGATCCTGTTTCTGGCGCTGGTCGGATTTGGGACGAAGGCGGGCATAGTGCCCCTGCACATCTGGCTGCCTGAGGCGCACCCGGCGGCCCCGAGCCATGTTTCGGCCTTGATGTCCGGGGTAATGATCAAGCTGGGGCTTTACGGGTTGCTTCGAACCATGATGTTTCTTGGCCCGCCGGCGGCCTGGTGGGGTCCGCTGCTGGTGGGGCTCGGGTTCGCAGGCGCTGTGACCGGGATTTCGATGGCCTTGTTTCAGCGGGATATGAAACGGACGCTGGCATATTCCAGTATTGAAAATATGGGTCTGATACTCCTGGCGTTGGGGATTGGACTATGGGGACTGACCCGCGGGCATCCGGTGGTGGCGGCGCTGGGGCTGGCGGGCGCGTTTCTTCATGTCTGGAATCATTCCCTGATGAAAGGACTGATGTTTCTCGGCGCCGGCTCGGTACTGCATGGCGCGGGCGCCCGGGATATGGAGCGTCTCGGCGGCTTGATGAAGCGAATGCCCCGGACGGGCTTGGCGCTGATGGTTGGGGCCGTGGCGATCGCGGCGCTTCCGCCCTTGAACGGGTTCGTGAGTGAATGGCTGATCTACCTGGCCCTGCTCCACGGGGGGATGGAATTCGCGGGTGCAGGCGCCGTTGTGATGTTGCTGGGGGTGGGCTTGCTGGCCCTGGTTGGCGCCATGGCGCTGCTGTGTTTTGTCAGGTTGGTCGGGATTGTCCTGCTCGGCGAGGCACGTAACGATGAGGCGCGGCACGCGCATGAATCCTCGCGTTGGATGACCGTGCCGATGGGGATTCTTGTGGGACTCTGTATCCTGTCCTCCCTATTTCCAGGTGTCCTGGTGAGGGCTTTCTCGGGTGTGATCGGGGAGGTATTCGCTTTTTCAACCGGCCCGTTTGATGTGGCGCTGGCTTCCTCTTCAGCGCTGTCCGTGCTGGGCGGCGTGAATGTCGTGATCTGGCTGACGATCGGCTTGGTGGCGCTGCTTTTTCTTCAGGCCCGGCGACGGGGAGGCGAGGCGGCGGATGCAACCTGGGGATGCGGCTACCTGGCCCCTACGGCAAAAATACAATATACCGGGCAGTCCTTTTCCGAGATGTTGGTGACACGCCTGGCGCCCAAATCATTCCGCCCGAAAACGAGAGTGGTGGCGCCGCACGGCCTATTCCCCTCCTCAGGTAAAATGACCACAAGTTATCCCGATACCTTGAGCCAGATGATCTATCAGCCTTCGTTTGAATGGTTGGCCGGCCGGTTTGCGCGGCTTCGCTGGCTTCAGCAGGGGAAGATTCAATTTTACATGTTGTATTTTGTGGTGGTTCTGTTGGTGGCGTTTGCCTGGTTGGGCATTCGGCAATGGTTAAAATAATGAGCGAATGGATGGTCATACTTGGTATCGCGTGCCATGCCTTGAGCGGCGTGCCGGGGCTGTTTATCAGGCGTGACCCGGATGCCGGGCAGCGGCTGGCGGCGGGGTTGTGCGTGATCGGGTCCGCCCTCGGCATTGCCGGTTCCATGTCCGCCTTATGGTTTCCGCCGACGCTAAGCCAAGTCGTTCGGCTTGATGGTATCGCGGTCATTTTTTTGATCCCGATCTTTTTGGTATCGGGGTTGGGCTCCATCTATGGGCTTGAGTATTGGACGCAAGCGGCGCATCCGGGTAATGGCCGGAAACTGCGGTTGTTTTACGGCCTGGTCACGGCGGGGTTGGCCGGGTTGGCCATCGCCGCGAATTCCATCCTGTTTTTGGTCGCCTGGGAAGCCATGACGATCAGCGCCTATTTTCTGGTCACCACGGAAGATGAAAATCCAGAGGCGCGGGATGCGGGCTTGCTTTATCTGGTGGTGACGCATGTTTCCACGTTGTGTCTATTCGCGATATTTGCCGTCTGGCGTGTTACGTCGGGCTCCTTCGCCTTGGGGCCCCTGCCGGAAGGCGCCGTTACTCCGGCGATGGCCACCGGTTTATTTTTGCTCGGGGTGGTGGCGTTCGGGCTCAAGGCGGGCCTGATGCCTTTCCATATCTGGTTGCCGAGCGCCCATGCGATGGCCCCGAGCCACGTCTCGGCGCTAATGTCGGGGGTTTTGATCAAGATCGGGATTTACGGCTTGATCCGCCTGGTCTCATGGCTGCCCGATCCGCCGGTGTGGTGGGGTGGATTGCTTCTGGCGCTTGGAACGCTGTCGGGCGTGCTGGGAGTAGTCTTTGCGCTTGGCCAGCATGACCTGAAAAGGCTTCTGGCCTACCATAGCATTGAGAATATCGGCATTATAGTCATGGGCCTGGGGCTGGCATTGGTTGGCCGGTCGCTGGATATCTCGGCCTGGATTGTTCTGGGGCTGGGGGGCGCCCTGTTGCATGTTTGGAACCATGGCCTGTTTAAGGCGCTGCTGTTTTTGAGCGCCGGTTCGGTGATTCATGCGACCCATACCCGGGTGATTGACCAGCTTGGCGGCCTGGCGCGGACGATGCCCCGCACGGCCCTGTATTTTGCGGTGGGCGCGGTGGCCATCTGCGGGCTACCGCCATTAAATGGATTTGTCAGCGAACTGCTGATTTACCTGGGCTTGTTCAGGACGCTCGGCATCGGGCAGGGCCCGTCATGGGCCGGGGCGGCTTGTGTTGCGCCGATGCTGGCTTTGATCGGCGCCCTGGCGTTGGCGTGTTTTGTAAAGGCGTTTGGCTCGGTTTTTCTCGGGGTGGCCCGATCTGAGTCCGCCAGTCATGCCCATGAAGCCGGGGCGAGGATGACCGGGCCCATGATGGTTCTGGCGGCCTGCTGTCTGTTTATCGGGTTGCTACCCCGGGTTGTGACGCCGGTATTGGAGCAGGGGATTGCGGCTTGGGCGCCGGGGGGCGCTGTTGCGTTGCCCGCGCTCAGAACCCTCGCGCCGCTGGGCTGGGTCAGCCTCGGCGGGTTCGCCCTGGTTGGGTTGCTGGCGCTTTTGGGTTTGGGTCTCGCCCTGCGCATTCGCCGGAGTCGGACGGTCGCTGCGGGAACGTGGGACTGCGGGTATGCGGCGCCGGCGGCGACCATGCAGTACACCTCCTCCTCGTTTGCCCAGATGCTTGGCGTTTTTTTTGTCTGGGTGTTGCGCCCGCAGGTTCATACCCCGGGTGAACAGACGCTGTTTCCAAGCAGGATGCATTTTCGCAGTCATGTGATGGATGTGGTCTTGGACGAGGTGCTGAGGCCGGCGTATCGGATCGCCACAAAAATTGCATCGTGGTGCCATTTTTTTCAGGCCGGGAATATTCATGCGTACTTGTTTTATATCGTGTTGTTTTTGATCGCATTGCTGTTGTGGAGGTAGAAACGAGGGATGAAACAAATCTTTGTGCACATATTTTTACTGTTGGTGTTACCTCCGCTGCTGCTCGGGGTTATTGGCAAAACCAAGGCGGTTTTTGGCGGACGTAACGGGCCGCCGTTCTTGCAGCCGTATTACGACTTGATCCGGCTGTTTCAGAAAGGGTCGGTGTTCAGTACCACCACCACCTGGGTATTCCGGGCGGGACCGGTCGTGGGGTTGGCCACGTCCCTGCTGGCGGGCATGTTGATCCCGTTCGGCGGGCACAGCGCCCCGTTGTCGTTTGCCGGTGATATGATTCTGTTTGCCTACCTGTTTGCGCTCGGTCGGTTCTTTACGGCCTCAGCGGCGCTGGACACCGGCTCGTCGTTTGAGGGAATGGGCGCGGCGCGGGAAGTGACATTCTCCTGCTTGGCCGAGCCGGCCATGTTCTTCGGATTTCTGGTGCTCGCCAAGTTGTCGGCCTCCCTGTCGCTGACGACCATGCTCGACGGAACGTTTCCCCTGGGTGCCGGCGTGGCGGCGCCATCGTTGGTCCTGGTGGCGGCCAGTTTATTTGTTGTGCTTCTTGTGGAGAATTCGCGCATTCCATTCGATGACCCGAACACCCACCTGGAACTGACCATGATTCATGAGGTGATGGTGCTGGATCACAGCGGGCCGGCGTTGGGGATGATCCAATACGGGGCGGCGATGAAACTGTTTGTGATGGGGGCGGTGCTGTTGCGTGTGGTGGCGCCGTTTGAGGCGGCGAATGTCTGGGCGGACTGGGCGTTGTTTATCGGGGGGATGCTGGGCCTGGCGGTGGTCATCGGGGTGGTGGAATCGATGATGGCGCGGTTCCGGATGGTTTTTGTGCCCACGTTCCTGGTGGCGGCATGCCTGTTGTCGGTCTTTGGTGTGATTTTATTGTTGAGGTGAAACAGGCTGTGTTCCTGGCCGATTCTCGCTTTAGGGCAGGCGGGCCATGGCGGCCCGGAACATCATTGCCAGGCCGGTGATCTCCTCCCGGGGCAGATAATCCGACATGGCTTCTGCGACTTCCTGGTCGGACAGGCGCGAGACTCTGGTGCGCAGGAATTCATAGAATTCCCGGGCCGTTGTTCCCTTGAAATAATCGTCACGGCGAACCAGGCGTGAGTAGGAGGGGAATTTCAGTCTTGATTCAAGTGTCGCGGTATCCGGCTCCACCTGCATTCGGATGAAAAACCAGATATCGTAGATATCCCTGATCAATCGCCGCTCGTTCCATGCGGCCATTTTGTTCGCCATAGCCACGGAGTAATCGACAACATGGATAATCCGCTGGGGGAGATTGAATTCTAGTGAAAAAAGTTTGGTTGATGTCGTTGCCGTTTTGATGTCCATGGCCACTTTAGCCTCGATCTGGATCGTGGCCTGGTCTGCCGTCAACACTACGCGGAGACATTTTGAGTTAAGGGTGTAATCAACCGTAGCCCCTTCGATGGACTTCAGGCAGTTGAGAATCGCCGGAATGATAGCCTTCTTGGATTTGTAGGGGACGAATACATAATCCAGATCGTTGGTCAGTCTCTGAGATCCCAGTATCCGGAGTACCATGCCGCCCCGCAGAACCGCATTCTTGTCGAACGTCCGGGCGAACAAATCCAGTACTTTGGCCAGCAACGCTTGTTCTCTGTTAATCATGGAGTCCCCCAGATGCGGTTAAAAAATGTGACAAAGCGTTCATCGTACTTGGCCAGGTAATTTGCGATCAACTTGAAATCAAGATTCTCGCGATTAATGTCGCTTGCAGGGTCAAAGGAAAACCGCTTCCCCTTGTAATAAAAGTAGCAGACGTCCAGGAACGCTTTTTCCGGGGTCGCCAAGCGGATGCCGTTTTCCGAAATGAATCCAAAATAGAATTTAGGGTCAATACTGAGGTGCTCAATGGTGCCCGATTCAAACTGATAGGTTCGGGGGCGGCCCACTTTGACGGCTTGCACCTTTCGGGCGGGGACGGACCCGATAATCGCCTTTTGTGCAAGGATCGTCCCGGTGGTAATATAGGATTCTGGCGCAATCCTGCTACTGATGGCGATCAGGGACGCCGTGGGTGTGGCGTAAATGCCGCGCTTCACTTTCATCAACACTCCGGACTTCACGAGTGCAACCAGCTTTCGAAAGAGTGTGGCCTCAGAATCCTCGTCCAGCATCACCTTCAGGTCCGCCAGGCAAAAAACGCCATCCTGATCCTTTTCCCATTGCCGGACGGTGTTATAGAGATTTATATCCATGGTCAATAACTATCAAACAATGATATTTACTGTCAATGTATAAAACCGAAGGGGACAGTCCCTGTTCCGGGTG
>JBAXPK010000075.1:0-11537 GCA_037132275.1 bacterium
TCGCCAGGTGCGGTGGCCAAGGCCGCAATGGTATCTGTGCTTGATGTAGTCATTCGCCGTGTGATTATTCAAAAATAACATCATTTCGCGATAACTATCTTTTATAACTCGACAGGCAAAACGTGCAGAGTAATTATACCATCCAATGGAAACAACTTGACTTCGATGGCCCAAAATCCTTGTTTCCCGCAGACAATCCAATCGGTCTAGTTCCTGAAGTCGCCTAAGGAGCGTACCGTGATGTTGTCGTCCAGAGGGTAGGAACGCGTGCCGGGATAAACCACCCAGAGTTGATCCAATTCTGTGTCGGCTATGGCTATCCGCATGGATCGGGTGATGTGGGGCGCATCGGCTCGTTTGAACTCAACACCGACGCGTTTTCCCTGGATACCCAGAATCAGGTCAAGTTCCGAGCCGCTGTGAACGGCGTAGAACCAGGCTTGTTCTGGTTGCTGGGACTGGAGGATTTCTTCGAGTGCGAAGCCTTCCCATGATGCGCCCAGTTTTGGATTTGTGAGCAGGTCGGTGGCGGATTGGATGCCACAAAGGGTGTGGTAGATTCCTGAATCACGGAAATAGATTTTGGGAGTTTTGACGAGACGTTTCCCGAGATTGGCATGCCAGGGAAGCAGGCGTCGGATCATGTAGGTTTGTTCCAAGGCGTCGAGATAAGCGCGTGCGGTATTAGGCGCAACACCCAATGAAGCCGCCATCTCGCTGCCATTCCACAACTGCGCATGGTAGTGGGCAAGCATGGTCCAGAATCGGGCCATCAGTGAAGGGGAAAGCCCGAATCCCAGGGAGGCAAGGTCTCGTTCGAGAAATGTTCGGATGAAGTTTTTTCGCCAGGTCACGCTGCTTTCAGCGTCGGCAGCCAGAAAAGAGCGGGGGAACCCGCCACGTTGCCAGAGTTTATCCTGGGCATCGGCAGGCAATTCCCCAAGATCGAATCCACGCATTTCGATGATTTCGATGCGGCCAGCCAATGACTCAGACGCCTGACGGGAGAGTTCCGGCGAAGCGCTGCCAAGAATGAGGAATGTTGCCGGTTGCTCTTCGCGATCCGCAAGAACACGTAGAATTGGGAATAGCCGGGGTTGTCGTTGGGCTTCATCAATAACCACCAAGCCTCGGAGCGCTTGCAGGGTTGTCATCGGGTTCTCCATGAGTTGACCGATGACGGGATCCTCCAAGTCAAAGTATTGGGGATGGTCGGAAGCAATTAACTGCCTTGCCAGAGTGGTTTTTCCGCATTGGCGTGGACCAAGAAGCGCAACGACAGGATTTCTCTCAATAGCTTTCTTTACTCGGGAAAGATAACGTTCTCGCACAATCATGGTTGAAATCTTGCACCGCTGTTGCAAAATATCAAGCGTTATTTTGTCTTAGGGCAATCACGGGGCACATATCGCTTCCGTAGGGCTTCTTCATAGACTCATAGCGGAACGGGCAAGATTTACCACAGGTATGGAGACACAGAAAAGATAAGAGCCAAGACAAGAAGAGAATGTCGCGGCATATTCGTTTGGGAGTCGAGGTTTTCCTTCAAGAAACCGTGGCGATTATTTTGGACCTTTTTAGAAACCCCCTAAGGAGGTCATATGCGCCCGGCTGGATAACGCCGGAAATCGAGTATTTGCGAAAATCCTCCGCATCCTTTACACTGCACCGTTCATTGTCTGTATAGAAAAGGTAAGGAATTTATGGAACCGACGCAGGAAAACCGGGCGCCCCAAGCGCCGCCGCCCGATCAGAAAAAAAAACCGGATCTTGTTCCGTCTTCAAAGCTATCGCCGCGGGGACTGTTTGTCTGGTTCGCAATCATTGGCTTGATGCTGATGACCTATCAGTATTATCAGCGTGATCAGCAGCCCACGGCGGAGTTGAGCTACAATCCCGATTTCGTAAAACTGGTGGAATCGGGCGAAATACCGGAGTGTGAAATTGTCTCCGAAATCTCAGGGAACCAGTATATCCAGGGAACCCAGAAGAGTATTGATTCGCGTACCGGAAAGCGGAAACAGTTCCGTGTGGATGTGATGGTGACGGACGATCTGCCAAAATGGTTGCGCGAACACAGTGTGACATTCAAGTTCAGGCGGGAGAGTCCCTATTTCTGGCAGATTGTATCGAGCGCCTTGCCGATTCTATTGCTGCTGGGCCTGTTGTGGTTCATGTTCTCCCGCCAGATGAAAGGCATGGGGCAGGGGGCGCTCAGCTTTGGCAAAAGCCGGGCCAAGATGATGGCGCGTGACAAAAACAAGGTCACCTTCAAGGATGTGGCGGGCGTGGAGGAAGCCAAGGAGGAAGTGCAGGAGATCATTGATTTCCTCAAGGATCCGAAACGGTTCCAGAAATTGGGCGGACGCATTCCCAAGGGAGTGCTCCTGATGGGGCCCCCGGGAACTGGAAAAACCCTGATGGCCAAGGCCATCGCGGGCGAGGCGGGGGTGCCTTTCTTTAACATCAGCGGTTCTGACTTTGTTGAAATGTTTGTCGGGGTTGGCGCCTCGCGTGTTCGCGACATGTTTGAACAGGGCAAGCGTAATGCCCCCTGCATCATCTTCATTGACGAGATTGACGCCGTCGGGCGAAGCCGTTTTTCCGGAGTGGGCGGCGGCCATGACGAGCGTGAGCAGACATTGAACGCCCTGCTGGTGGAGATGGATGGATTCGACACCCAGGAGGGCGTCATTATCATTGCCGCCACCAACCGGCCTGATGTGCTCGATCCCGCGCTGCAGCGGCCGGGCCGGTTTGACCGCCAGATTGTGATTGATCTGCCGACTCTGGACGGGCGCGAGGCCATCCTCAATATCCATGCGCGCGGGATCAAGCTGACGACGGCGGTTGATCTGCGCCGCATCGCCCGCGGTACGCCCGGTTTTTCCGGTGCCGATCTGGCGAATCTCATGAACGAGGCAGCCCTGCTGGCGGCCCGCAGCGGCAAGGAATCGGTCGATCTGTCGGACCTGGAAGAGGCCCGCGATAAAGTGCGTTGGGGGCGTGAACGGCGCAGTCGCGTGCTGGACGAGAAGGAAAAGAAGGTGACCGCCTATCACGAAACCGGCCATGCGTTGGTGACGCTACTAGTGGAGGAGAGCGAGCCGATTCACAAGATCACCATAATCCCGCGTGGGAATGCCTACCTCGGCGCGACTATGCAACTTCCAGAGAAAGACCGCTATATGGAAGGCAAACGCAAGTTGAAGGGGATTCTGGCCACAATGATGGGCGGACGTGTGGCGGAGGAATTGATCTTTGGTGATATTACGTCAGGCGCCCGCAGTGACCTGAAACAAGCCACCCGCTTGGCCCGGTTGATGGTTTGTGACTGGGGTATGAGCGACAATATGGGACCTCAAACCTTCGGTAATCATGAGGAACTGATGTTTTTGGGACGCGGGATATCCAGTTCTCAGGATTTCAGTGAGGATACGTCCAGGAAGATTGATGCCGATGTCAGCCTGCTGCTGCGCGAGGCCTATTCCCGAGCCAAGGATATTCTGGATAAGAACCGCGACAAACTTGAGTTTATCGCGCAGGCGCTTTTGGAACGGGAAACCCTGGATGCCCGTGATGTCGAGGAGTTGATGAAGTTTGGTCGGGTTTTGGCCCATGCGGAACACGAACCGGTGTCGTTGCCGGCCACGGATTCCAAAACGCCTGCCCCTGAGGCGAAAATAACGGAAGGGTGAGACCGGTGACTTCGGACTTATCATGGCGATGCCGTAATCGTACGCTTCGGATGGGTCTGCGGCCGCTCGTTATGGGGATACTCAACGTCACGCCCGACTCGTTTTCGGACGGGGGACGGTATCAGGGAACGGATGCGGCTATCCGTCATGGCATGGCCATGGCTGAGGCGGGCGCAGACGTGATTGATGTGGGTGGGGAATCGACGCGGCCTGGAGCGGCGCCGGTGGAAGCTGACGACGAGATTCGGCGCGTGATTCCGGTGATCCGGGCACTGGCGCGGGCCTTTGCGGCGATGCCTGATTCCCCTGTGTTATCGGTGGATACGAGCAAAGCGATGGTGGCCCGGCTGGCCGTGGAGGCCGGGGCCTGCATCCTGAATGATGTTACCGCCTTGGAAGGAGACCCGGCCATGGCTGGGGTGGCCCGCGATACCGGGGCGGGTGTGATCCTGATGCATCGCCGTGGCGATCCGGCGACCATGCAGCGCGATCCGAGGTATGGGGATGTGGTGGCCGATGTGGTGGCCTATCTGGCGGACCGGTTGTCGGCAGTGAAGGCGGCAGGGTTGGCGGCGGATACAATGGCGCTCGACCCTGGAATTGGTTTTGGTAAAACGGTGGAGCACAATGTGAAACTTCTCGCCGGGTTGCAGCAGATGGCCGCCTTGGGCCGCCCGGTGGTGATCGGGGTATCGAGAAAAAGTTTTATCGGTAAAATTACGGGCCGTGATTCTGATCACAGGCTGGCGGGAAGTCTGGCCGGAGCGGTCTGGGCGGCAATGAGGGGCGCCCATGTGTGGCGTGTGCATGATGTCGCCGAGTCGGCGGATGCCGCCAGGATGGTGGGGGCATTAAGGGAGGAAACAGCAGCGTGGAATGGATAAACCAGATAGTCTGGCCAGGATTCAGTGGACTCATTGAAATCCTGGTGATGGCGTGCGGGTTTTACTTCCTGCTCCTGTTTTTTAGGGAGACCCGGAGCATCAAGGTCTTTCTGGGGCTGCTTTTGATTCTGCTGGCGCTGATTACCATCACCAGCATTTTCCACATTTATGCCTTGAACTGGCTTCTGAGACGTTTGTCGGTTTATCTGGCCATGGCCCTGCTTATTATTTTTCAGCCCGAAATCCGGCGTGCGCTGGCGGAGATTGGACGCCAGCCCTTTCTCTCGTCGCCAGTAGAATCCCGCGGGTATGTGGACAGCATAATTGAGGCGGTAATGCTGTTGGCGGAACGGCGCATTGGCGCGCTGATTGCCATTGAACGCACGGAGACTACCAAGGCTATCCAGGAAACGGGCGTGAAGCTTGATGCGCGGGTCAATGCCGACCTGTTGGCCACCCTGTTTTTCCCTCATACCCCGCTGCATGACGGCGGCGTGATCATTGAGGGGAATCGAATAGTCGCGGCCGGCTGCCTTTTCCCGCTCTGCCAGCAACCGGAATTAAGCCGGGGTCTTGGAACGCGACATCGTGCGGCCATGGGGTTAACGGAAGAAACGGACGCCATCGCCATTGTGGTCTCGGAGGAAACCGGCACGATTTCCATCAGCACCCGCGGCCGGATCAGCCGGGATTTTGACGAGGATCGCCTTCGGAAATTCCTGTCAAGCGTCCTGACCAAGGAGCAGGCAACCGCTACCCGGTGGTCTCGTGCGCGGCAGCAGTTGGATTTATCGCCCGTTGGCATTGCCAAGTCCGAAACCCTGGCAAGGGAGGAGGGCGGCCATGGTGGGTAAACGCTTCTCGCTTCGTGAATTACTGGTGCACAACAAGCGGCTGAAAGCGCTTTCGGTATTGTTGGGCATTCTAACGTGGTATATCATTCAGGATACCATCAGTTTTGAACTTGAGATTCCGGATGTCCGCCTCCAAATCGAGGTGCAGGACGGCATGGCTATCTTGAACCAGTCGGCCTCCACGGTGGATGTTACCTTCCGGGGGTCTCAGGAAGATATCCAGATGCTGGATCCCCGGCGACTTCAGGCGGTGGTTGAACTCACCCGGGAAACCGCGGGTCTTTCCCAGGAAGTCATCCTGACCCCGGGGATGATCAAGGGAGTGCGAGGGGTGCGCGCCGTGGCGGTTCATCCGGAGCGCATTTTAGTGAAATTGGACAGACAGGACGAAAAACGGGTTCCAGTCAAGGGACGCATAACAGGCTCCCCGCTGTTCGGGCAGGTGGAGTCGATCTCCTGCGATCCGTCCACGATCCTCTTGTTGGGGCCCGCGCAAAAACTCAAAACAACCGAGTGTGTCTATACCCAGCCGGTGGATGTTGACGGCCGGGTGGAATCCTTTGTCCGTCGCACGGCGGTGCAGGCGCCCGGTGACAACTGGGTGGCGCATATGGAGCCTGCGGATGTTCAGGTGAAGATTACCATTGCCGGAAAAAGCACAGGACAACTCTGGAAGAATATTCCGGTCAGTGCCATTGTGGATCCGGGGCGTTTACTGGTGATGGATTTGGATCCGCCGTCGGTGGATGTCATCACCACGGGACGGCTTGAGACCTCCGCTGTGGCGGATAAACTTCAGATCCGGGCATTTGCGGACTGCATTGGATTAACTGTTCCGGGCGTTTATACTGTGCCGATCCGGGTGCATGTCACCGGCGATGTGACGGCGCTCGCCCGCCCGGAGGTCGTGAAAGTTACGGTTCGATTACCAGGAGATAAAGCGCTATGAAGAGGTTGGGATACATGATGATCTGGCTGGCGTCGGGGCTGGCCGCCTGCGCGGAAGGAACATCCGCACCGCCTGCGGTTGCCGTGATGTCTGGCGAAGTCGCGTCGCTGTTGTCCAGTGGCCGGACATGTCTGATGGATGGTAAAATGCCCGAGGCCCAGGCGCTTTTTGAGAAGGTTCGAAAACTGGATCCCGCCAATAACGAAGCGGCATTCGGCCTGAGCGCCGCCTGTATCGAGTTGAAGCGCTATGAGGAGGCGCTGCCGATTCTTGAAAAATTAAACCAGGATGTTCCTGATAATCCCCGGGTGAAGAACAACCTCGCCTGGACGCTCCTGAAGGTCAAGGATCCGGCCGCTGAAAATGCCGGGCGCGCCATTAAACTGGCCCGGTCGGCCCTGCTTGACTCGCCCTCCGATTACACGATCTGGAACACGCTGGGAGAGGCGTATTATGCCGCAGGTCAGTTTGAAAAGGCCCTGCGGACAGCGCAGGGCGCATGGCGCTTGAGCCTGATGGCGGGCGACACCAATTCGACAAGTCGCGAATTGGTGGCGCGGTGCAGGAAAGCCGCAGGCGCGGCGTCTCTGGAGGAGGAAGGCCCCCGGCGTTGAAACGCCGAACCCCTGAGTCATAACCATGGCAGAAATAAAATCCAACACAAGCAGTGGGGCGCGCGAGGCGTGGAGCATCGTGCTCCTGGCCGTTTGTGTGATCATTTTTCTCAGTCTGGTCTCCTACGATTGGCGCGATATCTCCATCCTGTGCGAGCCGTCCAATACTCCGCCCGCCAATTTTATCGGGCCCGGTGGCGCCTGGATTTCGTTTGTGCTATTTGAGGCGATCGGACTGGGCGCCTATCTGATCCCGCTCTGGTTTCTCGGGTTCGGCATTGTCCTCATTTTCCACGGCATCCAGCATATTCGCGCCAAGTTGCTGTGGGGGATCCTGATGATGATGACGCTGGCCTGTTTTCTGGATTTGCACTCGGACTGGTGCGCGCCCTTCCTGGCCGTCCTGAACCTCAGTGCGGCGGGTGGAGTTCCCGCCCAGTTTCTGGTCTATGTGCTCTCGGTAAAGTTGCTGGGGGAGGTGGGCGCCAATATCCTGATCATCGCGATGTTTTTGGCGTCATCCATCCTGTTCTTCGGGTGGGACGCGATCTTACGCTTCACGGCCATGTTGCAAACCACGGCGGAAAAGTGGGCCCACCGTGATGACCGTGATATGATGGATTCGCAGAAACGGCAGCCTGCGATCAAGGGTTGGAAACGAGAACGGATCGAGCGTGTGGCCGCCCGGGAGGAGGCCCTTCGCGCCGATGAAGAGGAGCCTGAGCAGCGTGAATTGATTATCATTCCCGAACCCGCGCCTGTCAAAGAGGTCGCGAAGCCCGCGCCCAAGCCCCTGCCGCCCAAGGTTGTAAAAGAAAAACCGGTGGTGGCGCCTGTGCGTGAACCGGAGCCCAGACCTGCGCCCCCGCCGCCCACGCCGCCGGGATCCTATCAGTTGCCTCCCTTGTCTTTGCTGACCGAGGTGCCCGCCGATCGGCAGACGATTTCAACCGACACTGAAACCACCGGCCGGTTGATTGTTCAGACCTTGGAAGAATTCGGGATCAAGACAGAACTTAAGAATGTCGAGCAGGGGCCTTCCGTAGCGCGGTATGAACTGATTCCGGCGGCCGGCGTCAAGGTTGAGAAAATCACCAACCTGAGCAACAATCTCGCCTTGTCGCTGAAGGCCACCAGTGTTCGTGTGCAGGCGCCCATCCCGGGCCGGGGCACAGTCGGAATCGAGGTTCCCAACATCACCACCAGCACGGTCTATGTGCGCGAGATGTTTGAGGGGGCGGCCTGGCAGCCGCATCGCATGGAGATTCCAATTGTGCTCGGCAAAGACGTGGGGGGAAATGATCTTGTGGCGGATCTCGCCACCATGCCGCACCTGCTTGTCGCCGGCGCCACCGGGTCGGGCAAGACGGTCTGCATGAACTCGATTCTGGCCGGACTACTTATGTCCCGGACGCCGGAACAACTTCAACTGCTTCTGATTGACCCGAAGATTGTCGAGTTCTCCGTCTATAACCATCTGCCGCATTTGCTCGGCGCGCGGAATGAAGTCATTACGGATCCAAAGAAGGCGGCCGGCGCGTTACGTTGGGCCATCACGGAAATGGAACGCCGCTACAAACTCATGGCCAAGGCGGGCGTGCGCAACATCAAGAGTTTCAATTCGCGTCCGGTCGAAAAACAGCAAACGCTCTTCGAGGGAAGCGAGGAGGGAAGCCGCATTCCGGATAGGCTCAGCTATATTGTGATTATTGTGGACGAACTGGCGGATCTGATGATGACCGCCCAGGCTGAGGTGGAAAACTATATCGCGCGACTCGCCCAACTCTCGCGGGCCGTGGGAATTCACATGATCCTCGCCACCCAGCGGCCCTCGGTGGATGTCATCACCGGAACAATCAAGGCCAACTTCCCGGCCCGTATCGCGTTCCAGGTCGCGCAGAAAAACGACAGCCGCACCATTCTGGATGCCAATGGCGCCGACAAACTTCTGGGACGCGGCGATATGATCTTTCTGCCGCCCGGCGCCAGCAAGTTGATTCGCGCCCAGGGCGCGCTCACCTCGGATGAAGATATCCGTAAGATCGTGGACTTTATCATGAAGCAATGTCCGCCCCTGGAGGATGAGAAGCCCGATGAGCGACCCGCCAGGAAATCGGAGGCGTCGTCTGCCAACCCCAATCACGGATTGGGACTGTCCGAGAACAAGGTGGCCCCGAGCTTTGACGAGATGCTGACCAAAGGGGGTGACGATGCCGAGGATACCCAACTCCTGGAAATGGCGGTACAAATTATCCGGGAAACGCAACGCGCCTCGACCTCGTCGCTTCAGCGGCGTTTGCGCATCGGATATACCCGCGCTGCCCGCATCATGGATGTGTTGGAGGAGCGTGGTATAGTCGGCCCGGCCCGTGGCTCCGACCCGCGGGAAATCCTGATCGATATGGATGGTGAAATTCCTGAAAATTCAGAGACTAAAGAGGATGAACAGTCATGAGTGAATTACTGACCCCCAGAACGCCCGGCGCCGCGTTGCGAGCGGCCCGCGAGAAACGCCGACTCAGCATTGCCGAGGTGGGGGAAGCCACACGGATCAAGGTGCACATGCTTAAGGCCCTTGAAAATGATGACTATAGCGTCATGGCCGCGCCGCTTTATGGAAAAGGGTTTATCAAAATGTATGCCGAGTACGTGGGGCTGGATCCGGCGCCTTTGATCCGCCATTATCTCAGCAATTACGCGCGGACGGTTCGCCCCACGCTTAAGACTGAATTGACTCCGCCCTCGCCAGTGACTGACGGACTTCCGAAAACTCCTCCGTTGGCCCGGTTTAGGGAGTCGAGCGGTTCCGCGTGGAATCAAGTGGTCAACAACTTCACGACCGGCATACGTGACATCCTTCATACCCTGGCGGTGGCCTGGATTCGACTGAAGGCGGCCATGGCGGCTGTTCCAGCCCCGTCCATGATGTCCTCTTCCCGTGGGTATTCAGAATCGGAACCCATCCCGGTAGGGCGCTATGCGGCGCTAGTCTTTGCCGTTCTGGTTGTCGCCATATTGGTGATCAGCGCCATATACATGATCCCGTCCTCCAAGACGCCACCCTCATCCTCCCTTGCGGTCACGGGCGCCGCTCCGGCGAAGCGCGTCACAGTCACCCATCAGTTGCGTTTGGCAGAGCCGCCGCCAGCGCCGTATGCCAAATTGAAGTGAACGTCGGGTTCATCAGTCTTGGCTGTGCGAAGAACCTCGTGGATTCCGAGCACATGGCGGCAGTACTCCGGGCTGAAGGCATCGGCCTTGCTCGCTCGCCTGAAGAGGCGGATATCATTCTCGTCAACACCTGCGGCTTTATTGGGGATGCCAAGGAGGAATCCATTGATGCCATCCTGCGGGCCTGTGCCCGAAAACAGACCGGCGAATGCCGCGCCGTCATTGTGGCCGGCTGCCTGATTCAGCGCTATCAGGCGGAACTCCAGCGCGCAATGCCTGAAGTGGACGCCTTTATAGGGTTGGATCAACTGGCGGAAATCGGCCGCGTGGTGCGAAAGGTGCAGGAGGGGGAACATGGCATCTACCGGGTGTCAGCCGTTTCGCGCAAGGTCTTCAGCCCGCTTCCCTCGCGCATTTTGCTTACCGGCGGACCATTTGCCTATGTGAAGATTGCCGAGGGGTGTAATCATCAGTGTGCCTTCTGTGCGATACCCGGTATTCGGGGCCGCTATCGATCCCGGAAAATAGCGGATATTGTAAAAGAATCCGAACGCTTGCTGGGGCAGGGGATTCGCGAGCTGAATTTGATTTCGCAGGACACCACCCGGTACGGGCATGACCTAGGCGATGGCGCCGATTTACCCAAGTTGCTCCGACAGCTTGGGAAGATCGGCGGACATTTCTGGATCCGGCTTCTCTATGGACATCCGGCCTTTCTGACCGACGAACTACTCGATACGATGGGCGCCATCCCGCAGGTGTGTCACTATCTGGATATTCCGATCCAGCACGCGCATCCCGATATCTTGCATGCCATGCGGCGGCCGGGCGGGGCCAAGGCGGTGCTGGAGTATCCCGAGCGCGCCCGGTCCCGGCTTCCTGGCGTCGTGTTGCGAACCACCTGTCTGGTCGGGTTTCCGGGGGAAACCCGGACTCAATTCAACGAACTGGCGCGCTTTGTTCGCGAGGCAGAATTTGACCACCTGGGCGTGTTTACCTTTTCGCCAGAGGAAAACACTTCGGCGGCGAAACTGTCGGGCCGGGTCTCGGCCGCCACCGCAAAACGGCGACACAACACGCTGATGGGAATTCAGCAGGAGATTGCGTTCCGGAAGGCCAGATCCCATCGAGGCCAGACCGATGAAGTCCTGTTGCTTCGCCCGACAGGGAGGGGAATATGGGAATCCCGCTCCCGGGGACAGGCCCCTGAGGTGGACGGGTTGACGAAGGTATCGAGTGTCGGCGCGAAAGCAAAAGCCGGACTGCTACTCCCGATCCGATACACAGGGTCGGACGGTTACGACCTAAAAGCACGATGTGACTGAAGCCCCGCTCCCCGCCTTCAGCTTGGGCGAGGTTTCAGCTCT
>JBAXPK010000076.1:0-10986 GCA_037132275.1 bacterium
CCTTCAGGTTATGAGCCTGACGAGCTACCGGGCTGCTCCACCCCGCAGTCTTGTTCAGTCGAACAAGGACAGACTATAGTCCGTCATAATTCACAGAGCAACTCTTTTCCAAAACTATTTATGAACCACCACTTGTTAAAGTATAAGATCAACGGGAGTTGTGTCTGCTCCACTACCTTTAACGCCCGTTACCACCAGCCTTGACGTCACCATGTTAGAGTCATCCCGTCGCAGGCAAGAAAGGTCGCGGCCGGCAGGGATTCCTGAGTTTCCTCATGGTCGAGATCGTGACAGATATGCGTAAGATAGGATCGTTTCGCGCCAATCCGGGCCAACAAACCGAGCGCCAACTCAATGGTGAGATGCGTGGGATGTGAGCGATGACGCAAACCGTCGAGAATCATGACATCAACCCCCGAGAAGGCTTTCACGGTCTCTTCAGGCATTTCCTTACAGTCTGGAACATACCCTACCGTCCGCCCCTCCCACTCCAGTCTATACCCATAGGTCTCCGTTTTTCCATGCAGCACAGGAAGTGCATCAACCGTCACGGGGCCGACAGAAAACCTACCCTTCATAGCCTGAAAGCTAATCCGCGGACGATACACGCCAGGCTCTGGAACTGCTTGATCCACATAGGAGAAGATACGCTTGAGGTCGCTGATCGCGCCCGTCGATCCATACACAGGGATAGTTGTTCCCTGGATCGTGTTGAAACGCCGGATATCATCAAGCCCGAAAATATGATCGGCGTGGGAATGCGTGATCAGCACAACATCAATGCGTGGCACATGATACTCCAAAACCTGTTCACGAAAATCCATGGAGGTATCGATGACGATATGAAATCCGCCCGCCTCGACATACAGGCTTGACCGGCGGCGCCGGTTCCTCGGGTCACGTGAGCGACAAATCGTGCAGTCACACCCGATCACCGGGATCCCCACAGACGTTCCCGTCCCTAGAAATGTAGCCTTCATAATGTCCATGGAACCACATCCTCCCCGCACCTGTCAAAAAAAACCCCCGCGTCCGTTGCCGGAGCGGGGGTTCTGGGTCGTTCACACGATTACTTCTCGACCGGGATCCGCATTCCGTAGAAGGAGCGGTAAACAAACACAAGAGCAACGGCAAAGATCACTCCGCCAATCGCAATTTTCATGGGCTTGTTCGTCATCGCCACAGCAATTTCCGTCGCCAGCAGGCCAAACAACGTCGTGAATTTGATAATCGGGTTCATCGCCACCGAAGAGGTGTCTTTGAAGGGATCCCCGACCGTATCGCCTACCACGGTGGCCGCATGCAGTTCGGTGCCCTTGGCGCGCAAATCAACCTCGACGATCTTCTTGGCGTTATCCCAGGCGCCGCCAGCGTTGGCCATAAAGATCGCCTGGTACAGTCCAAAGAAGGCAATTGAGATCAGGTAGCCAATGAAGAAGAAGGGGTTGAAGAAGGCCAGCGACAGGGCAAAACAGAAGATGGCAACGAAGATGTTAAACATCCCCTTCTGCGCATAGATCGTGCAAATCTTTACAACTTCCTTACTGTCTTTGATGGAGGCCGTCTCCGCATTCAGGTTCATATTCTCCTTGATGTAGACCACGGCCCGGTAAGAACCGGTCACCACGGCCTGAGTCGCCGCGCCCGTGAACCAGTAGATCACCGCGCCGCCCATGAGAAGGCCGAGCACGATTTCGGGACGCACCAGGCTCAGGCTGGAGATCACCCCGTCAATGCCACCAAACCCAGGCGTCTTGCCCAGCATTAGAATAATACCAAAGATCATGGTCGTGGCCCCGACAACGGCCGTACCAATCAACACCGGCTTGGCGGTGGCCTTAAAGGTATTGCCCGCACCATCGTTACGCTCCAGGTTAAGCTTGGCGTTCTCGAAGTCGGGCTTGAACCCGAAATCCTTCTCAATCTCCCTCTCAATACCCGGAATGGACTCGATCCGGCTCAGCTCGTAAACCGACTGGGCATTGTCCGAGACCGGGCCAAAACTGTCGACCGCGATAGTGACCGGGCCCATGCCAAGAAATCCGAATGCCACCAACCCGAACGCAAAGATCGGGGCGGCAAACTCAAGGCCCGCCGGCATCAAACTGGCAACCGCCGGATTCGTGGCAAGCATCGCGGCGACCAACATCAGGATCAGCATCGTCAGTCCTTCCCAGAACGCCGAGAAGTTACCTGCGACAAACCCTGACAGGATGTTGAGAGAGGCCCCGCCCTGCTTGGAGGCGGTCACGACTTCCTTCACATGCTTGGCATTCGTGCTGGTAAAGACCTTGGTGAACTCGGGAATCACGGCGCCGGCGATGGTGCCGCAGGAAATGATTGTAGCGAGAACCCACCAGAGATCCTTGCTGATGCCCGGACCTTCGGGAAGCAGCAGGAAGCTGGCGCCATAGGTGGCGCCGATGCAGACAAAGGAGGTCAGCCACACCAGCATGGTCAGAGGATGCTCGGGGTCGAATTCCTTCGCATGCTTCAGCTTCGCGGTGAAATACATATCGTTCACCAGATACGACACCAATGAGGTGATGATCATCAGGATGCGCATGACAAAGATCCAGACGATCATCTGGGCGCAGAGCGTACCAGCGCCGAGCACCAAGGCAAGGAAGGTGATCAGAGCCACACCGGTCACGCCGTAGGTTTCGAAGCCGTCAGCTGTCGGGCCAACGCTGTCGCCGGCATTGTCGCCCGTACAATCTGCGATGACGCCCGGGTTCTTCGGATCGTCTTCCGGAAGCTTAAACACGATCTTCATCAGGTCGGATCCAATATCCGCAATCTTGGTGAAGATACCGCCACAGATACGCAGGGCGGACGCACCGAGTGACTCTCCAATGGCGAACCCGATAAAACAGGGCCCGCGCAATTCGGACGGGAGGAAGATCAGGATGCAGATCATGAAGAAAAGCTCAACGGTAATCAGCAACATTCCCACACTCATCCCCGAGCGCATCGGGATGGCCAGGGCTTCCCACGGGGTACCCCGGAGGGCGGCAAAGGCCGAACGACTGTTGGCAAAGGTGTTAATACGCATGCCGAACCACGCCACCCCGTATGAGCCCAAAATACCCAGAATGGATGCTGCCAGAATAAGCAATACGCTCCCCCACGCCATTTTCTGCAATATGAGGAAATAGTAAACCATACAGGCACCGATCAGCAGCCAGAGAATGGCCAGAAATTTCCCCTGCTGGGCAAGGTAGCTCTTACAGGTTTCCCAGATGATGGCTGAAACATCACTCATGGATTTGTGGACAGGCAGTTTTTCGGTCTTAAAGAATTGGATCAACCCAAACGCGAGACCCAGAAAACAGACTCCGATGCCCATCATCATCAAGTGGGTTCCGGAGACGCCGCCCAGTGCGGAGAAGTGGACTTCGCCAAGATCGGGAAGTTTTAGATCGGCTTCGCTGGCCGTTGCCGCGCCTGCGCCAAACCCCAGAATCGCCATTGCCACAAACACACCCAGCCACCACCGTGATCGCATTTTATTCATGAACCCCTGGACCTTTCTATGATTGCCTTTACCAGATAAACGAGACATTCCCTACCCTTAGTTTCTCCAACAACCGTGAAGCGCTGGAGTAAACCGACGAGGATGAAACGGGGGTGAAAAGTACTCCTCCCCCTGGAATAACGCAAGAAGATTGAACAGAAGATGTGCGGGAAAGTTGTGCGCGTAGTGGGAGTGGGAGAAAAATGTGAGTAATCCGCCACGAGAACGTTGTCTTACTCCTGCCAAATCTCGCTCACCCGATCCGAAGGGGCGACCATCACCCGGATATGGGGATGCCCTTTCGACATCAGCGCCCCTTCAATGGTTCGCTTGGCCAGATCAGGAGAATTGCATTCCGAACTCAGGTGGGCCAGGAATACCGCCTTCAAATGCGGACCTGCGATCTCCAACAGCAGTTCGGCGGCATGCTGGTTGGAGAGATGTCCCTGTCGCCCGCTGATCCGCTGCTTGAGGTGCCAGGGGCGGTCGGCCGCCTTGAGCATCTGTTCGTCATGATTGGACTCCACCACCAGCACATTGCAGGTTCTCAGCCGTTCCCGGATCAAGCCTGTCACCATTCCCATGTCGGTTACCACACCCACCCGTGTCTCACCGCACCGGATCACAAACCCGACGGGGTCATACGCGTCGTGCGGCACCGTGAACGGATCAATAGACAGATCGCCAATTTGAAAGTTGGCGCCGGTTGAAATAATATTCCACTGCAGTTTTTTGTCGCCGGCCTTGGCTTCAATCCCTTCCACTGTTCCGCTGTTGGCGTAGAGTTTCACCACCCCCCCGCGATGCAGAACGGCGAGACCGGAGGTATGATCGCTGTGTTCATGGGTCACGCAGATGGCTTGGATGGACTCCAACGATGCCCCGAACTCGGCCAGACGCTGCCCCGTGGCCCGCCCGCTCAACCCGGCATCAATCAAGATGGCCGTCGTTTCGGACGCCACATATGTGCAATTCCCTCCACTGCCACTCCCCAATACACAGACTTTCACGATCTCACCCTCTCCATTTACAAAACATATGAAAAGAAGTTGAACAGAAGCTCGCGAAGAACGCGAAGAAAAAATATTGATTCCGCCAAACGCAGCAAAAGCATTCCCCTCGCCCACAGGGTGCCCCTTTCAATGAAAAGAAAAAGGCCGGCGTACTCCTACGCCGGCCTTCTTGTCATCAGCGGATCATTAGTTTCCGGCCAGGGTGGCCTTGAGGTCGGCCTCAACGGTTGTAATGGGCTTGATGGCGAATTTTTCGACCAGCACATTCAACACCGCAGGCGTCACAAAGGCAGGAAGACTCGGACCGAGCCGGATATTCTTGATGCCCAGATGTAGAAGCGTAAGCAGAATGCAAACCGCCTTCTGCTCATACCATGACAGGACCAACGATAACGGCAAATCATTCACCGTACAGTTAAAGGCCCCAGCCAGTGCGCCCGCGATCTTGATGGCGGAATAGGCATCGTTGCACTGTCCGATATCCAGCAGACGGGGCAACCCACCCAAGGTCCCAAACTCCAGCTTGTTGAACCTGAACTTTCCACAGGCCAGCGTGAGGATCACGCAGTCTTTGGGCACGGCCTCAGCAAACTCGGTGTAATAGTTCCGGCCCGACTTGGCGCCATCACAACCCCCAATCAGGTAGAATCTTTTGATCGTCCCTGTCTTGACAGCCTCAATTACCTTGTCGGCAACACCTAACACAGCACCGTGCCCAAAACCGACCAGGATCGTCTTGACCGGCTCGCTGCTGGCGAATCCCGGCGCGGCCAATGCGGCCTCAATCACCGGCTTGAAATTCCCGTCGGCAATATGCACCACGCCCGGCCAGGCGACCAACCCGCTGGTGAAAATCCGATTTTGATAATGCTCCCGCGGCTTCTGGATGCAGTTCGTCGTCATCAGGATTGCGCCCGGGAACGTCTCGAATTCCTTGCGCTGATCCTGCCAGGCACCCCCGAAATTGCCGGCTAGATGCTTGTATTTCTTGAGTTCGGGATAGCCGTGGGCCGGCAGCATCTCACCGTGGGTGTAAATATTAATCCCAGTACCCACCGTCTGCTTCAGCAACAATTCCAGATCCTTGAGATCATGTCCTGAAACCAGAATGGCCTTCCCCTTCACGGCGGCAAGATTCACCGGGGTGGGAACAGGTGTTCCATACGATCCGGTATTCGCGGCGTCCAGCAACTCCATGACGCGCATATTCACTTCGCCCGTCTTAAGGGCATATCCCAGCAAATCGCCCAGTGAGGGGTCTTTCCGGGCCAGAAAATCCAGCGCCTCGTGAATAAACGCATAGACCGCGTCATCTTCCCGGCCCAGAATTCGGGCGTGTTCTGCATAAGCGGCCACACCCTTGAGGCCCAGTAGAATCAAATCCTGAGTTCCCGCCACGTCAGCCCCCAGAGAGGCAGTCCGCTTTTCGGTTGAGATCGCCTCACCCTGCTCGATCAGCCCCTCGAAATCCGAAGCCGCCGTCCATTGCGCCGGACCTCCCAGTGTTTCTACCTGCACTCCACGTCCTTTACAGGCGGCTTCATACTGTTTGCGCATCACATCTTTGATGATAGCGCCCTGGCGCAAAATGACTTCCAGCCGATGCGGGTCGAAGTTCACATTGGTCACGGTCGTGAACAGGGCCTCAATCACAAAGACATCGGCCTCAGGATCAACCACCCCGAACGCGCGGGACTTGTGGGCATATTGACTAATTCCCGAGGCCACCTGCACCAGCAAATCCTGAAGAGCGGCGGTATCGGGGTCTTTTCCGCATGCGCCAAAATCGGTACAACCGGTTCCTTTACCGGCCTGTTCACACTGATAACAAAACATACTGCTCATAACACCTGTCTCCTTGTTGTTGTCTTCACTAGTCCTTGGTTTGTCGAAAGGCCGTTCATTATGCACGCACTGAAATCTCTCACCTTGATGTACATCAAGTTTTTACAAATCTGAGGGGAAGCACATTGTGAGGGCACATCACCCTAAACATTTTCCCTTGCTTTCGACATCCCACCCTTTAGCTTACCGGCATGGCATTACGAAAAAAGGTTCTGTTTCTTCAGCTTCCACAGATCGATAACGACCTGCATGGGGATACGGAAAATATTCCACTCGCCGCCGCCTATCTCCAATATGCGGCAGAGCAGGAGGGGGCAAGCCCTACGCATGAGTTTATTCACCTTCCGGAGTCCGCCACCGCCTATGATAATCCGAACCTTCTATCGGTGATGGTTAACTTGAAGCCCGATATAATAGTCTGCACACTGTATCTCTGGAATATCGAACGCACAGTGCGGATGATGCAGGAATTCAGAACGCTCCAGCCCACAGTCCGCATCCTCTTCGGCGGTCCGGAGGCGGCCATGTCCCACCCGTTTCTATTTAAGCGCCCCATAGCCGACGCCATTGTTGTCGGTGAAGGCGAAACCGTTTTCCCGGCCTTGCTTCGGTCTTTCAAGACCCGACAACCGGTGAATTTCTCCACGGTGGCGATACGAACTCCGAAAGGCTATCGCTGGGGTACACGCCTACCGGCACCCGTCAGGCTGTCGCACCAGATCCCCCCGCCAGGGTATGAGGCCTGCCGTCCGGATGCCAAAGGCATGGCCTATCTGGAAACGTCGCGGGGCTGCCCCAGGCACTGCACCTATTGCCGCTACCCACATCTACGCCGATCCATGTCGTTCCTCGAACCTGACGATATCCTGTCGCAGATAGCCGCCCTGCTTAAACTCGGCGCCCGTGAAATCCGGTTTGTGGATCCCACTTTTAATGCGCATCCCCGTTTCCGGGACATCCTGCTCCGCCTCGCCGCTTTCAATCGCAAAGGCTCGCTCTCCTTTTTTGCCGAACTGAACGCGGAGCGCGTGACGGATGAAGAGGCCGACCTTCTGGCAAAGGCCCGTTTTGTTGACATTGAGGTCGGGGTTCAAAGCCGGGACGCCACCGTTCTCAAGGCGATCCGGCGCCCGACCTCACTGATCCGGCTGGATGCCGGAATCAAGCGCCTCACCCGCCGCCGCATCAGGACCACCGTGGACATCATGTATGGTCTCCCTACTCAACGCTTGAAGGATGTGCGGCAATCGTTGAACTGGGCACTGAAACTGAGACATGCCAACATCCAGTGTCTGCAAACCCTGCTTCTGCCCGGCACCGAGCTGCGGGAGCGCCGAGCCGAATGGCGAATTCAATCACAAGCGCTCCCACCGTATGCCGTCACGAAAACCTCAAGCATGGACACCGATGATTTCCTGTCGGTGGAACGTATGATCGCACAGCGCCCCAAACTGCGCTCTGATGTCCCTACCCCACGCTTTGTCGGGAGAAAACTCGACTTGTTTGCCGAACAAATCAGGGTGCCGATACCGGGACAGGGGCCCATCCCAGGGACACAAAACCGGCGGGCCTTTCTTTTCACAGGGGTGGATTTGTTCGCCCGACGCAAGGCCATTGCCCACTTTATTAAGCGGACGATCCGGGATTTGCCGGACAATCTATTTCAATTCGTCCTGATTCCGGAAGCCGAGGAACCCCTTGACCTGCTGGATGAACTCATTGCCGTAATCCGCCGCCACCCGTCCCATCTTATTGACCGGTATGCCTGCGTCGCCTTGGAAAACAAAATAGTTTCCCGGCGCCTGATGGTTCAGTTGCCGCAAGACCGATCCCTGTCACGGGAATGGGCTGATGAGGCGGAAACAATATTGTCCGCCGCCTTTTTCTGATTAACCGGCGGAATTTCTTTGACATGACGATTTCTTTGACTATGTTGCGTATCAGTATAGCTGAAACGAGTCGTAAGGCTCGCAAGAGTTATAATGACAATTTAATGCGTTAAAACGCAGAATCGCTTCGTCTGAAAACCTGCAACTGATGACGTTGAAGCGAGATTCGTTGAAACGCGCCCCGCGTGGGCGCGGCTCCTCGTTTCTTGTTTCAACGTGGGGCTTGCAGGTCCCTCAGACGAGACGTGAGCTTGGAGTTCGCGCCTCTTTTTTGTGTCCAAGCCGGAGGTAAAGAGAGAAGAGGCGAAAAATAGACACAACACGGGAGGCGACAGTGAGGAAATCACATAGAAATTGGAGATCGTTCGGCGCAACAGCACTGACTGGTCTCATCGGAACTGTCTTGTTCTATTCTCAACCTGATGTCATGGCCGATCAAACCACGGTGGAGGCCATCAAACAGACGGAAGACACCTTGGCATCCGGCACGGTTTCTTCCCTTGAGGAGTTGGCGGGGCGGCTTCGATCCGAACAGGAGATATATCGTATACTCATGCCTCCCGATGCTGACTTTACGCTTCGGCAACCGTGCGGGATGGTGTTTTTTGATCCAAAATCTTTTCCTGACACATTCACTGCCGGGCTAATCGGGGAACAAATTTATGACTGCCCAGTTTATACCCTCATCCTGGCCGAAGATCCAATTACCCGCGAAATTGTACTGGCTAATGCGGACGGCAAGGAAATCGCCGCCGTCAAACCGGAGACCGGCTACAATCCGTACTGGTATTTTCAGGAACAATACCCTGACCTTTATCCCGGACTGTACAGTGATGCGGAAATCAAGGCGTTGAAAAATGCCTGCGATCCCTACCATATCCAAATCACCCTGACACTCCTGCCAACGGACTATGTGACAACCTATTCCAAAGCTGTGGCAGAGGAGCAGGCCACAGCGGCAGCGACAGCGACCAAAACCTCTAAATTTAGTGCCGGGGGCGGTATCTCGCCGATGATGATGTATCAAGGCCCGGCAGTTTCGGATCTCACGTTGGTTGGCATTGAGCGGGCCACGAATGGCATGAAGTTGACTTTGGCCTATCCCAGCGATTACACCAACCGGGTTGATTTTTTTACCTGTCCTGATTTGATCGGGTTCTGGTGGAATTTGGGGCTGAGTGCCACAAACGTCAATTCCTCTACCAACTGGATTGAGTGGACAGATGTGAACGCCACGGCGCAGACCGTGCGTTTCTATGCGGCGGGCAACGCCGATCTGGATTCTGACGGCGATGGGTTAACTGACGCCAAGGAAAAATATATGTATCACACCAGTTCCATCACTAATGACACTGATGGTGATGGACTGAGTGATTATGAGGAGGTCATTAACCTTCATACTGACCCGAATAATAACGATACAAATAAGCCAAATGTCTGGATTTCCTACCCCGCGAACGGGAGCAGAAAGGTATGGTTGCCGTGATGATTAACCTGCGTATACATTTAATCCTAGTGACGTTGCTGGCCTCGATCATTGCAACACAGGCACCTGCCGCCATCACGGTTACCAATGTCGTTTCTTTGTCAACGAACGCTGGCTGGTATCATACTTATTCTGGCAGTGGGTATTCATCCGAATTTTCATCCCCGCCTTGTAACCCAGATGTGGCTATTCAACAAGCCGACACTATGTTGAGTCAAAACCCAAGTGAGTCCACGCAGACGGGGTTTCTTTACGGGGCGCCAACTGCCCTTAACTTCCTTAATCTTCCGTACGCTTTCGCAACGTCTATTACCAAGGCATATCAGAAGTTTACGGTTGATCTGACAACAAATACGCCCGGAAATCACTATGTGGAGGCTTGGCTTGACTGGCCTTGCCATTTTGGCCCCGGAACAGGCGGAAATCAGTTCGACCAAGTAAGATCCGGGCCAGTCATAAAGAGGAATCGAATCTTGGCGCTTGGAGGTGTAACAACCGTTGACTTCTTTTTTGAGCCGTATTTCTTCCACCCCTATATGCCGGGCAATGTCGGCTGGGGTGGCTGGGCCTGCGATACTCCAACTGTATATTTGGTTCAACAAATTGCGGATGTTCAACCTACGAAACCGACTAATCCCGGATGTCAAAAAATCTCGAACGTAGGCGATCCCATGAACGTCATGAATGGTGACATGTCGCTCGGTGAAACCGACTTGGTGATCCCGGCACCAGGCATTCCGTTGGAATTCCGGCGCTGGTACGGTAGTGTCAGCACAGCAACCGGCTTGATGGGGCCGAAATGGACATGTTCAGGCGATTTGTCGGCTTGGACAACTAATACGGTATTCGGTGGCCTGACCAATAAATGGTTGGTGGCAAGGATGGGAGAAAACGATGAATGGCGTCCTTTGAATGTCACGAATGGAGCGGTGGCGATTTCTCATGGGTCGCGCTGGACAGGGTCGCTTAATACAAATGGCACCTATAGCGTTGTTCTTGCGGCGGGCCTGACATGCCGCTTCGACACGAACGGTGCTCTTGAGCGGGTCGAGGAATCTTTCGGCAATGTGGTGACTTTCACGCGAACCAATCTTTCAGGAACGATTCTTCTGATGGGGATGGAGCACAGTAACGGCCAGTACCTCCACTTTGAATACACGAGCAATCTGCTGACGCGGGTTCTCGCCCCCTCAACCAATCTCAGTGCGCGATACACCTACAATGCGGATGGGGATT
>JBAXPK010000077.1:0-10668 GCA_037132275.1 bacterium
CATGCACCTCGTTGGCTCCCGCCGCATTCTCACAGGTGGCCGAACCCACCGTAATTCGAAGTCTGGCATTCAATGTCGGCAACAGGCGTTCTTCAGACTTGTTACGGAGGTCACGTAATTTCTCGATCGGATTGCTCATTCTCATGATCCTTTCTCGTATGAATGCAATACTTCTATCACAGCCCGATCGTTGCGTCAAATTTTTAACGTTAATAATTTAACTTATTAATTATGAATCACTCATATGTTTAAACGTGGAACTGGTGCCCTATTTAATGTCAGGGCGTTTTCAGCAAGCTCATCTTCGGTTGGCCATCAAAAAGGATTTAACTTCAGGAAATCTAGTGCGGCCGCCAGGTTGGCCACCGCTCCCCTTGTCATGGGTTCATTGGGCTCCCACTCATAGCCACGAATGGTGAGGAGATAGGTTTTGGGAGATTTTCCATATAGTTCATCCGCCAATGCCAAGATGGATTCTGGCCGCATGGCGTGCGTGGAGAAGGATACAGCAGTGTCGGGAAGGAGACGCCGGAAGGTAAACGGGGCATCACCTTCTCGCGTAGCATCTGCGAAAATGACCTGATCATGACCGGCAACAGTCAGGGCATCTTCGGCATTCAACTGATAGTTGGTCTCCAGCGTCATCACGGAAACCCCATCAGCCGCCTGCCACAACTCAAGCGCCTCCACCAAGGCAGGCCCCACCCCATCATCCTGCCTTCCGGGATTGCCGTAGCCATAAATTAGAATTGATTTCATGTTGCGCCTGCTTTTATTTCCGTCTCTGCGCAACAAGATTGCCAGCGGCATCCACCAGGGATAACTCCAGCGGCATCTGCCCATAGGCATGGGTCGCGCAACTCAGGCACGGGTCATAGGCCCGGATCACCACTTCCACGGCATTCATCATGCCCTCGGTGATCTCTTTGGCACCCGTCATCAACGCTTTGGCAACCTGATTGACCGCGCGGTTCATAGACTCATTGTTATGGGTAGTCGAGACAATCAGGTTCGCCATCTCTATCTGGTCATTCGCATTGACCCGGTAATGATGGAACAGTGTGCCGCGGGGAGCCTCAATCACACCGACGCCCTCCTCATGCCTCATCCCTTGCGACACCAGATTCCTGCCGGTAATATCCGGGGCCTGAAGCAAATCCCGGATCATTTCCGCCGCATGAACGGTCTCAATCAGTCGCGCCCAGTGGGTATGCAGGCACATATCGTTCGGCTTGCCGTGGGTCACCTTCTTATAGGTCTCAAACTCGCACTGGGCCAGCGGGGTTGGGATAAAATCGACCGTATTCAGACGAGCCAGCGGACCCACCCGATACCACCCCTTCTCCGGCCCCAGGTGCTTCAGATACGGAAACTTCATGTAAGTCCATGACCGGACCTCCTCACGGATGCAGTCCAGATACTCCTGATAATCCACATCATTAAGGATTTTCTTCCCATCCGCGTCTACCGCCCGCAAAACCCCATGATAGAGGTCAAGCGCCCCGTCTTTTCTAACCAGGCTAAGATGGTTGGACGGAAACTTGGAGAAGGAGTCAACAAAAGCCTTATGGGTCTTGTAGTAATCCTTAAAGAAAGCCAGTGCCCCCAGTGCCCAGTTTACCATTTGGTCGGCGTTGAGCGGCGCAGGCCCCTTCAGCAGGCTGTCGCGCTCCGCTGTTGTCAGGCTTTTATTCACCCCGCCCGGGATGGCGCCGGTTCCGTGGATTTTCTTGCCGGCCGTCGCCAGGATCACTTCCTGCCCATACTTCCGCATCAGCACGGCCTGTGTCGCCAATTCCCGGTTGGCCATGGCCAACCCGATGACATTCCGGTTCTCCGGAGGTGAGTCGTACCCGAACAGCAGATCCGGCGAAGCCAGGTGGAAAAAATGAAGAGTATGGGATTGAAATATCTGCCCGTAATGCATCAGGCGCCGGATTTTTTCAGCCGTAGGGGTCAAGCCATGCCCGGTTCCCGCCCCGACAACAACATCAATCGCCTTGGCCGCGGCCAGATGATGACTGACGGGGCAGATTCCACACAACCGTTGAACGAGCACAGGCGCCTCCCAATACGGGCGCCCCTGCACAAACCGCTCAAACCCGCGGAACTCCACGATATGAAAGCGGCTTTGAACCACATCGCCATGATCGTCAAGATGGATGGTAACCTTGCCATGCCCCTCAATACGGGTAACAGGTTCTATGATGATTTTCCTGGCCATGTGAATATGTCCCCTGTCAGTCGAACTTGAACGTCTTATAGTCCAGCATCATTTCTGCCCCGGTTGTCAACGCCACCAGCGCATCCCAGATCAGATCCGCATTAGGTGGACAGCCGGGCAGGAAATAGTCGATCTTCACCACCTCATGACACGGATAAACCCGGTTGAGTATTTTGGGAAGATCGGGATCATGGGGAATGACCCTCATTTTATTACAATCGCCGGACGACGGGCAGTTCAGATAGGCCTCCTCCAGGCACTCCTGCAAGGGGATTGTGTTGCGCAGCCCCGGCAGGCCTCCCATGATGGCGCATTCTCCCACCGACACCAGAATCTTGCAGTGCTTCCGGAATTCCCGCAGGTTGTGGACATTTTCATCATTACAGCACCCGCCCTCGATCAACCCGATATCGCACTCCTTGGTAAAGTTTTTGATGTCGTTAATCGGTGACTTATGAAACTCAACCAGTTCAATCAGGCCAAAAAGCCGTTCATCAATGTCGAGCAGGGACATGTGGCAGCCAAAGCAACCGGCCAGTGAAGCCGTGGCAATAATTTTTTTAGACATAGTCCCTCACCTCCCCTGAAACTCATGTTCCACATCGCTGCCTATCGGGGCCTGGTCGTATTTACGACATCCAATAGGCACATCGAATCCCTTCTTTTTTCTAACAATGGCCCCCACCGGACAGATATCCATGGCTTGCTGTGCCAGTTCGTCAGTCACATCCCGAGAGGTTTCCGGATCAATATTGATGATCAGCCGATCCCCCCGTTTCCCGAAGGCAAAAAGCGCCTTGCCCCCCGCATTGTGGATTCCCCTGATGCACCGCTTGCATAGGATACACCGGTTGTGATCCTTAAGTATTTTGGGATGCCACGCCTCCACGTCCCGCTTGGGAAACAGGTAGGGAAAACGTGGCGCCGTCATGCGGTAGCGGTAGGCCAACGCCTGCAGTTCACAGTTTCCGCTGCGTTCGCAAGACGGGCATAAGTGGTTGCCTTCTGCAAAAAGAATCTCAACCACCGATTTCCGGAAGTCCTCCAACTCAGGGGTACTGGTCTGCACCTTCATCTCTTCAACAATTTTAGTCGTGCAGGCGGTAACGGGAATGCCATTGACCATCACCGTGCAGATCCGGCATGAACCCTTGGGCGGGATTCCCGGATAATTGCACAGAGTGGGGATAAACACCCCGTTATCCTTCGCCGCCTCCACCAGTGGGATCCCTTCCTCGGCAAGGCAGGCTATCTCATTCAACATGAATTTTACGAACGTCGCCATCGCAACTCCTTACTTCACCCCCACCGCCTGATCGTAATCCTTCACCGCCGCCGCCAGATCAAAGGCAGGGACATACCGGTCATCCGTAGCCGTAATCCGCTTGTCATAAAGTTCCGGGAAATTGCGGATGGTGGTGACAATCGGATTGAGCGCCGTTTGCCCCAGGCCGCACCGGTTTTTTTTCATAATGGGAATCCACTGTTGCAACTGCGTCACATCCTGCGGCAGCCCCTTGCCTGCAATGATCCGCTCCATCAGCACCTGGGCCATCGCCGTCAAGGCGCGGCATGGCACGCAGGAACCGCAGGACTCCTCCCTGAAGAACCGGACAAAGTTCAAAACCACATCCCTCAGCAAATCCCGTTGAGCCCCGATAACAATCAGCGATCCACCCGTCGCCAAGTCTTCATAGGCCAGCACGCGACCGAATTCGGCGGGCCCGATGCAGGATCCCGAGGGGCCACCAACCTGAACAGCCTGCACATCGCGGGCGCCCACCATCATAAGGATATCATTGACCGAGAAGCCCCAAGCCACCTCGTAAATACCCGGCTTATCGCAATCACCCGAAACACTCAGCACTTTGGTACCCTTCGACTCTGCCGTTCCGAGCGAGTTGTACCACTCAACCCCTTTTAGAATCACTTGCACCACCGAGCACAGGGTTTCAACATTGTTCACCACCGTCGGCTTCTGAAGGTATCCCTTTTCCACTGGAAAAGGAGGCCGGTCACGTGGCTCGCCGCGCTTGCCCTCGGCCGATTCAATCAGGGCCGATTCCTCCCCACAAACATAGGCCCCGGCGCCATATTGAATTTTGATATCGAAATTGAATCCCGCCTTGCCGGCGATAAAGGAACCCAATAGATTTTTTTCGCGCAGGTCGGTCAGAATCGATTCAAGATACGCCCGCAGATAACGATATTCGTTCCTGATGTAAAGGATGCCATGACTGGACCCAACCGCATATCCCGCAATGGCCATACCTTCAAACACCAGTGCCGGACGTTCCGTAAGAATCACACGATCCTTGAAGGTTCCAGGCTCCCCCTCGTCCGCATTGCAGAATATATACTTCACGTCCCCTGCCGCCCGACGGGCGAATTCCCATTTCATCCCGGTGGGGAACCCTGCCCCGCCCCGCCCCCGTACGCTGGCGGACTTCACCATGGCAATTACCTCGCGCGAACTCATGGCGACCACGCGCTTGAGGGCTTCCCCAGGCTGATACGTGTCAAAAACCATGGGACCGCGGCGCATGATATGGTTGCGCACCAATGATCGAACCAGCGGGTGGGCGTTTTGTCCGTCCCCATAGTCGTCTCCCTTGATCTCCGCCAGACTCTGTCCGGTCCGCAATCCCTTAACCAGGTTTCGGGCTTTGTCAGGGGTCATTCCCGGAAAGACTTCCTCATTAACCAAAGCCGCCGGCTCCTGATCGCTCATACCAATACAGGACGTTGGGAAAAGACCGATCAGGCCATCGGCAGAAACCTGTCCAAAAGAACACCCTGCAGCCTCCTCAAAAGCGCGAGCCACCGCGGCGCGCCCATAAAAATCAGCCACAACGCTATCGTTGAAATATATTGTGTATCTTCCCCGCGGCTCGCGTGCGAAGAAATGATAGAAAGAAACGGTCTGTTCCACATCGACCTGGGGAATATCCAGCGCCTTGGCAATCTGCGCGACCGTCATATCGGACAGATATCCCACCGTGGCCTGAATATCGATCAGGATATCCATCAGCCGCGTCGCATCCCCTTCATATCGAGTGATGACCGCTTTTACCGTCGTTTCCATGGTCATTATACCGGCAACGTTGTTCCGACAATATACGTCTCAAGATTCTTGATCAGAAGTTCCTGCCCGGAAATAATGCTCTTAACAATGTCGCCGATCGAAATGATGCCGACCAGTTTTCCATTATCGATAACCGGCAGATGGCGAATGCGTTTCTCGGTCATCATCGCCATACACTCCTGGGTCGTTTGAGAGGATCTGACCACAATGGGAAGTGGCGTCATGATATCCTTGACCGCTGTAGTTTTGGAAATACGCCCGCGCAACTCTATTTTGCGGGCATAATCGCGCTCGGAAATAACCCCCAACACTCCCGCGCCGTTCACCACCACCAACGCGCCGATTTCCCTGTCGGCCATAATTGCGAGCGCCTCATAAACCGAGGCTTCCGCAGAGATAGTCCAGACCACCGATCCTTTTAACGCCAACAGTTCCTTAACGGTGTGCATAAGGTAATCTCCCTTGGCTTAACGTTACGCTCATCAACACTGGTGTCAACTTTCCTTTTCACCAATACTCTGTACAGCCAAACGCCGTTTGGATATTGTCCGCCCCATGCAATACTCCAAGCCTTTTAGCAACAGAATCGTTCGAGGCCTTCTGGCGCCAATGGCGATTGCCCTTGGCCTTCCCATGATCGGCCTTGCGGGACTTGACCAGCAGCGGCAAGCTGTGGTCAAAATCTACGTCACCATCCAACAGGAGGACTTCCGTCAGCCTTGGCAATCCAGTCCACCGATGAGTGGTACCGGATCGGGCTTCATCATCAAGGGCAAACGCCTGATGACCAATGCGCATGTCGTATCCGACGCGCGGTTCATTGAGGTGCAGCGGGATGGGGATACCCGGAAATATCCCGCCACCGTCAAATACATCGCCCACGACTGCGACATCGCCATCCTCGAAGTCAACGACGAGACGTTTTTCGAAGGGACAAAACCGCTGGCCTTTGGATCCAAACTTCCCAACTTGAACGATGCGGTGATGGTGCTTGGATATCCCATGGGGGGCGGAAGGCTTTCTCTCACCAAGGGAGTGGTCTCACGCATTGACTACAGCCTCTACGCCCACAGCACCGTCGATTCACATCTTGTCATGCAGGTGGATGCCGCCATCAATCCAGGCAACAGCGGGGGGCCGGTATTCTTTAATGAAAAGGTGATCGGTATCGCCTTCCAGGGCATTACAGCTTCACAAAACATCGGTTACACGATTCCGCTTCCCGTCATTGAACACTTTTTGAAAGATATCGAAGACGGAACCTACGACGGTTATCCCGAGTTGGGGGTTGAACATCTCGGAACTGAAAACCTAGCCTTGCGGGCCAACCTCGGACTCCAGAAAGGCGTCACGGGCGTCGTCGTGGCCTATGTGGATCCATTCGGGGCGGCTTCGGGATTTCTCAAACCCGGCGACGTGCTGCTCTCTATTGACGGTCACCCTATCGCTAACGACGGGTCTGTGCGGTTGGAGGGAAACAGCGTTGAATACTCAGAATTCATTGAACGCAAGCAATGCACCGAAAGTGTGGCCTTCACCCTCTGGCATGACAATAAAACAGACTCGGTTTTGATCCCCTTGAAACGCAAGCCGGATCCTTTCATCTTCCGCCAGACCTATGACCAAAAGCCCGAGTACATCATCGCAGGCGGCCTGATCTTTTCCACGCTCAGCCGCGGCTATCTGGCCACGCTCGGCAGCGAACTCAACACCCCGGCCGCCCAACATCTGCTCTACACCTCACGTTATGCAAAACTCGACAACCTGTTCAAGGAGCGCACCCAGTTCGTCCTGCTCACAGGGCGTCTGCCCCACCCCGTGAACACCTATTGCGCCAGCCATTTCAATCAGGTTCTTTCCACGGTAAATGGACAGCCTATCCACCGGCTCAGCGACATCACCGAAGCCCTTATTAAACCAGTCAGTGGATTTCATATCTTCAAGTTTGAGGGGAATGACGATCCCATGATCATGGATGCCGACATGACCACCAAGGCCGATGCCGAGATCCTAGCCCAATACAGCGTTCCATCCCCCAGTTATATCAAAGCCCAGGAGGCCCACTGATGAAACCATCGTCACGAATAACCATTTTTCTCAGTCAAGCCTTTGCCGCGATTTGCCTGACTGGCTTCATGGCGGTCCCCGCCCTTGCCCAGACGAACAGTCTTCCGCCCTGTGTCGCTAAAATCCTTGTCACCGCCCAGAAATTTGACCCTCATTTCCCATGGAAAAAAAGCCGTCCGGAATCTCGCGAAGGCTATGGCGTCGTCATGGCTGACGGGAAATTGATCACCACGGAGGATCTCGTCAGAAATGCCACGTTGATTGAGATTCAACACCCCGGCGGTGCCGACAAGACAACGGCGCGCGTGCTTCAAGCAGATTCCCGGATCAACGCCGCCCTGCTAGCCGCGCCAACTGACGGGTATACGACCGCCCAGTGGTCCCCCCCTGTTGGCGCCGGGGCCAAAGTCCAACTGATTCAGTTCGATGAAGCCGGGCAGCAGCAAAATGGGGAGGGCCGAATTACAGGCATTTGCGTGGCGTCCCTCCCCAGCGCCCCGCACACTCTCCTGAACTTTCAAGTTCTCACGGATCTCAAACTGGACCGGGTCGGCTCGCCTGCCTTCCACGACGGCCAACTGATTGGCCTGATCATGCAATACGATGAGGCCACCCAGACCAGCGAAATTCTCCCATCCGACATCCTGAAGCGTTTTATCGAGGACGTCGCTTCGCCGCCTTACCACGGCATTGCGGTCGCCGGATTGACCTGGGCACACCTCGTCGAGCCGGCCAACAGGAAATATCTGGGACTCCCCGATGATGACCAAGGCGTGCTGGTGCTGCGCATTATCCCCGGCTCCGGCGCCGCCTCGGTCTTGCAATCTGGGGATGTCATCCTGAAATGGGATGGGAATCCAATTGATTCCCAGGGTTATTACAACGACCCCGACTTCGGGCGGCTTAACCTGATCCATCTGATTTCAGGACGGCGACACCCTGGCGACCTCATTCGTATTACACGCTGGCGGAACCACAAGAGTGAGGAGGTTCAATTCAAGTTGGACGCCTATAATGATTCCAAAGCCCTGGTTCCCCTGAATATTGAGGGCGAACAAGCTGAATACCTGGTTGAGGGCGGTTTTATTTTTCGTGAGTTATCCGCCGATTACCTACTCTCCTATGGGGCTCAGTGGATGGTGCGGGCCAACCCGCGACTCGTTGACCTCTACCTCACACGCGCCCAGTTGCCCTCCAAGCCCGGGGAGCGGATC
Organism: bacterium; assembly: GCA_037132275.1. Classification (GTDB taxonomy): domain Bacteria; phylum Verrucomicrobiota; class Kiritimatiellia; order CAIKKV01; family CAITUY01; genus JAABPW01. The sequence goes on from JBAXPK010000077.1 coordinate 8,591, forward strand.
ATTATACTCACCGGTGTCCTGCCCGACCCAGTGAATGTAGGATATCAAGATATCCGGGATGAACTGGTGACGCATCTCAACGGCAAGCCGGTGTCGAGTATGAAAGAGGTTTTTGCCATCCTGGACGGGGACGGCGGAATCACCCGCATCCGATTGAAGACACTGGGCATTGATCTTGTCCTGGACAAATCCACGCTGCCAGATGCCAACCGCCGGATTGCCATGCTTTACGGTATTCCCAAACGGGAATACCGTAAAGCATTACCGGCCATGGGCCCGCTCCGCATAATTAGGTAGCAGGGCATAGCATTTTCTTCAATCCTCAAGCCGATGCCCGGGGAAGCTGCATTCGCAGTTTTCGCCAATTGTGTGCAATGTATACTTGCCGCCTTGGGGGCACACAGGCATCATGGCGCCCTTGACATACTGAAGAACTTCGGACTCCACCACGGCATCTCCCGTATTTTTATTCTTCTCCAACGCCCACTGCTCCTTGGCGGCTTCAAGCTGGCGCAAGTTGTTGACGCACCCATTGTGAGTGGCAGCGGTTCGTGCGCTCATGAAACTCGGGATGGCGATCGCCGCCATCATACCGACTGGTGCCAGCATCATGCTGGCAATCATTTCTTTCCCGCTGGCAGATGAGTTGCCAATGGTCAAAATACCGCTCTTCCGGTTTTGAATAACCATCGCGGATTGCATGTTTTGCTGGCGACTCAGAAGTTGATTCATGACTTCCGTCATCTCGACATCACCGCTGCCCGGCTGGCACATATAGGCCTTCTGCACTTCCGTTATCGTATTCATGAAGCGGGAACTCATATATTCAATACCGTTGTTTGGAGAGGGCAACCCTTCGAACGCCCTCTTAAACTGCGGTGTAGCGGTCAGGCCGCTTTTTGTTTTGAACGCCTTAATCCCCTCCGCCACCACGCCCGGGGTAGTCCCGAAAAGGAAAACATTGGCATGAACCGCATAGGACGGTTGCAGCGGAATCGGCAGGGGTAAGGGCAGGTTAATCGATTTGATGCCCGCCAATTCACCCTCATTCGGAACCGCTTTCATTCCCGCCTTCGCCAAGGCCGCTTCCATAGCCGTGACCAAGGTATTATCCGATACGGCAATTCCTATCAGTAAAGACGGCTGCGGCATCTTCACCGCGCCATTGGCGCCAGCTCCAGGAAGATCAATCGTGGTCGTCCGGGATAACTGGATGGAGAAGAAGCCTTCCCCGGTAAAGGAATCAAAAACTTTGTCAAGATTCACGCCCATATTTGTATTCAAGGTCACCAGTTGCGCATTAAAAGCGGCGGCGGCCTCCGGAGTACCGAGTTCAGCTACCCCCGCGCGAATCAACTTCCAAAGGGACCGGTATTCGCTCGTTCCAGTACGGGCCAATTCGGTGTCGGCGGGAAGGAAATCCGTGCATTCCATAACCTTGGGATTGGCGCCCACCAGGGCCCGCCACAACGGCAAACCAGCGGCAGCGGAATCACGGGCGATAAAGGATTTCACGGTATTCAGCCCGTCCGCCCGAGGCACTACGCTCATCCCGAACCCCTGCAGGGCATAGAAGCCGTTTTTATCCAGAAAACCAGGTATTTTCGAGACACATGCGAGCATGGCCTGGGACTTAACGTTGCCCTTCCCCATAGTCAGGAATGGATTGGTCAACAGATCTACCCCACTTTTGATCATGCCCTCCAGATTTGCGACAACGAGTAGGTCGCCGCCGGCATCAAGATTGCCCATGATCATATCGTATCGTTGTTTGGAAAGGGCAGGATCCTTGACCTTGGCCACAGCAGCGGGCGCCGTTGCGGTCAGGCCGACACCCGTCGCCGAACCGTTCGGGCCCGTCGTGACCCCGTCCGCCGATACCCTCAACCCCATGCCCATCACCAGACACAACCCCATCAGACACTGCATCTTCTTTCGCATTTCCGACTCCTTTGATTAATTGATTCTCGGCAGACGCGGGAACTCTACCGCTTACTCCAAAAACGATTCAAGAACCATTTTACGCCCAACAAAACCATTTTCACCATTTTCGCCCGGTGATACTTCTGTTTGTCGTT
>JBAXPK010000078.1:0-10474 GCA_037132275.1 bacterium
AGGCGCTCCCCAATCTCCCGCGCCTCTTCCGCTGTCTCTGGGTTCCTTGAGGCGATCAATAGCAAATCCCCCAGCCGCCCGTTCGGCGACAGGATCCGACGGGTCGCATCGGGCTCGCCGTAGGCCGTCTGCTTATAGTGCGCCTCGATCTTTTCGCGCAATTTCTCCCCGCCTTTTTTGTCGATCAGCCCCAACTCGCCCAGTCGCATCAGAAATGCTTGCGCCGATACCCCGAACCGGTGCTTGAGTCGCAACAACAACTCATAATTCCACCCGCCGGGCTTGACTCCCAGTTGCGCCACACTGGCCCGCACCGCCGGCGCCGGCATCAGGAATAATGCCGCAAACTGGCGCGCCACATGGAGGTCATCCAGTGTCCCCGCCTCATTGGCCGGAAACTGGCCGTATGCCCGGCGCGTGTACATGTATATGGAGCCCAGCCGCTTGATGAGCTCAAATAATTGCCGCTCCACATTCAGTCCCTGTCTTACAATCAGGAACGCATTGACGTTCCGGGCATCGTAAAAGGCCACACTCTGGATCCGGTCGGGCAACGGACAGAACACAACCCGTAACCCGGCATTCTCAAGCAATTCCAGATAATCAAAAATGACCGCCTGCCCTATCCCCAGCACCTGCCGCACCTGCTGTGCCCACATTTCCACTCCTTCAGGAGTTCGCGAAAAGGGAACATAGAGCGGAATGTGCGCCCGCTTCTGCGCCCCGCATAAGTCCTCAAGCGCCAGAAAGGATTGTATGACCTGATCGACCATCGCCCGGCCAGCCTTGTCGAGCGCCGTGTCGTCGGGCAATGACGCCCTGACCGCCATGGGCCATTGCGACTCCGACTGGGCCACCCCACCCGCAGATTCGGCAACGTAAAGCGGCATCCCCTGCAAATCTCCATTCGCTCCCCGATGTCCGCCCACACCCAGCAGTGAATCGACACTGGTTTCCAATACCTCGGCTAACCGGAATAACACCCGCCCGGAGGGAATGTGTCGCCCTTTTTCAAGGGCATTCATGGGCCCGGTGCGTATGCCAATCCGGCGCGCCAATTCGGCCTGCGTGAAGTTGTGAACCCGGCGCAAGACTTTGATCCGCGCCCCGATATCGACCCCCACAGGGTCGCTTGGATGGCCGGTTGCCTCTGATGCAATATTCATGAAAACATGACTTATTAAATAGAACACATCATGTCAACATGATATTTCAGGAAATAAAAAAAACGCCCGGGAATCCCGGGCGCCTTCATACAACAAAAACAGACTTTACTTCACCAGTTTGCGGACTTCGTCGAGTTGTCCGGCGCTACCGAGTTTCACATTTTTCTCCGCGATGAACTTGGCGTATTCCTTCATGAAAACCTTTCCGGGAGGGCGAAGGTCGAAGTTCTTGGGATCGGTCTTGAACGACTCGCGATGAACACGGCACCAGACCAGACGGCCATCCGTATCAATGTTGATCTTGGTCACACCGAGTTGGGCGGCGCGCTTGAATTCATCCGCGTTGACCCCCTTGGCGCCACTGATCTGGCCGCCGGCGGCGTTGATGCGGGCAACTTCATCCTGCGGCACCGAACTGGATCCATGCATGACGAGCGGGAAGCCGGGCAGGCGCTTCTGGATCTCGGAGAGTACGTCGAAGTGCAGGCCCTGCGAGCCGCTGAACTTGAACGCGCCGTGACTGGTGCCAATGGCGCAGGCCAGGCTGTCGCAACCACTCTTCTTGACGAATTCCTCGGCCTGGCCGGGATTGGTCAGCTTGGCATCGGCCTCGGCCACGGAGACGTGCTCTTCCACGCCGCCCAGCTTGCCGAGTTCGGCTTCGACTGAAATACCCTTGGCATGCGCCGCATCGACCACACGCTTGGTGATCTCGATGTTTTTTTCGAACGGCTCCGCGCTGGCGTCGATCATGACCGAGCTATAGAACCCGCTCTTGATGCAATCCATGCAGGTCGCCTCGTCACCATGGTCCAGATGCACGGCAAAAATCGCGTCCGGGAAGATTTCGTCTGCGGCGCGGATCATGGCTTCCAACATCTTCTTGTTGGTATAATCACGGGCACCCTTGGATAACTGGATAATGAAAGGGGCCTTGCTGTCAATATTGCCCTGAAACAAACCCATCGTCTGTTCCAGATTGTTGATGTTATACGCCCCGATGGCATACTTACCATAAGCGTGCTTGAACAATTGTTTAGTCGCGACAATCATGTTTTTCTCCTTTAGTGAAGCCTAACGGCCTGTTGAAAGGTCACATACTCTACGTGGGAAAAGCCCAAGGTCAATCATTATTGTGAAAGAATAAACGCAAAAATCACACCCGTTTATGCATCCAGCGGCCGGTCATGAACCAGCCGGCCACCATCGCCCCATTGACGGCGAGGGCGATTGAAACGGACCACCAGATCCCGGACGTGGGCGGCGTCATAAAATGCGCCATAACCAGGGCCAGGGGGATCTGCACGCACCACAACCCGATAATGGTCGTCACCATGGGCGCCACCGTGTCCCCCGCCCCTTGCAGCGCCCGCCCCAATACAATGGAGAGCGCCGCAAAAACGTGAAAAAGCGACGTAATACGAAGGTAGGACGCGCCGGTCTGCACAACTGCCGGCGTGGCATCAAACAGCCTGATCAGCGGTGCGGCAAAAACCGTCAGCCCAATGGCTATCACCAACATGATAATGGCATCCAGCCCAGTGGCCAACCAGGCCACATGGCGGGCACGATCCGGACGGGCAGCACCCAGATTCTGCCCCACCATGGCCCCCGCCGCGTTGCCCAGAACAAAGGCCGGCATCAAGGCCATCATGTGAAAACGAACCCCGATCCCATAGGCTGCCACCGCGATGGTCCCGAACTCCGCCACGATACCCATCAGCACCACACTCATCAGGCTTCGGGATAGCATCTGGCCTGAACTGGGAATGCCGACTTTCATGATGCGCCAGATCGGCTCGACCCTCAATCGCCAGGCCGACAGCCCCACCTTCACCCCGCTTTTTCCCTTCGCCAACGCCTGTAAAATAACTACCACCGCCACGCTCTGGGCCAGCACCATCGCGAGCGCCGCCCCTTCAACACCCAGGCGGGGCATTCCCAGCAACCCGAAGATAAAAATGGGGTCCAGGATCAAATTGAGCACCGTGGCCAGCACCATGGCATACATCGGAATGACGGTGTTGCCTGATGCCTGCAGGATACTGCTGCCGATAAAGAGCAGAAAAACGGTGAAGCAGCCTAGAAATGAAATGCCCAGATATTGGGCTCCAAGCCGGGCCACCTCGCCCGTCGCGCCCTGCCAGCGGCACATGTCGCCAGACCAGTACCAGCCTGCCGCCCCGGCGACAATCCCGCATATCAAGGCCGCCACAAGGGATTGCCCCCCCACCTCCGCCGCCTCTCCCGGTCGCCCGGCGCCAACGCTTCGCGAGACGATGGCGATCGTGCCGGTCGCCAGCCCCATTACCACGGGGAACAACATCATCAGGATGGTTCCACTCATCGCCAACGCCGCCACGGAATCGGATCCCAGCCGACCCACCCAGAAAAGGCCGATGACGCTTTGCAGGTTCTGGAGCGTCGTACTGACAAACATCGGCCCGGCCAAGCTCATCAGGCCTTTCCAAACCGAACCGGTAGTCAACGATGGGGAACTTCCATTCCCGGTCACACCCTCTGCATCAGTTTTCAATCGCGCCCACTCCCCTGCCGTGCCTTCCACAGAGTCTGCCTCGCAATCCCCATGAGAATATTGACATCATCGGTGGTCAGCGGCGAACGCGAGAATATCCGGCGCACGCCAAGCATCATATGCCCGGCTTTTTCATCATTCATGAAGCCCACTTCCATCAGCATGTCACGCCACATCTTGAACATGTGTTCCCGGGTACTTGTCGGGCATTCCGGCGATTTCTCAAGAGGAGGCTCGAAGGAGCCCGAGGCCACATACAACTCATAGCAACAAATCAGCACCGCCTGGGCCAGGTTGAGAGAGGGATAGTCGGGTGATGTGGGAATCTGGATGAGGTTAGTGCAAATGGCCAACTCCTCATTGGTCAGCCCCCAATTTTCACGCCCAAAGACCAAGGCCACGTTGTTGACCGATGCCGAAGCCAGGATCGCGGGCGCCCATTCCCGGGGCGTCTTGACATGCTGACGGTATAATCCGGGGCGCACCGTGGTTCCCATCACCAGTCCGCAGTCGGCCACAGCCTCCGCCAAGGTCGACACCTCGCACCGACACTCAAGAATGTCATGGGCCGCCACCGCCATCATTTTGGCCTCATCATAATCAAGCGTGGCGGCTGGCGACACCAGCGTCAGATCCGACAGCCCTGTATTGGCCATCGCCCGGCAAACCGAGCCCACATTCCCGCCATACAGCGGCCCCACCAGTATAATTTTGACGTTTTTCATATTCACCCTGGCGCTTGTCGCGCGCCTTGACTTCCATCGCCGAAATGTTACTCATATCGGGTTTTTACGAAGAATGCAACTGGATGAACGCTGGGGCCAGAACGCCGCAGCGTCGAAAGGATGGGCGCCATGGATGAACTCCTGACACTTTTACAACGCAATGCGCTGGAATCGCCGAAAAATCTTGCGCGAATGCTGAACACGACTGAGGATGCCATTAAGGCAAAAATCGCCGAGTATGAGCGCTCCGGCGTCATTCGCGGCTACCAAGCCATCGTGAACACTGACCAACTCGACGTGGATCTTGTTCGAGCCGTGATCGAAGTCAAGGTGACGCCCGAGCGTGAGGGCGGTTTCAATCGCATCGCCGAACGGGTCAGCAAATTCCCCGAGGTGGAATCCATCTACCTGATGTCGGGCACCTACGATCTGCTGGCGGTCGTGACCGGCCACAACCTGAAGGAAGTGGCTTTTTTTGTGAGCGAAAAACTGGCGACCATTGAGGGGATCATCTCAACTGCCACACATTTCATGCTCAAAACTTATAAGAATAACGGTATTTTGATGGAATTGGAGAAGCTCGATGAACGGCTCAAAGTCTCGCCTTGAGAACCCCGAAAAACCGCATCAGCGGTCGCCCGGCGAATTTATTGCCCGGCACCTTCTGAATATCCCCCGCTCGGGAATCCGTGATTTTTTCGAGATCGTCAGTTCCCGCAAGGATGTGATCAGCTTAGGCATCGGCGAACCCGACTTCGTCACGCCTTGGCATGTTCGTGAACAGGCTATCTACGCACTGGAGCATGGCGCGACGAGTTACACCTCAAACCGCGGCCTCCTGGAACTTCGCCGTGCTATTTCCACCTACGTGGGTAAAGCCTTCGGGGTGGTCTATAATCCTGAGACCGAGATCCTGGTCACGGTGGGCGTGAGTGAAGCCCTTGATCTCGCCCTCCGCGCCATTTGCGAGCCTGGCGACGAAATCATGTATCATGAGCCTTGCTTCGTGTCCTACGCTCCCGAGATCCGGTTTTCGCACGGCGTTCCCGTAGCGGTTTCTACAACCCGCGAGAACGACTTCCGTCTCACCCGCGCCATGCTGGAGGAGAAGGTGACACCACGCACCAAGGCGCTTTTGCTGAACTTCCCAACCAATCCAACGGGAGCAACGCTGACACAAGCCGATGTCAACGACATCGCTTCTTTCGCGAAGCAACACGATCTCCTGGTCATTACCGACGAGATTTACTCCGAACTGACTTATGAAGGCGAGCGCCCGAGCATAGCGGCGGTTCCCGGCATGAAGGAACGAACCATCTTCCTACACGGCTTCTCCAAGGGGTGGGCCATGACGGGCTTTCGGCTTGGCTATGCCTGCGCCCCACCTGAACTGAGTGAGGCCATGATGAAGATTCATCAATATATCATGATGTGCGCCCCCATTCTTAGCCAGAAGGCAGCCATTGAAGCCCTCAAGACCGATCAGGATACGGCGGATATGCGCGCCTCTTATGAAAAGCGCCGCAACTTCCTATGTTCCGCCCTGAACGAGATGGGGATTCCCTGCCACTTGCCCAAGGGCGCTTTCTATGTGTTCCCCTATATAGGCGATTACGGGCTGACCTCTGAAAAATTCGCCCTGCGACTGCTGGACGAGGAAAACGTGGCCTGCGTACCCGGAAGCGCTTTCGGCACCAGCGGGGAAGGCTTCCTGCGATGCTGCTACGCGACCGACATCGAGGAAATCAAGGAAGCCACGCAGCGAATGGCGCGGTTTGTCAAAAGGCTGAAGAGGTGAAAAATTAAACGTGAGGTGTGAGAACGGCACCTAGGACACGTCTTACGGCTTACGTGATCGTCTTCTTGGTCAGTTTCACAAAGACCTTCCACAGCTTCTCAGAACTTTCTTCAACGCATAATGCCTTGCGGGCATCGGCATCCGAAAACGTTTCAGCCAGTCCGGCAAGCAACTTGAGATAGAACGCGCTTGCCGCCGTCGGAATGACCATAAAAAAGACGATCTTGGTCGGGCCCTTGTCGTGGCCGTCAAACTTAATGCCCTTCTGGCTGATTCCAAGTCCCAGTGTAAGCCCGCCGCCTTCGACACCGCGAACGTGGGGGAACGCCAGACTGTGATCCAATGCGGTACTGACAATAGCCTCGCGCTTCAAGGCTGAGTCAACGAGTTTGGATGCGTCATCCACAAACCCTTCCACCTGCATCCTCAGCGCCAATTCGCGAATGGCCTCATCCCGCGAAGTCGCCTCCAATCGGGGAATCATCAGCGCGGGCGAGGAAAAGCGGGCCACCCCCACCTTACGGGGCTCAGTGTGTCGGGTGGCTTTCCCCACATGACGCGGCAGGCCTTCCTGGAAATAGAGGAGCCGGGTACAGATCGGGCACACCTGCAACTGATCCGACACCTTCACCGCCTGAACATGGCTGGTGGGTAACCGCATCCCGCAGGCATTGCAGGCCCCATTCGTCATGGGGGCAATGATGATTGAATCCCGCTTCTGCATCCGGAACACGAGAGCCTGAATGTCCGGAGAGAGTTGTGTGGTGAGATCATCAATGGCCGCCGTCAGTTCATCGAGACGATGCCCGTGACGGTGGGCCTTCTGCTCAGCGCGAATCAATGTGAGTTCTTGCAACTGTATCAAATGATTTATCTTTGGATGCATCTCTGCAAAACCCTTTCCGGATAATAACGAAGCACAAAGAACCTCAACGTCCGTAGATTGTGAGCGAGACTGGGGCTCATGTCAATCCATCGATTATCCAAATGCCAATCCCCTTACCATAACGTCTCGGCTTGAGGAATACCAGCCGACCATCTTGTCGACCGCTACACATCCTCCGACTCCAAATCTCGCCCGGCCTCTTCTGATTCGCCGAGGTGCGCCCGTGAGGGCATTCCTCCTCAACCTTTTCTCCGCATCCTAAATTTCTCCAGTTCGACCGCCCAGAATATGGTCGTGCTCAGGATCAGGCAGAGAAACAAGTCGCCAAACGCCAAAGGTACGGTCTGAAAATATTTCTGCAGAAACGGAATGTATACCAGCGCCATCTGAAGTGAAATCGTTAGTGATACAGCTCCCAATAAAGGCCGGTTCGACAACAATCCCATCGTGAAAAGAGACTGTCTCTCGGATCGGATGGCCAAAACATGCGACATTTGCATAAACGTGAGAAGGGTGAAAATGAAGGTGCGGAAATAAGCGAGGTCATCCGCCATGGCAAAATCAACGCGGCCCGATCGATCGAACCAATACCCCGTCCCAAGCGCTACGACGGCCATCAGGAGGCCTACCCAAAGTATGTGCCGCCCCATCCCTCCCCCGAAGATATGACCGGTTACGGGACGTGGCGGTCGCTGCATCACGTCGCGTTCCGCCGGCTCCACCCCCAGGGCTAATGCCGGCAGTCCGTCAGTCACCAGATTCATCCAAAGAATCTGGATCGGCAGCAACGGCAGTGGCAGTCCCACCCATGGCGCCAGAAGCATTACCCATAATTCCCCCGAATTGGTGCTCAACAGATACCTGATGAATTTCCTGATGTTGTCGTAGATGACACGTCCCTCCTCGACGGCGGCGACGATCGTCGCGAAATTGTCATCCTGCAACACCATATCCGCCGCTTCCTTGGAGACATCCGTGCCCGTGATACCCATGGCCACCCCGATGTCGGCTTTCCGGAGGGCCGGCGCGTCATTGACCCCGTCGCCCGTCATGGCAACAATGTGTCCGCGCTGTTGCAAGGCCTGAATAATCTTAAGTTTGTGTTCAGGAGAAACACGTGCGTACACGGTTACGTCGTCAGCCCGGGCACTGAGTTCCTCCGCAGTAAGTTTGTCCAGTTCAACACCGGTCAAGACGGCGGCATCGGAGGCGATTCCCAATTGTCTGGCAATTTCCATCGCGGTCGATGGATGATCCCCGGTGATCATGACGGGGCGAATACCGGCCCTCTTGCAGATCTGGACAGCATCCCTGACTTCCGGGCGGGGCGGATCAATCATGCCAATCATGCCTAGAAAAACCATATCGTGTTCTGGGTTTCGGATGTCGGCATCACTCCCTAAAAGTGTGAATCCGACGCCCAGTACGCGCATGCCTTGTTGCGCAAGACCGTCATTCGCGGCGAGTATCTCCCGGCCATCCTCCTCGGTCATAGACTGATGGCCGTCGGCCGTCCTGACCTTCGTGCAGATGCCGAGCAAACTGTCAACTGCTCCCTTGCAGAACACCGCATAATGCGGAGCTTGTGCATCCTTCGCTTGCAATGTCTTCAATAAATCTGCCCCTCGGGGGGGAATTGCACGGTGAATTGTCGTCATTCGCTTGCGATCAGAGTCAAAAGGAACTTCTCCCACGCGCGGGAACGCCTGTTCCAAATCCCCTTTACGCAATCCGACCAGGGCGGCCGCGACAATAAGAGCGCCCTCGGTGGGATCGCCGATGGCGACCGGTTGATCTCGTTTAGATGTGTGGCTCTGTAGCGTGGCATCATTGCATAACGCTGAAGCCACCAGCAGAGGTTCCAGGGATGCCGCATCGGCCAAAAACGGCAGCGGGACCTCCTTCTCCGCCGAAACCCGCCCACACATTTCCAAGTGCTCAGTCAGGTCGATTTGATGCCCCGCAAATGCCAGCACCTTCACCGTCATGCGATTCTCAGTCAGCGTGCCAGTCTTGTCTGAACAGATAACCGTGACGGATCCCAGAGTTTCTACCGCAAGCAATTTGCGGATCAACGCATTCCGGGCAAGCATCCGTTGCGCACCCAAGGCCAAGGCGATCGTCACTACCGCAGGCAATCCTTCAGGTATGGCCGCCACGGCCATGCTGATCGCCGTCAGAAACATCAGCTTTAAATTCTCAAGGCCTGTTCCGCCCCGGACTATGCCCTGCACGAAGATAACGATCACCAAGGCTACGGCCACAACTGCAAGCCCCTTCCCCAGTTGCTCAAGCCGCTTCTGCAGTGGCGTACCCTCGCGCTTGACGGCCTGCATCATCGTGGCAATACCACCCAGTTCTGTCCTCATGCCTGTCGCGACCACAAGAGCCTCGCCGCGTCCATAGGTGACGATGGTGCCCATGTAGGCCATGTTCAGGCGATCGCCCACTGTGGTTTCTGGGCCGGACAGGACTTGGGTGTCTTTCTCCACTGGCTCGGACTCGCCAGTGAGCGCTGCTTCTTGAATCCTCAAGTTTATGGCCGCCAGCAGGCGGCAGTCAGCCGGCACCAGGTTGCCCGCCTCCAGAATGACGATGTCGCCCGGTACCAATCCATGCGAAGCGAGTTCCTGAACCTCACCGTCACGCCGAACCTTCACCATTGGCACTGCCAAGCGCTTGAGCGAGGCCATGGCCTTTTCCGCCCGGTACTCCTGGCTTAGGCCCAAGAGGGCATTGAGCACAACGATCGTGCTGATGACCACCGCGTCAGCATGTTCGCCGAGCAACGCCGACACAATGGCGGCGATGATCAAAATCATGACCATGACCCCGGTGAGTTGTTCCCACAGAATTCGCCAAGGGCTTTTCATTCCCCGCTCAACCAGAACATTCGGCCCGTATTCTACTAACCGACGGGGAACGTCTTGGCTGTTCAAGCCGGCAACCGTGTTGGATCCCAGTTCCTTCACAGCATCCGCAGTTGAAAGCTCCCACCAGTGATTCATGTTGTTTCCTGTGGCCAGAAATTATGACATCAAAATGACCGCCTTATGACCGAAATAGGGCACAATCATAGAGACGCCCCTCCTGAGAGTTATTAACCCGAGTCGCGATGCAGTCAATACAATAGACACCCTATTAGTCGCGTTCTCTGAAAATTCGTTGACGCATGCTTTGAGATCGCGGGGATTGTGAGAGTATCAACTTGCCATCAGGCAGCCCCTTTTCGTATTGTTCCGCCCTACATTTTATATCTTTAACGGAGAGGTGGCCGAGTGGTCTAAGGCGCAGCACTGGAAATGCTGTGTGCTCCTAAAGGGCACCGTGGGTTCAAATCCCACCCTCTCCGCCATTTTCACC
>JBAXPK010000079.1:0-10033 GCA_037132275.1 bacterium
AGTGCTGATAAAGAAAGTGCTTGAGCGGGAACTGACTTGGGTCTAGCATGGATAAACAGGTCAGAAATCCACGGTATAATGGTGTGCTATGTCAGTAGTCAGAACAATTAAGTTGAAACGTAATCCGCAGGCTTCCGGGGGAGGGCCAGCAGGCCTTAATGACCTTTCCGCCCCTGAGACCACGGGAAACGATGGAAGTGCGCCGGATCAGGGCTCCGCGCCGGCCCCGGCACTTCACTCAAGCGCAGCGGCCATCCCGACGGCGGTTGCCACTGTTTCCAGAAAATCCTCCGTGTGGTTTATGCTCATAGCCGCCTGCGCGGTTATCGGCCTCCTGACCATCATGGGGCTCCAGTACTCGGAATGGTCTTTCTATAAGGCCGATCCCTCTGTCTGGCTGCTGGGTAAATAACAGCGTTTCTTCCCCCATCAGGGCAGAAATTTGCCGCGCTTTAGTTTCTCGGGAAGATAGGTATCGAGAACATAGTTCAAGCCATGCTTGGCAAACGCCTGTTGCTCGACACGAACCCCCATCTTGAGCATCTGATTGAGTGTATCCTGCCACTCCTTGTGGTGACGGATAAAAGGATCGTTTTTCAGGGCGTCCTTGGCGCGCTTGATATCAACCTCCTCCAGCGGATGCGTGGCATCCTGCAAACCAAAATCAATAATGTCCTGCGGGGTCACTCCCAGATAGTGCGCCTGGGGCACGCAGAAAAACCGGTTGATGTGAGCCGCCTGGCCGGACCCGACCTTGAGGGTGCGGTAAATGTTACAGTAGCCGTAGGGGTCGCCATCGGTGAACACCAAAACGGGCAGTTTCTGATCATCGGCGAGACGCCGGATAAACCGCCGACAGGCCCGGGTGGGGACGCCGCTCATGGAGATCAGGACGCACTTCGCCGTCTCATAATAGCGGTGATGCACCAGGCGCTGGAAGAGCGAAGAGGTCTCAATCACCAGAATGAATTTGGCGTTGGATTCGAATTTCAGGTGTTCCACCCGCGCCGGAATGCTCCACGCACCTGTCCCCAGTTTCCCACAGTTGATCTTGACCACCTCGCCGGTGGCGGGATTCTGGTCAATAACGGTCAGCGGCCCCGTCACATCCCCGCCACGCTCCTCGGGAATATAACCGATCTGCTCGCGATTGACCCCCAGCATGGCCTCCATATCATCCAGCAGGGTATCACTTTCGGGCTGCTCCTCGAACCGGCATTCACCCCAACTCTTGCTGTTGTAGTAGATCTCGCGCTTCCCCGCGATATCGTTCTTATCGAGCAGATCCTTTTTGGTCGTCGCCAACAGGCGCATGGACTGGGCGAAGGTTTTGACGGTATTGTAACTGAGGGTCCGGGTGGCCGTTTTCCCGCGAATCTCGAAGTACCCTGTTTTGGGATCATACTTGACGTTGGTCAGCGCCCGGATGGGAAACCGCATGGAGGGTTTTTTTTGCTTCTTGATGATGTCGGCGTAGACGTCGCGGCCTACCGCAAGAATCCGCTCGGAGACCCCCTGCCGCGAAATCAACGCCACCGTTTCACGGGTTCCGGCGGTTTTCGTTGTTTGTTTCTTTGCCATGGCTGTCGCCTGTGTCCCTTTCCCCTTTATGATTCCAAATGCGACCGCTCCAGCATTGTCTGCAGGGTCTTCACCACACGCGCCTCATCCTTGTCGGCCAGGTCGAGGATATCCTTCAGGCCCAGCGCGAGATGTGGAATATACTTCTCAATATAGGATCGTTTCCGTTCGGCCTCGTTCTCACGGTGGCGACGGCTGAGATGTACTGATAGACGCCTGCCGCATTCCTGCATGCAGAACGTGATCTCTCGAATGATCTCCGGATAATGGGCAATGGCCTCCTTGCTTTCGCTCGTGAAGGGCACCCACACGCTGGCAATATGAACCATGATCACCGCCGGCCCGAGGGGCAGCGAGCCCCGCGGGTGGGAAAGCCCGTAATGCTTCCAGTTCACACCAGTGATCGCCTTGGTGATGGCGCAGGCCCCGCTCATATAAAGCAGCGGAACGCGGTTGGCGAACCGCAACACGCGCACGGGATCGTCGGCGCTGAACCCCTCGTTCTCGCCCGCCTTGGCAAAAGCCATTCCCACCTCCACCTGAAAGGGATTACCCCGATAAACGGTGGGGTCGCGCGTGACCGCCGTTGAGAACTCGGCCTGGATTTCCTTGGCCAGGCCGCCTCTGATCAGGTCTTCCCCGATGGGCGACAGGCAATCTGTCGGCGGCCGCATCAGTTTGGTATCGTTAATCGCCTTGTACAGGGTCTCGATTTCCCGGTTCGCAATGCGTTTGGGATTGGCCTTGGGTTCCAACCCGGCGCGGGTGCAAATATCAAGGGCCGTCTGACTACTGACCCGTGAGAAATCCTCCGATAACGATCCCCGCAGCGTGCGCGACTCGGTGTCGCGGAGCATCTGCATTAACATCCCCAGTTCGACGCCGTGCGGGTGTGGCTTGATTTCTACCGGCGGCGTGGGAAGTTTGGCGGCAAGCCGCAACCAGGTGATCCACTGTCCTTCAACCAGCGGCGTGGCGGACGTCTCCCCTGCTTCCCCGTCCTTGTTCAGAAGATTGATCCGGTAATGGAGTTGCAAGTGCGGGTTCGAAATCAGGCATTGCCGCAGGAATTCATCTACCGAAAGCCGCCCCCGGATATACTGAGCCTCCATCTCAATCATGACGGCGGTCCCATGCGAACTGGTTTCGGGGGCCAGGGAGGCGCCATCGGCGCCGGACCGCGGGAACGAAGGCAACCAGTCAAGTTCAACGTCTTTCAGAATCGTCGGCGTGTTCTTACGGGTGTCAATCTGGACATCAATATGATGCGCCTGCTTCGCCCTCGGAACTTTGGACAAAATCCGGGTTGCCGAGCCGGTGGTGAGCTGCCCATACATTCCCGCCGCGCTGATCCCGATGCCTTGCTGGCCGCGGGACATTCGCAACCGGTGGAACTTGGATCCGTATAACAATTTGGCGAAAATCCGGGGCACCTGCTGGCGAACCACCCCGGGGCCGTTATCGGTGACTTCCATACGGAAGCGTTTCTCACCGGTCTGGGTAATCTCCACGCTGATTTCCGGAAGGATGTCGGCTTCCTCACAGGCATCCAGCGAATTATCCACCGCCTCCTTGACGGCGGTGAGCAAGGCCTTGCGCGGACTGTCGAACCCCAGCAGGTGCCGGTTCTTCAGGAAAAATTCCGACACCGAAATTTCGCGCTGCTGGCGCGACATGGTTTCGGCGGTGGCGGTAATGGTGGGTTTTCGTGCCATGGGTCTCCTCCGAATTACAATCTGATCAAGCCCGCCCCAGTTCCCGACTGCGGCGGGCGGCGGCTTGAATCGTTCGCTCGAGAATATCGGCCATCACGGGAGTTTCCAAGATCTCCCGGCCAGCCGCCGTGGTACCCTTGGCCGAAGTCACTGCGGCGGCCAGATCCACAGGATCCATGCGCTTTTCCAACAGAAGCCGCGCCGTTCCGGCCATGGTTTGCGCCGCCAGAATCAGTGCCTGATCACGGGGAAGGCCTTCCTTGATGGCGCCGTCAACGAGCCTGTCGAGCAGATAAGCAAAGAACGCGGGCCCCGATCCGCTGAGCGCCGTCACCGCATCGAACAAGGACTCGGGAATCTCCAGGGCCCGGCCGCAACACTCAAGCAGACGCGCCACCAGTGCCCCGTCCTCTGTAGTGGCCCGGCTACCACGGGTATAGGCGTTCATCCCCTCCCCGACCTGGCAGGCGAGGTTCGGCATGACCCGCACCACGCGGCCCGCCGGCAGCAGGGACTCCAGCATGGGCGTGGATTTTCCGGCGGCAATCGAAACCATCAGATGATCCACCGTAATCACAGGGGAAAGTTCGCGCAAAACCCCTTCGATCTGCTGCGGTTTCACCGCCAGCACACACACCCGCGCATGGGCGGCCACCACGGCGTTATCCTGCGTGAACCGGATCCCGTACGCCCGGCTCACCAGCGTCAGCCGTTCCGCGCTGACATCCGAGACAAGAATTTCGTCCCGGTCGGCAAACCGATTTTCAATCAACCCGGCAATCATGGCTTCCGCCATTTTCCCCGCTCCAATAAATCCAATTTTTGCCATGTGCCGATTAATCCGCGCCGTTTTCGAGATTGTATCCGCTGTTCTGTGTCACCTTGCACTCAATCAGCCGCTGAATGCTTTCCATCATCTTATTGTAAGGCTTCAAAATGATCCGTCGTCCCGGGAAATGGCAGAAACTGGAGAGGACCAGAAGGGTTGTATACACCACCATCAAAAGAATAAGGGCGGTACCCACCCCGCTGCGCATCCCGGTGGATTGTGGCCGCCTCTCGGACGGCAGATCGAATCCGCGCCAGTCCTCGGGAAGCTTGTCGTTAATTTCCCCTTTTTCATAGGCGTTCATCGCCTCCATCACGCCACCCAGGTTCTTTTCTGAGGCGATATGCCCATGCGTCCGGTGAACGGCCTCAATCACTTCGGCAACGGCATTGGCCGGACAGGCGGTATGGCACGGCGGATCCATCTCCATCATGCTGATGTCGTTATGCCCGTCCCCCACGACCAGAATCTGGCGATTCGAGATCCCGAGATGCCGGGCCAGCTCCTTTACGGCGAGGCCCTTGGTGAAGGGGATCACGCGCACATCAACCTCGCCAGGCATTTGAAACACCTGCAAGTATTGGTAGGGACGGGCTTCAGCCCGCAGAATCTCGGCGCCGAAATTGGCGGCGCCCTCATCGTCAAATCGGAACGCCAACCGGTCCTTGCTGGAATACAGCAAACGGGCAAACGGATTGCGGGATAATACGGCCTTTTTCAATTTTGGAAGCGCCCGCCGGAGGGCGATATCATCTTTCCACTGCAACCAGTGGACGCGCAGATTCCAGATCCAGTGAGGGAGATGCCCCCATGATCTGCATTCATAGATGAAGGCATGGTGGGTAATCACGTAATCCGGCGAAATTCCGAATGCGTTCATCGCACGAAAAAGGCGTTTATAACCCATCAGGCTCCGCCCCGTGCAGACAACCCAGTTGGCTCCGTAAGTGGTGCGGAGATCATTGATTCTGGCACGAAACGCCCGGTACTGCTCGAATTCCGGGCGACGCCCGATCAAGGTTCCGTCAGCATCCGTGACCAACATCCGAATCTGCCGAAAGATATTTTCGGAAGGGCTCATGAGTGAGTATGAATCCGTTGAACCGAAACTCAAACACCCTTCTTGTTCAAAAGGTTTATTTCTTCGTCGCCGCTGATTCTTTGATCAGGTTCAATCCGATCACTTCACGCTGAATCTGATTGGTTCCCTCATAGATCTGCGTGATTTTCGCGTCGCGCATCATCTTTTCAACCGGATATTCCTTCATGTAGCCATATCCGCCGAGGATCTGCACGGCATCGGTGGTCACCTTCATTGCGGTGTCAGAAGCAAACAGTTTGCACATGGCGGAGACCTTGCTGATATCCTTGGCACCGGTGTCAATGTAACGGGCGGCGGCGTAGATGAGGGCGCGGGCGGCCTCCACCTGCGTGGCCATGTCGGCCAGCATGAATTGGACGCCTTGGAAAGAGCAGATCGGTTTGCCAAACTGACGGCGCTGACGACTGTACTCGACGGCGGTATCCAACGCACCGGCGGCAATGCCGAGCGCCTGGGCGGCCACGCCCGGACGGGAACTGTCCAGGGTTTTCATCGCCACAATGAATCCCATGCCTTCCCTGGCCAGGAGGTTCGCCTTGGGAATCCGGCAATCCTGGAACACCAACTCACGGGTTGCGGAGGCACGTATCCCCATCTTGTTCTCCTTCTTGCCGAAGGTGAATCCCGGGGTACCCTTCTCCACAATAAACGCCGAGGCGCCGCGCGGCCCCTTGGCCTTGTTGGTCATGGCCACGATGGTATAGATCTGGGCTTCGCCGCCATTGGTGATCCACTGTTTGGTGCCGTTCAAAACATAATGGTCTCCATCCAACACCGCCGTCGTGGTAATGCCGCTGGCATCGGAGCCGGCATTGGCCTCGGTCAACCCGAACGCCGCGAGGGATTTGCCGGAGGCAATCCGGGGAAGGTATTTCTTCTTTTGCTCATCGGTTCCGAACAGGATGATAGGGAAAGTGCCCAGCGCTGTGGCCGCCAGGGCCAGGGCGATGCCAGAACAAACTTTGGATAGTTCCTCGACCGCAATGGCAAGATCCATGATTCCGCCACCCATACCGCCGTATTCCTCGCCAATATACACGCCGCAAAGGTCAGCGTCGGCAAACACCTTCACGATTTCATGAGGAAACTCGTTTACTTCATCATAATGTTCACGAATCGGCTTGATCTTTTCCTGCGCAACCTGCCTGCAAAGGTCTCGAATCATCACCTGTGTTTCAGTCAAACCATATTCCATGTTATTGTCTCCCAGTAAGTTACGATAAATCAAAGCCGACATTCACTCAGCAGAACTATTCAAACTATATGAAATCGGGGCCTGAAGGAGCAAGAAAATCCTTTTCTGTAATTCATCGGATTGCCCCTTCTTCTTGAATCCCGCTTGAATTGGGGTATAGTCTAACGTCTTTGTTGCGGGAGCCTCACGATCATGAATGAAATCTATCCTTTTGAGACGATTGAACCGAAGTGGCAGAAATACTGGGCCGACCAAGGGGTGTTCAAGATTGACACCTCCATCCATGAAAAAAAATACTACTGTCTGACGATGTTTCCCTACCCCTCCGGCACCATGCATGTTGGGCATGGGCGAAACTACATCATCGGCGATGCCGTGACCCGCTATAAAATGGCGCGCGGCTTTCGCGTGCTCTCTCCCATGGGCTGGGACGCCTTTGGCCTGCCCGCCGAGAATGCCGCCAAACAACGGGGCGTCCACCCCAAGGAATGGACTTACTCCAACATCACGCAAATGAAGCGCCAGCTTCAGTCCTGGGGCATTGCCTATGATTGGGATCGCGAACTGGCGACCTGCCACCCGGATTACTACCAATGGACCCAGTGGGTTTTCCTCAAACTCCATGAGCGCGGCCTGGCCTACCAGAAAAATGCCCCGGTTAACTGGTGCGAGTTCTGCACCACCCTCGCCAACGAGGAGGTGCTTGCTGACGGCACCTGCGAACGCTGCGGACGAAAGGTGGTCAAGAAGGATCTGACCCAGTGGTTCTTCAAGATCACCGAATATGCCGGAAAACTGCTGGATGACCTCGCCCTGCTCGACAAGTGGCCCGAGAAGGTCCGCTCCATGCAGGGAAACTGGATCGGACGTTCCATTGGCGCCCGTGTCGACTTCACCATCGCCGAAACCGGCGACCCCTGCCCTGTGTTCACCACCCGCCCCGACACGATTTACGGGGTCACGTTCATGGCCCTCGCGCCGGAACACCCGCTCGTGGAAAAACTGCTGAAGAATAATCCGCGCGCTGCGGAGATCAAGGCCTTCGCCGAAAAGGAGAAAATGGTTTCGGCGGCGGAACGCACCGACGAGGCCGTCAAAAAGAAAGGCGTCTTCACCGGCGTCCACGTCCGCAATCCCTTCAACGGCGACCTGGCCCCGCTCTGGATCACCAACTATGTGCTGATGGAATACGGAACCGGCGCCGTCATGGCCGTACCGGCCCACGATCAGCGTGACTTCGATTTCGCCAAAACCTACGGCCTGCCCATCAAGGTGGTCATCCAAAACCCGGACAGTTCCCTTGATGCGTCTGCCATGACAGAAGCCTATGTCGACGATGGCGCCATGACCGCCTCAGGCCCGTTTAATGGGCGGAACAACCGCGAGGCCATGACGGATATCATTCAGCATGCCAAGGACGGCGGGTATGGCGAATTCACCACCCATTACCGGATCCGCGATTGGCTGATCAGCCGACAGCGTTACTGGGGCGCCCCTATCCCGGTCGTCCATTGCCCCGATTGCGGCGCCGTGCCCGTCCCGGAAAAGGATCTCCCCGTCCTGTTACCGGATGACGTCGATTTCAAGGCTGAGCGTGGCAACCCGCTGGCCGGCCACGAGGGCTTCATCAAAACCGCCTGCCCGAAATGCGGCAAGCCGGCCCGCCGGGAAACCGACACACTGGCCCAGTGGCTCTGCTCCTGCTGGTATTACCTGCGTTACGTCAATCCGCGCGACACCACCGCAGCGTACAACAAAAAGGACGTGGATTACTGGCTGCCGGTGGACCAGTACATCGGCGGCATCGAGCACGCTGTCCTGCACCTGCTGTATTCCCGCTTCATCCTCAAAGTCCTGCACGATGCCGGCACCTGCTCGTTCCGCGAACCGTTCAACGCCCTCTTCACCCAGGGCATGATCTGCAAGCGGAGCGAGAAGGATGGCCAACTCTACAAAATGTCCAAATCCAAAGGCAATGTCGTCTCGCCCGATGAACTGATTCGCGAGTATGGCGCCGATACGGTTCGGCTCTACACGCTGTTCATCGGCCCACCCGAGAAAGATGCCGAGTGGAACGACTCGGCGGTGGAAGGCTCATTCCGGTTCCTGCGCCGCATCTGGCGCCGTGTCCACGAGACGCAGGATCTACTCCTCGCATCTCGGGGGCTGAAGCCCGATCTCGCGAAAATGGAGACGCCGGAGCGAGATCTCTACCGGAAACTGCACGAGAGCATCGCCAAAATCACCCACGACCTTGAAGGCGCCTTCCAATTCAACACCGCCATCGCCCAGATCATGGAATTGATGAATGCGATGGAAGCGTTGAAGGTGGATGCCCGCAGCAATGAACAATGCCGGGCCGTTTACCGGGAGGCTGTTGAGTCGCTGGTGGTGTTGATCTCCCCGTTCGCCCCGCATATTGCGGAGGAATTATGGATCGAACTCGGGCATCAGCCCAGCGTCCTGACGGCGCCCTGGCCCCAGGTTAACACCATGGCGCTGGCACGCGATACCATCGAGATTGCGATTCAACTCAACGGCAAGATCAAGAGCCGGGAAGTAATCCCCACCCGCTTGACGCCCAAGGACGTTGAGGCTCATGTTTTGACGCTGGATGCCGTGAAACAGTTTCTGGTCGGCCTGACGATCCGCAAGGTGATTGTGGTGCCGGGCAAACTCGTCAATATCGTGGCCGTCCCATGAACCGATGGATTGCACGTCTTCGCGAATTAGCGCAGTCAACGTTCGTCCTGACTTCAGGTGAGCGCAAGGCGGTTTGCATTGTGCTGGGGCTGGCGTTGCTGGGGCTGGGCGTCAAGTGTTGGCACACCCATCAAGACCACACTATCCCTGCTGAAAAAAGCCTGGCGCGGTAATCCGGTTAGAATCGGTACGAAACCCCCACGGAAATGACGGGGTAGTACTTGAAGGCATTGGCATCATCCTGGATTTTGGCCACTTCGACAGCCAGGGCCTCGTCCACATAGGGCTGAACGGCGGGATCAGAGGCCGTGGCACTGGCGCTCACCTTGGGCGAACCCTGAAACATCACGCCAAAATCACAGGAGAAATGCCAGTGGCCATCACCGCCAACAGCATTCCCGTAACCAAAGCCGGCATAAGGCGCCATTTCGCTAAAGGTAACCTGACCGTTCAGATCGCTCAGGGTGTATTCCTGCCCATCCAGCGTAACACTCTTGCTCAGATCGGCATTCAGTTTGAACTTGTTCTTATTGATCAACCCGCCGCCACTGACCCGGAATCCTCCGCCGAAGGGATGGATATCCACCAGCACACCGTAGGAGAGCCACTCCAGATCGGTATTGATGGTGCCCTCATCCCGACTGATGGAGGGCCCTGCACTCATGTCGTTGATTCCGAAACGGACTCCCAGATGGTCGCCCGTTCCAATCGTCGCCTCTGCGCCCACGCCCAGGGTTCCCGCCTTGACGGTCACGCCCAAGCCGCCACCAGAGTCGTCCAGAGTCTTTTGACCTGCGGCCATGGCGGCCCCCGACACCAGCATCCCAACACAGACTGCCGTAACACTTGCTATACCCGTTTTCATATTCATAATAAAATCCTTTTCCGCAACTGTAGTGCGTTGCCCG
>JBAXPK010000080.1:0-10006 GCA_037132275.1 bacterium
CCGCGCCACGGCGTATTTCGTTCAGAAAATGGTATATGTCCGTTCATTTCAACAAATTGGATTTACAGCCAGCGTGTCGGAACAGAGCCGTCGTGCCTGGCCAAGCATATAGAAGGGAAGGGACAGCAGGCGGAATGGCTTGGCCTCTGCGCCAACCTGGGCCGTCTGCGTATCCAACAAGGAAGGGGTGTCGCCATTGATCCTCAATCCGAAACTTCGGTTCTTTTCAGACAGGAAAAGATGAAGCGACTTCAGTCTGCCAGTGGCGCCGGCTTTGACTTCAACAGGAATAACATGCGAGCCGATGGTCATCAGGTAGTCCACTTCAGCGCTGGAATTCGGCCTGTCGCGCATCCAGCAGTGCAAGGTTGGATCCTCATAGAAAGCACCCGACATGAGCAGGTGCTGTCCAACAAGTTGCTCGCAGACGGCCCCATTGTTAACCAGGATCAAATCGGCGGTTTTCTCAACGTCAAGCACACGAAGTCCGCAGGAGCGGCACAGTAGGCCAACATCGAGAAACAACACTTTGAACATGCGGTCGTCGGCCTCGGCACCGAGCGGAACTCCATTACCGTTACTGTGCTTGATCTGGTGTGTCACGCGGGCGAGGCATAGCAGTTGGAGCGCCACGCCCAGTTCACGGGAACGTTCTTCCCTGTCGACATGACTAAACATGAACTTGCGGCCAACGAGTCGGGGAATTGCGGAGAATATTTTCTCGATCCGGCGGTGTTCCGCCTTGGTGGAGTATTTGGAGAAGTCGTCACGATAAGTTGATAGAATGGTTTGTTGAACCCGTTCACACTCCTGATAAGAGCCATTCTTCATGAACACCGCCACGGCTTCCGGCATCCCGCCTACGATGCAGTACTGGCGAACCAAACCGAGTAGTTCCTGATGCAGACCCTCGGGAACGCTGTCTCCCATCGTGAAGCCCGACAACCACTGTTGTAGTTTCTCACGCCCGGAAGCCAACAGGAATTCCTCAAACGTCATGGGGCCCAGATGCATATATTCGATTCTTCCGACCGGCATGGGAAACGAGTGTTCTTGAAGCACGAATTCCAGAAGCGAACCCGCGGCAATGATATGAAGCCCCGGTAATTCCTCCTGAAAATATCGCAAGGCCGCAAACACCTCCGGAGCCGCTTGGATCTCATCGAGGAAAAGGAGTGTTTTACCAGGCTCAATGGATGCATTAAACTTGGCCTCCAGCAACGGCAGAATCGTTCGAGGAGACGTAGACGTAAATAATGAAGCCACGTCAGGCATACGTTCGAAGTTAATTTCCAATATATTCGCGAAGGATTCGCGAGCCGCTAAACGTACGAGAAAGGATTTACCGACCTGCCTGGCACCTCGAATTACCAGTGGTTTGCGAGTCACCCGATCCTTCCATTCTTTGATGTAACTCAAAGCCATCCGATACACAATACCACCCCTTCCAGAGACTACGCGCATCAATATAGCCATCTAACGGCTAAAAGACAAGGTGATTATCGCCATCGAACGGCGATAATCTGATGGAGAGATATCGTCACTATTCGGAATCACAATCCGAATATTCACGCCAATTCCCATCTCGTTCAGGAAAATGGAAGGTGTCCGTTCATTACGGCTCGACATGGACGCGGAAGAATTTCTGGGCAGCATGGTCAACGCGGATCGTCCAAATATTCACCTCCGGCGTAGCAAGGATATTTGTGGCGGCATGGATCGGGAAGCCTTCCATCAGGTTTGTCCCGGCATCCACCGAGTAGCGCTTGCCAGACACACTCGACCACCGGAACAGGAAGTTGGTTCCGTCCGCCGCCTGGACAGACGACTGGATCTCCAGTCGGGAAGCCGCATTCGTCGGGTTCGTCCCAGCCAGATACTCGCACAGGTTATTCATACCGTCATGGTCGCAGTCGTCCATCGAATCCGCACCCGGCATGCCCGTGCCACCGAAATGCCGAATCTTCCAATCATCCGGAACGCCATAGGTGTCTTTACCGCCCGGCATAATGGCTCCGCACGGATTGAAGTCCGCGTTAGAGGACACATTACGCCAACATGCCCACAACCAGTTTGTGGAACGTGGCACGGAAGAAATACGGATCTCGTCGAGCAGTCCATTGTAATGCCGCTGTAATAAACCCATATTCGTATTCAAGTAGCCGCCAATGTGCGCAATAGAACCGATGGGGGCAATCGCATTGAGACCAGCAAAACTGCCAATGGGCGTTCCGTCAATGACAGCAGTAGGCACACCATCGGAAGAGATGACCATGGCAAAGTGATGCCAACCGGTCGTCACCGTTGTAGAAGGTTGGATCCAGCGGACACCCTCATACAATAGGCGATAGTTCTGCCCGACTTCTTCAAAGTAGCCGCCACCGATCCCGATCCCAAAACCGGAACTATTATCACCCACCTTCAGGAAGGCGCCATGTTTGCCGGCTTCGACGTAGGCCATCGCCTCGAGAGTTACCGAAGAAGCGCCTAAATCAAAGGTGGAATTCACGGCAAATTCACCATTACTGCCATCAAAGCCGGCACCGCCGGCAACTTTTCCGACGGTTCTACCCACATTGGCGACCACCGTGCCGGAATTCCGGGCAACCGTCGAATCCAGCGCGTTCCCGGATCTTTCACCCAAGTGCCACACTCCCTTATACTTCGCATCCCAAGTAGCGCCATTGGTGGCGCAGGCAGGCGGTACGGCGGCGAGATCCTTGTCACCCCACCACGCCCACATGCTTCCGCCATTCGTCAGGACGGGAATCTGTACCCACACAAACGAGGCGCCGTTGGTGTTCCAGGTTTCAACTTCATAATTAAAGTTTGTTTTCCCGGATTCATCCGTGAACCTCAGATCGTATCCATCGGACGAGGCGAACTTGTTATAGGAGAAACCATTGGTCAACAACTCCGGGTTAAACACAACCAACAGCGGGAAGTTCGTCAAGGCTTCACCCCTCGTGTAACCTGCGAATGGGATTCTCATTTTCTGGACCGCGGTGGTGACTTTGATGGTCACGTCCGCCCTGGTGGAATTTGTCCTTCCATCATTGGCGACAAACTCGAAACTGTCCTCGCCAATGAAGTCTACGGCGGGCGTGTAGATCCGGACCGCACCGGTTCCGGTCAGCGCGCCGTGGGTCGGCGGCGCGGTGACGGTGAACGACAAGGCATCTCCATCCATGTCGTACCCCGTCAATTCAACAGCCGTTGCGTTATTAAGGGCCGTTGTTACCGTCGCGGAATTCGCCACGGGGGGATTGTTGAGGTGGGCGGTCACCAGAAGAGTCGTCTCACTGGTCGCCCCGCAGGCGTCCACAACCCGGGCTTTCGGATGGTAATCAGCGGGGTCGGTATACTCGACCATGACCAGTCTTCCGGTTTCGCTGGATGCGTCAATGGTGCCATTCCCGTCCTTGTCTACTTCGCACCGGACAATATTATTTTCCTCGTCAGTCGAAGCCGTGAAGTTAAACAGCACCATTAGCGGAATGACACCGCCGGACGGCGTTGCGGTTACTCCGACCACTGGCGGGCCCTTTTCGGCTATTCAGCATCTCACGATTATTTGAGAGATTTCACCGGTTCTTGAGCAACTTCCAGAGAGATTGCCATGTTTGATTGCGGTTCAGATTTTTTCCGTATCGCCAGGCAGTTTTGATGGGCTGTGCTTTGAACTCCAGAAATAATGCTCGGCGTATATACTTAGGAATGTCGTCACGATTGATATCATTCAGATCAAAGCGTCGCTTGAGCCAATCCAGATAATCGCCCCAAAGTTTGTACATATCGACAGGCCAGATACCATCCACGGGATCAAGGCTGGAATCCCTTATCGTTATGGTCTGTCGATCCGTCACGAATACTCCGCCATCTGTATCCGCCATGGCACCAACCATTCCGTACATATGCCCGTAATAGGTCTCCATCTTGGAGATTGCGAAATCATGATTGAAACAATCGGCTCGAAATATGTTGCCTGTAATCAAACTATGAGCGAGCAACATGTGCGGATTAACCCGCATACAGGTCTGTGAAAATTCCCGGTAACTTCCAAACAATTTCGGTGTCTTGAAGCCGTAAGCACATCCGCCGCCACTGTTGATGAAAAGGGCTGAACGGTATTTGAGCAAGCAGCCCAAGATATAGTCCAATGTCTTTGGAGAGATTGCGTCATCATCTCCCATCACCCATCGATATTCTCCCGCACCCAAGTTACAGCAATTCAGGACATTGAGACAACCCCCTAGATTTAATTGGTTCCGGGAATAGATCAAGTGCGGCAAACGTGCCTGAAATGCCCTGACCTTGGTCTCTGTATCATCGGTGGAACAATTGTCCGACACGTATATTTTCAGGACATCAGGTCCAATTTTGTTGGCTTCAATTTCAGAGGCTAGTTGTGACAGCGCTCTACCCAGCCACAAACTGCGATTCCTTGTGGGAATGCAGATCGAAAGAAACTCTTTATCCATATCCATGTCCTATTTGATAATAACAGGCTGGTCTTCGCAATTCCTTTTCAAAAATCAGGAATGCACCTTCTGCACTGTGCCTGACGTCATACGCGTGCGAACTGCGGGAAGCGCGATTTGAGCGGCATATATGAGGCCAAAGACGGCTTTATGTACCCCGGGCCAGAATAAAGGGCGGGCCATTATAACCAGCCATTGGACGAGCCAGCTCCGCCCACAGAAGCGGTGCCGACAGATCCGACAGTGAAGGACGCGATTAAGCAAAAGCCGACCCACCATGGCGCGAATGCCACCGCTGGCGCCGTCAAAAACGCGGAAATTGCGGTAATCATTTTCACTGCCGCAATGCGGACAGGCGACCACGATCCTGTCGGCTTCCAGTCGCGATGGCGGCGCATGCGGTGTGTAACGGAGACTGTGCATCGCCACACGCGCAACAAGAAGAAAAAAACCAAAGTTCGACAACTCAGTCATATTGATGCGGTCGGAAAGGTGATGCTCAATAAAATCGAGCCGATCCTTAATAATGCCTTTTTCCTGACAGTATTGGTATATTGGGCTGTTGGGAT
Source organism: bacterium (assembly GCA_037132275.1). Classification (GTDB taxonomy): domain Bacteria; phylum Verrucomicrobiota; class Kiritimatiellia; order CAIKKV01; family CAITUY01; genus JAABPW01. Next base: position 5,051 of record JBAXPK010000080.1, read on the forward strand.
AGGGATGAATAAACCCTAACATAATGCCCGATTCTGAATGTTCACGCCAGAAACTGAGGGTTTCTTCCGCAGTTTCACGTGTCTCGGCCTTGTCACCAAAAATAAAATTCCCTTGTAGGCTGATTCTGCGGGAGAGCGTCATGTGCACGGCCTTGTGGATTTGCTCCGGCGTAATGTGCTTCTCCATACTGCGCAGCACGGTATCAGAATAACTCTCGAAACCGAAAGAAACGCAGAAACAACCTGACTCCTTGAGCGTGGCAAGCAAAGCATCCGAAAGACGATCCACCCGTAATTGACAACTCCATCTCACTTGCCAGGGAACAGTCTGCGTGAGTTCGCGCAGGCGTCGACACCATTCGATCAACCTGTCGGAATTGACGGCGAAAAGCTCGTCAAGAATCTCAACGACGTTAATCCGATACCGCGGAATGGCGTCAGCCAGTTCAGCCATGATGGAATCCAGCGACCGCTGACGATACTTCTGCCCTAGCGGATGGTAACAAAAGGTGCAACTGTAGGGACATGAACGTGATCCCAGAAGCGGGTAGCTTCGCGGATGATCGAACAAGTCCAAACTGTACATGTCCGAAGGCCGCATCTGATCCAGCAATTGAGGGAAACCTAACGCATCCATGTCGGGCGTCGGGAGCCGATCCAGATCCAAAATCGGTTTCCGATGCGGAGATGTAATAAAAACACCGTCACGGAAAAACCCCACCCCGGAAACCTGCTCGGGATCTCGACCGGCTTCCAAGGCCGCCAACAATTCGACAGCCGTGTCCTCGCCTTCACCCAGCACGCAATAATTCGGGCGAAGGGCCGTGGCCATCAGCTCCGGTTCAGAGGTGACGATGCCACCACCCAAGATAGTAGGAACGCCGGCAGCCTGTGCTTTGCAAAGGATGGCGCGAAGCGCAGTCAAATGACAGGCGAGGCCGCCGGTGGCCACAAAGTCGTAATCTCCTTTACGAATCTCCCAGCCGGAAGAGAAAGAGAGGTTGATGGCGTCCACGTGGTGACCAGCCCGCTTCCAAACAGCAATAATGTAGCCGATGCCAATGGGAAAAATCAAACCTTCGGGGGCGACGACAAGAATTCTCATAAGATATCAAAACAATACGAAACTGATAGATGACGCAGCCGAAATGATACGGCAGGGCGTAATTGGAAACAAGCGCGAAAGCCAGTCCCAAATCAGCGACGGGCAAGGGGATGGAGAGGAGTTTACGATGCTTTTACGATGCTGATTGACTATTTCAGAATAAGTACTCATTGTTTACGTACAACATACTTGAACCGTCCTATTATGACAACTTCACTGAAATTTAGGAACATTGCTCTTGTAGTTTTTTTGCCGGCGGTCTTCGCTCTGATTTTTGCGAAGTTTTTCGATACCTCGACGGTACTGATGACCACAGACGCAGCAATCAGTAGCGCCAACCAGTCTGCCGCGAACGTATTCCATCAAATGCCACCTCATTGGGATGACGGATCATTGCTTGGAGGGCCGCAAGGGGCAGGCACACAAATAGTCGGATTTATTCTCGCTTTGCTCCCTGGCATTCTATGGAACAACCTTGTCTACGGCCTAGCTTGCCTTGCGGGGTCACTGATGTTTCTACGAGGCTTCGGCAAACAGGTGAATGGTTGGGCAGCACTTTGCGGGGGACTGGCAGCATTCTGGCTGGGCAACAACTTTACGATGATTTACCCTGGGCACGACCATAAACCATATGTTATTTTTTTCTTTGTCTGCGCATTACTGAGCACAGGAATAGAATCCTGGCGGGGCGGTATTATTTGGGGCAGTTTCATTGGGCTGATGTTTGTACAGCAGCCGGATATCGCGCTATTTTTCGCTCTTATTGCCGGGGCACATCTCGTTTTCCGGCTCTGGCGCCGTGAGGGCTTCAAACCGGCGCGCTGGCTTCCCGTTCTGATCCCCGCAGCCGTCGTCGCACTTCTATTTGCGTCCGGCCCGTTGTTGAGCGGGTACAAGCTGAACGTTCAAGATACCGCGCAGGTTCAGACTGAAAAAACCAGTGACAAATGGGATTACATAACCCAGTGGAGTTGGCCGCCGGAGGAATCCATTGCTTTCATCGCCCCGGGCTATACTGGCTGGCGCACTGGCGAGCCGGAAGGTCCTTACTATGGGCGCATGGGACGTTCACCTGGCTGGGAACAAACACACCAGGGCTACATGAATTTCCAGCTTGATAGCCTTTACATAGGCTTCATTCCATTTGCGTTTGCGTTGTTTGCGATATTCGCCGCCCGTCGCTCGCCGCATCGGGCGGATATCATTTTCTGGGGATCAGCAATGCTCATAGCACTGTTGCTGGCGTTCGGAAAATACTTCCCCCTCTACTCCCTTTTCTACCAACTTCCCGTCGTGAGCAATATTCGCGCCCCGGTCAAATTCATCCAGGTGTTTCAGGTGGCATTGGCAATTCTCGCCGCTTATGGGATTGATATGTTGCTATTCAAAAAACACCCTGAATCAAGTCTAAAATCAAAAAAAGTTGTTCATACTGATAGTGCAATAAGATGGTTTTTCTGGGGCGTGGCGGGTACCGCAGGGCTTCTCCTGTTGTGGGCGTTAAGTCTTTCATTAAGCCCCATCGATTCAGCCTCAGCATTCTCAAAACTAGGCTGGCCGGATAAAATAGCACAAGTCATTGTTGCCAACCAAACTAGAGCTATTTGGCACGCGTTCATCATGGCGTCGTTCACGGCTGTTGCATTCGCCATCTATAGTTTCGAGCGGTTTCTCCCTTTACAAACAAAAGGCTATTGGATTGGCGCCGCGCTGGCTCTGGTGATAGCCACCGATGCTCTGCTTCTTTCCAAGCATTATGTCCAAACAATGCCTAGCAGTTACATACAGTCCAACGACTTGACCCACTTTCTTCAAGACAATCTCGGGACCCAGCGCGTTGCGCTACTTACGCAACAGGATCTCTATAATATCTGGCTGACCTATCTTCTTCCGTATAATCACATACCTACTTTCAACTTTTCACAAATGGCTCGCATGCCCATTGACTACAAGAATTTTCTTGCAGCCGGCTCAAAAGATCCATTTCGCATGTGGCGCTTTTCAGGCGTCAAATACCTACTTGGCCCGTCAGCCTTTGAAAAGCAGTTACCTGCCGGTACGATCAAAAAAGTATTCTCCTACGATTTAACGGGGACTCGGGACAATGAATTCCAATTAATCCCTACCCCAAAAGGAACCCATGCGGTTTTTGAACTTTTAAATTCTATTCCTCGCTATGTTTTGATTGCCGGATTCGAACCAATCGCAGATGCCCAGACCTTGGCGCGAATTGCGGATAGCCGACAACCGCTGCTGGGAGGGCAATGCATAACCGGAACTGTCGAGATTGTCAATGCCCGCGCCGGAAGAGTGATGCTCAAAACATTCGCCACCGTGCCAACTATGCTTCGCGTGACTGTGCGCTGGGACCCTGACTGGAAAGCCAGAGTCGATGGCAAGGAGACAGAGGTGAAGCGTATAGACTATATTTGCCAAGGCGTCGAGATCCCGCCTGGCGCGCATACGGTGTCGCTTATCTACTCACCCGCTAAGGGGTTTTTCTATATGCAAATTGCAGGGTTTCTCGTTCTGCTAACAACATCTATCTCCCTATTTTTCAGGAATAGATCTCCTGCTGACATCGGGATCAAGAACGGGGCGGCGGCAGTTTAGGCCCAAAGAGACTGGCCCATATTTCTCGAATAACGAACAGCGGAAGCCGAAGAAGGTTGATCCGATATGGATCCTCTCGCCAAATTAGCGCCAGTGTCTTGCTGACCAGGCGAGGGCTTCGTTGATTCCAAGCCGCCTGGAAGTTAAGCAAAGCGCGGCAACTGCAAAAAAAGAGACTATCGCGTTCTAGTTTTGCCCAATCCTGACCGGCAAACATTTCTCGTGAAATGGGATCCTTCAGAATCTTGCGGGTAATGTAATAGAACACCTGAACAGGCATCCCGGTCAGGTGCATATTGGCAGTATAATTCTGCGGGAAATAGCGCCACGAAGAAAGCACTTGGTCTATATAGTAGAAATCACTATGCAATGCCGCACGCATGCAAATGTCGAGATCCGCAGCAAAGTCCGCCACAGGATCGACCCCCCTTATACGTTGAAGTATTTCATGACGGAAAAGCACACCACTGGGAACACAACAGGGATAGTCGCGGACAAGAAAATCATGAAGAATCGTCTTCCGATCCACCAGGCCATCTCCGACCCTATAGCGGTACCGATAATCCATGGCACGGAACACATAGAAGCGAGGAATGATGCGGTGGCCATTGGCATCAATTAGATCCATGGGAGCCATAGCGACACCGGCAGAAGGATGCCGCTCCAAAACTTCCACGGTGAGTTCCAGAAAAACTGGACTCATAAGGTCATCGTCCATCAACCACTTAACGTACTTGCCACTCGACAGGGAAAGAGCACGCACGGAACTAGCTTGAGAGCCAATGTTCCCTTCGTTCCTGTAATAGCGAATGCGCGAATCTCCAATACCACTAATCATTTTCAAAGAATCATCATTAGTACTGTTATCAGTGATCACAATTTCAAAATCCGAAAACGTTTGATTCAAGCAGGACTGCACTGCTTCTTTGAGCAATTCTGGCCGATTAAAAGTAGGAATACATATCGATACAACTGGCGAATTCAAGCGTCACCCCATTCGGTAATCAAATGGCGTATCATGGTGTCGGCAAAACCCTCCGCGCTGAATGGACGAATGGCATCACTATTGACAAAAGACTCAATGGCGGCAAGGTAGCCCTGATATTCAACAGAAGTCATGGTCTTCATGTAGCGATAAAGATCCTCATAATCGCGGAAATTACGCTTATCAATGTAAGTTCCGTCCGGGATGAACCGCGCCACATCCGGCGCGCCCAGATATACAGGAACACATCCGG
>JBAXPK010000081.1:0-9764 GCA_037132275.1 bacterium
TCAAGATGGCGGCGCCCCTTGATGTCGTAAAGCAGCACCCGGTGAGTGAGATGGGCCTCCGCGAACCACTTCATATAGTTCAAAATGGTATCCACTCCAACCGAGAGTTTTTGATTTTTCAGAAACGCATTGATGCGGCTGGCGTTCGTGAGATTCCCAATGTTGTCAAAAACATACCGGCTGACCTGTTCGAGTAAGGCATAGTTCCGCACCTGATGACGCCTCACAATGTCCTTCAACATGATCGTATTGTAGACCCCCGAAACGAAAGGCTGGAACGTCGACTCAGCCAAAGGTCCGAACTCATGCAGTCCGGGCAGTCCGCCGAAGCGCAGGAATTGCCTGAAGGATTCCCCCGTGTCGGCACCCTGCAACCCGTTGAAAGTCCGGAATTCAGGATAGGAGAGCGGGAAAATCTGAACTTCAACATAGCGTCCCGCCAAAAGCGTGGCGAGCTCCCCTGATAAAAGATGGGCGTTGGATCCGGTGATCACCACATCCAGGTCACGTCGCCCGGACCAGTCCGCGACGATCCGCTCCCACTCCTCGATTTCCTGAATTTCATCGATAAAGATGTGGCAGATACCCTTTCCTTTAGGTCGAACGGCCTTGATATGGGCGGCCAGGTCATGGTACGTGCGAATCGCATCGAACTCATACGATTCTTTATCGACATAGATGATCTGTTCGCGCCTGATCCCGTCGGCGACCAGTTTATCGATCAACATCCGAACCAGACAACTTTTGCCCGCCCGGCGCATTCCCGTGATCACCTTCACCACAGGCTTACCCAGGAACGGCTCAATTTTCCTCAAGTATTGATTTCGACTATACACAACACAACCTCATTTAATTCAGTAGTTTTTGATATAGACGAAATATGCCACATCGTCACGAGAGACGCAAGGAAAGAAAAATAAGGAATTCCAAGGAGGATGAAAAGAGATTCAAACATGGATAGACACGATTTACAGGATAGTTTTAGGGGGATAAAACATTGCTCAAAAACGGCGTGACTAAACTGGTGGCCCAAACCCGCCTTGAATGTCAGGGAAGATCGAAGGCCGCCGTGGAAGAAGAACTGGGCTACTTCATCCGCAACGCCCCTCGTATGCAGTACCGCACCTTCCGTAAAGCCGGGTTCTTCATCGGCTCCGGCGTCGTGGAGGCCGGATGCAAAACCGTCATCGGCAGTCGATGCAAGCAGTCCGGCATGCACTGGGGCTTGCCCGGCGCTCAATATGTCTTGGCCTTACGCTGCATCCACGCCAGCGGCCGACTGGCTGACTTCTGGTCGCATCGCCTCCAAACACGCACTAATCCCCTAGCTCGCGCCGCTTAACCGAAGAATTTTGTCGGCCGCCCAGGGCGCAGGGTCACGTTCGGCATACACATCCCATCGCGTCGGACATAGGCACATACGTTGGGAAGCCTATTTTGCACAATAGTTAGGTTGAGTATGCCGACATCCTGCCGTCTGCTTTTCAGTGTCTTTCGGCTGAAGCGGGTTATGGAAAGCATTGTCCTTCACATTGATTCTACTGGTTTCTCAGGCTTCCATTGCCTCGCCCAAGACCTTGCCGATTCCAATTGTGCCGGGGATAATGATTTTTCAAGGGATGCCAACTTTAATGAGGCTTTATTGTTCCCTCTGTTTTTAGCCAAAAGAAACCAACCATATGCAGTCTGAGGATTCTTCTCCATCCCGATCCCCAAATCACAACAGGCACCAAGATCGTATTGGGCTTCAATATCTCCATGTTCAGCGGATTTCCTAAACCATTTCACCGCCATAGAATCATCTTTTTCAACCCCTCTTCCTTCAGCATAGGCAAGACCAAGATTATATTGTGCCTTGGCGAATTCCTGATCGGCAGACTTCTGATACCATTGCACCGCCTCAGCATGGTCACGGTCAACAGAGATCCCTTTTTGATAGAAGACCCCCAGATTATATTGAGCCGCTGAATCCCCATGCTCAGCAGCCTTACGGAACCATTTTAAGGATTCATCACTATCCCGTCCAATTCCAAGACCGTTACTGTAGGCCATACCAAGGGAGCATTGAGCCTTCGCATTTCCCTGATCAGCTGCTTTGCGGAACCATTTGACCGCTTCTGAATAATTCGTCTCGATCCCTTGTCCATTCAGGTAGCAGGAACCAAGGTTGTACTGGGCTATGGGTTCACCCTTATCAGCTTTTCTCTGCCATCTTTGAACCTGTATTGTTGATGGAAGTGTAAAGCTAGCGCACCCAGCACCAAAATTGAGCAGTCCAACCGTTATACCAACAGCCAGAAACGGGAATTTGAATCTCATTAATTATCCTCACAATTTATAGCCTCAAAATGGCAGGTAAAAATATACCATATATATTCCCCGGCTCCAATAGTCACACCATCTTCAAATCCCGTATAACTCTGACAGGACTCTTCCCTGCCCCTCTGGCAACTATCAAAACGGCTTGATTTTAACCCCCTGCTAACCTATCAATCCCCACATGGCACGGACATCATGGTCATCACTCAACCCAAGCGATCCGAAATCGCCTCCCCCCTCCTCCCCCCAGACCCCGGCCAATCGCCGGATTTTGGCGGGCCTTTTCCTGACTCTTTTTTACCCGTTATGGGTTTTTGGAGGCAGCAAAGCTCCTACACAATGGGCTGTCATGGTTCTGGCCTCAGCCACCTGCATCATGGCCTTTATTCCGAGGGGGCGTCATCGGTCGTCATCCCCATCGCCCCTGATTGTCGCCCTGAGCCGGGATCCAGCCCTGTGGTTCGGGGGATGTTTTCTTGTCCTGCTACTCATCCAATGGCTGAATGCAGGGCGGGAATTGCTTTTCAACTGGGGAACCATGCACTGGCTCTATGCGCCTCCCGCCATCTCATGGTTGCCCGGCGCGGTAACCCGAGCCGATGCCGCCGAAGCCTTACGCTGGTTCGTTCCGACATGGGTGATCATGTTAATCATCCGGCACACCTTGTCCCGCGCTACCCTTGTTTCGCTCTATGTCGGCTTGGTCACGAGTGCCTCAGCCCTATCCCTTCTGGCCATCATTCAATGGGGGGTGGCACAAACTGAACTATTCGGAATCCCCTCTCCCCCAGATAGTTATTTCGCCACCTCTTTCGGATACATGAACCACGCCGGGGCTTTCTGCGTCTTGATCTTGGCCGTTTCGTTCGGGCTTTTCTTAAGGGCCTTCCGCATCAATGGAAGCGGGACGTTGTCGTCACGGATATTTTTCGGAATTACTTCCTTTATTCTCTTCGTCGGCGCTCATGTATCCGAAAGCCGTGCCGCGATCTGCATGGTATGGTTGTTGGCATTGGTGGCGCTTGTTCTCTACATCGCCCAGGATTGGAAAGCGATTCCGCCCGTGGACCGACTCAACCGACTGGCCATTGTCTGCGGAATTGTCGGCCTTCTATTTTTTTTCGTAGGAGGACTCGGCCATACCATGCTCAAGCGCGAATTCGTCGACGAACTGGTCAAGCCCCCCACTTCCGCCCAAACACAGTCCTCAACGGTAATCTCAGCCTTCATCAAAGCGGGTGCAGGCGGCGATCGTAACTTGTTCAGGGACATTGCAGTGCAAATATGGAAGAACCACCGGTGGTTCGGCGCGGGACTGTGGGCTCAACGATACTTTATGGGGATCTACCTGGAGCCGTCGGAATGGTCACATGTCCTTGACGATGGGGCCGCTAATGTCCATACTGACGGATTGCAGTTTTTGTCAGAATTTGGACTGGTTGGATTTTTTTTCATGGCCATGACCGTACTGGCTATCCTCCGGCCTATATTCAATAAAATGAGAGTCGTTCCGCTGACGCCGGACCGGTTGATCATAGCCTGCGGCCTCATGTTGATTTTGGTTTATAGTTTTGTAGATTTGCCGTTTCGTTCGCCCGCCATTTTGCTGACGTGGACGGCCCTTCTCTCGGGAGAAGCGGCCTTTGGGAAGGCGAAACGGCCCTCTTCTTAAGTCGTTCGAATGTGCAGCATAATGCACGGGCACGAAGTGTGCCGTATTCCCGTTTTTTTCGATAATTTGATGTTTGAAGAACCGACAGCAAGAAACGAGTTGACGCCATGAGCGAAAATACCCCCCACGACCCCAAACACGACAACACGACAAAGCCCATGCTTTATCACAACCAACCCTACAGTCCCTATTCGGCCTATAACACGCCGTACTATGGGGGGGTTACCACCACTCCCGGATCCAATGATTTCAATCTGATCCGGCTGATTCGAGTCGCCAAACAACGATGGCTGACCATTCTTCTGGTCGCCTTGTTCGGCACCTTGTCCGCCGAATACAAACTCTTCATGACGACCAAGTTATATGAAGCGACGAGCCTGATTGAACTTCGGGTCAGGCGGCCGCGTATCATGAATCGGGAGGATGCCGTCCTCAACGATTCCTCGCGCGACTGGCAATCGGATCGCATCTACAACACCCGGCTTCAGAAATTCATGAGCCCCAGCATGCATCTTCGAGTGATGAACCGGCTGAAAGAACAGGGGGCGGCGGATCCCCTGCTGGTTCCCTCCGCCTCATTTACCCTGCTTCCGGATTCCCACATCGTAAGCGTGACCTGCATCTCTCCCTCACCGTCCCAGGCCGCCACGGGGGCCAACGCCTATGCCGAGGAGGCGGTCTCCATTTCCATCGAGGAAAACAAGGCGGAATCCGAAGGCGCCGTCAAATGGCTTTACAACCAGGCCGCCCAGCAGCGTAAAGCGGTCGAAGCCGCCGACTCTGTCCAAGTTGAATTCCGCCGACAACACCGCATTGACCTGATGGAGAGCCGCAAACGGACAGCCGAACAAGCCGTCATGGATTTTTCCCGGCAACTCGTCGCAATCCAGGCGGAACTTGAACTCGCCAAAAAACTGCTTCAGGCCGTTGAAAAACCATCGACGGATTTCCATGAACTGGACAAACTCCCTCCTGACGTTCCTCTGGCAGCGGAACTGCGGGTCAAACTCGAGCAATGGCGGTCAGCCGTGCTGGACCAGGAGAAACTCCAGATGAAGTATCGGAATCAACATCCCAGCGTGGGCGCCGCCGTCCATATCTGCCAATCCCTGCATGAAACCATCCAGGATCTGGTGAACCAGTCACACGGTGCCATCCGGGCCAAGATTGCGCTGCTGGAACAGCAGAGCATGGGGATGCAAGCCAAAGCCGAGGAACAACGGAAACTGGCGACGGATCTGGACATCGAACTGGTTGAGACCATGGCCAAGTTAACGGCCCTTGATCGGGGACGTCAGGCCGAAGATATGAGTTTTCGGGGACTCCTGAACCGAATTGAAGAGGCGCGTTTGTCGGCGGATGAGAACACCGCTTCCGTCAGCCTGGTGGAACGTGCGTCGCCGCCCATGATGCCCTTCTATCCGAACACCCGCAGAACCCTCATCCTGGGGCTCCTGATGGGCCTTGCCGGGGGAATGGGATTGGCTATCCTGAAGGAAATCATGGAAGACAAAATTTCCACCACTGCGGATGTGGAAAATATGGGGGGACTCCCTGTCCTCGGCGTGGTGCCCCATGCATCGACCTCCAACAGAAAAATGCTGGCCTGCGTCTCTCTGACGCGCAGCGACGTCCATGTCAGTGAAGCCTTCGCCGGGATCAGGGGCGTTCTCGTTTCCGCCCAACACGGGGAGCAAAGCCGCTGCCTTCTGGTCACCAGCACAGCCCCTGAAGACGGGAAAACAATAATCTCAAGCAATTTGGCACTGACTTATGGTCAAAGCGGAACCCGGACACTGCTGGTGGACTTTGACCTGCGGCGCCCGAGGATCGAGGCCATTTATGATATTTCGCAAAAGGCACCTAGTTTGGCCCACGTACTCACGGACGAACAGGCCGGCGAGAAAGATTTTGAATCCCTGGTCCAGCCAACCTCCTGTCCAAACCTGTTCATTATCAGCAGCCGGGCCGACCGAAAATTGAATGCCGCCCGTATCATGGCCGGTTCCGTTGTCCACCGTTTCATGGACTGGGCTAAAAAACATTATGATCAAATCATTGTTGATGCGCCCCCACATGGGCTGGTGGGCGACGCCATCATCCTAGCGGGCCTCACCGATGGCGTCGTGATCGTGTGCCGCGCCAAAAGAACCCGTCGCCGCGCACTTCGCCATACTGTCAACCATTTCACCAACCTGGGCGCCCACATGATCGGTGCCGTCGTCAATGATGTTCCGATCGGAAAAGGCTCATACTTCACGGAATACGCCTACTATAGCCATGAGTACGTCCACGGGGAGCCCACCTCGCCCAAGGCCTGACGGAATTTCAGGCTGTCATCGGATGACTCATGCCAACACTCAGGAAACAGACGATTCATGCCATGTCGTGGAGTGCCTTGGAAACACTCGGACTGACCATCCTGCAGTTTGTTTTCAGCATTATCATGGCCCGCCTGCTGACCCCCGAGCAATACGGGCTCATCGCCGTGCTGGGGGTCTTTATCACTCTCGCCCAGACCTTTGTTGACAGCGGGTTCGGATCGGCGCTGATCCAAAAACGGGAACCTTCCCAGACCGATATCACCACGGTATTTGTCTTCAACATGGTGATTGCCGTCGTCTGCGTCGGAGCCGTGTGTGGGGTGGCACCCTGGATCGCCGGGTTTTATGGCCAACCGATTCTCAGGCCCATGGCTTGCGTGTTGAGCATGGGTATTGTCATCAACGCCCTGTGCCTGATCCAGTTCCGGCTCATGACAAAGCGGCTGGATTTCAAAACACAGGCAAAGATCGGCCTCGGGTCAACATTGTTTTCCGGCGTGGTCGGAGTCCTCATGGCTATGAACGGATTCGGTGTCTGGAGCCTTGTGGCCCAGCAACTCTGCAGCCATTCCGTGCGGGGAATCTTGCTGTGGGGATTGAATCCCTGGCGTCCCTCAGGGCACATTAGCCTAGCCTCCCTGCGTGAAATGGCACCTTTCGGCTCCCGAATCCTCGGTATCGGACTGCTGGAGACGGTGTTCAAGAACCTGAACCGATTGGTGATCGCCAAACTCTTTTCCCCCGCCGACCTCGGGTACGTTGAACGCGCCCACTCGCTGTCAGACATGCCGATCTCCGGGCTGACAAGCATGCTGAACAAGGTCATGTTTCCCGTCATGGCCACCATTCAGGACGACTTCAAACGCCTGAAATCAAGCCTGCGGACTTCGGTCGCCGTCCTCGCCTGGGTGTTATTCCCCGCAACCGTCGGCCTGATTGTTGTAGCTGAACCCCTTGTCCTTATACTGCTGACCCGGAAGTGGGCGGCCAGCATCCCGTACCTGCGCCTCTGCTGCATCGACCTGATGGTCTATCCTCTCTATGTGGTCCATCTCAGCCTGCTGAAGGCGATCGGTCGTTCCGACCTGGTACTACGTACCGAACTGGTCCGGAAAGGCCTTGTTCTGATCTCCCTGCTGGTAACCTATCGCTGGGGTATCATGGCCATGATGGCGGGCTATGCACTCGTCTCTGTTGTTTCGTTTGTCGTGATCATCACTCAGTCGGGGCGGTTGGTTGGGTACCGGATACGCGAGCAGGCGATCGACCTGGTACCCTATGTCATGGGAGCCCTGCTCATGGGCCTGATGGCCTGGTTGTCGGGATGGATTCCTTATCCCAACTTGTGGTTGAAACTGATCAGTCAGATCGCTGTCGGAAGCGCGGGGTATTTACTGCTTTCAATCATGTTCCGCTGGAAGGCGGTGATGCAGATCACACTAGCCCTGTATCCCTATCTGGGTACGACCGGACAATCCTGGGCACGCCGTTTAACCGGCGTGAGCGCAGCATGACCAAAAGGCCTGATCAGATCAAAGGCCCTGTCCCCTTGTGGCGCAGGCTTCTCGACCATAGATTGGGAGTGGTGATGGATGTTACCACTCGTGACTTGGTTGCCGCACTGACCTTTGATGACGGGCCCAACCCGGACGCTACTCCTCTCGTTCTGGATCTCCTTGACCGCTACCGCGCCCGAGCCACATTCTTCATGGTTGGAAAAGCGGCCAGGGAATATCCCGATCTCGTGCGCTCCGTCGTCCAAAGGGGGCATGTGATCGGGAACCACTCCTTCAACCATGCGCCTTTCCCCTCTCTTTCTCTGCGGAGACTGCGGCAGGAAATCGCAGACACCGACCGGACACTCGGGGGGCTGTCATCACGCCTGATCCGTCCTCCGGGCGGATTCTTGAACGCCACATCAAGACTCGCCCTGATGGGCATGGGACGAAAGGTCATCCTGTGGAATGCCACATCATTGGACTGGCACGAGGAAGAGTCAGACCGGATGCTCGAGAGTTTGAACCGGGACATGAAGCCGGGGGCTATCCTGCTTTTTCATGACGGTATTTTCTCCCTGAAGCCAAGCCGCAATCCGCCTTCTCCCTCGCGTTCCTCCATGCTGACCACTCTGGGCAAATTCCTGGATCAGTGGGCCGCGACCTACAGTTTCGTAACCATCCCCGAATTGCTCAAGCATGGACGGGAACGACGGGTCTGGCGGAGCCGTTCACCACGGGGGCAGCCATGAGTTCATCCCCTCTTGTCAGCATCATCATTTGCACCCATAACCGGGCGGCCATCCTGCCTGCGGCCATCCGGAGCATTCTGGCCCAAACCCACCGGAACCTGGAGATCATCGTGATGGACGACGGTTCGTCCGATCATACCCGGGACGTGGTTGCCTCCTTCCTCGGGTCATCCCCCGTCCGTTACTTGCATCAGGAGAATCAAGGGCAACCCATTGGCCGAAATGCCGCCCTGGACCAGGTTCGTGGCGATTTCATTGCCTTTCTAGATGACGACGATGAGTTGTATCCGGACGCCCTGACCGAAGGGCTGGCGGCTTTGGATCAGCATCCTGATGCCGCTATCGCCTATTCAGACGCCACGGTGATTGATGATGATGGCCATGAGATAGGACTGAGGGCGGGGCGACCCCTGCCGTCGGGCGACATCTATGAAGAGGTGGTAGCTGGGCGAATCCTATGCCTCAATGGCGCTTTTCTTGCGCGCAGGGAGTGTTTCAGGGCGCTACGGTATGATCCGGAGATCACACAATCATCCGATGTCTATATCGCCTGCCGGTTGGCCGAGACGTTTCGTTTTGTCTTTCTGCCAAAACCCATGCTGAAATACCGGCGTTACGCCGACCCCAAAAAAGCTGTTAGCGGGGGCAAATACCGGCTGGAAATCACACGGCGACGATACGGTCTCCTGCTCCAAAGTGCCCGGTTTCAAATGACTGACCCGGCCTTCCAAAAGGACATCTTCTCCAAATACCACCTCCAGCTCGGCCGGGGATACGCACGCATCGGCGAGCACCGGAATGCCCTGATCCAGTTCATAACCTCCCTCCGGCTGTGCCCGTCCCGCCTTGCCACCTGGCATAATGTGGCCACCAGTCTCGTCCGGTGGCTTACCTATCGGCGAGTATCGGAACGCCCTGGTCCAACTCCCGGCCTCCCTCCGGTTGTGCCCGTTGCGCCGGGCCACCTGGCACCATGTGACCATCCGGCTCGGCCATCAGCCAGGGGCGCCATGATGAGTTCACCCCCTCTGGTCAGTGTTATTATCTGCACCTTTAACCGGGCGGACTTATTGCGAGCAGCCATTCAAAGCGTATTGTCCCAGACTTATCCGCACCTTGATATCGTGGTGGTCGATGACGGGTCGACCGATCACACGGCGTCGACCATATCGACCTTCCCGAAATCCGCTCCCCTCCGCTA
>JBAXPK010000082.1:0-9327 GCA_037132275.1 bacterium
AGCACACACAGAGCTCTTTGATATCGGTCGTAGCGTATTTCCGGCAACACCTTTAATAAAACATCGTTGCAGTTACCTTCCTCTACCTGAACCTGTCGCCCATTCCACCCATTCAAATCGCGCAGAACTTTGGCGCGCTCAGAATCCATCTCAACAAATAGGTATGAATCAAACGGAGGGTCAACACTTAGGGCAATTTTAGGGCTCCCAAGGATCTCCTCACCACTCTCTCGACTTATATGGTTGCCAGCACCGGCAAACCCGTCGATATACCAATGCCGAAATGAAGCAGCCTTCGCCTTCTGCTTGGCCATGATTTTTGAATATTCAACGGCATAACGGCGAAGGATGTCCAGTTTGACCTCTGACCAATATCCAACTTGATCCAATCGCACGCCATTTGCCATACACACCTCAGGGTTTGCAACTTAGTATGAATTTCTGAGACAAGGCCGTCAATTGAGGATACCTATGATTTCCTCATCAGCAAATCCATGACTAATGAGATTGTCATAAGCAAGTGTCTGGATAGAACGCGAATAATCACCCCGCCAAATACTTCCCCTCACCCACCGACCTAGCCTGCCCCAATGTGACCAGGGCTTGCAGTAATTCTTCAACCTTCTCCACGCGGGCGCGGGTAAAGGATTTGGCTAGGGTTTGGGCGGTGACGGGGGCGGATTGGGTGGCGAGAAGTTCGCGGAGGAGGCGGACTTGATCGGGAAGGGCTTTGGGCCAGGCAAGTGGTTTCGGTTTTGATGTCTTTTTATCTGTCTTTGCCACCTTCTGGGAAGAATGGCCTACGTCTAATTCGGTCTGCCGGGCCTTTTCGCCCCGGCATTGGTAGTCGGGCCGTAGCCAGCGGATGGTGCCTTTCTCTTCTTCAGCGGCGCGTTCAGCGTTGAGGGCCACCAGCTTTTCAAGAATCTGCTGATCGGTGAGGGTGGTGGGCCAGCCGTAGGCGGCAAATACGGCGGCATCAAGGTCGTCGTGGAGTTGCTTGAGTACGGAAACCAAACCTTCCTCATGGATCTTGCGCTCAGCATCCGTCAGCGCGGCGTTCGCGCGGAGTTTTTCGAGCACATTGTACATGCCGGTCATCGTAAGGTCCGGGTGTTCCGCCTGCTGGCGCTTGCGGTGGGCGTCAAGTTGCTCGGCTAGGTCACGGATTCGCGTCTTCTGCGCCTCAGCTACGACGGGAAATGGGAAGGTCTCGAAACAGCGGGTTTTGTTGTAGCGCGGTGTTGGCCCCAATATGCCTCCTGTGGCTAAGGCCCAGCACGTATGAAGCCTACTGCTGAGAACGCCAAGAATATGGGCGTCATCCAAGGCGATGTTTACTAACATGTTATCTGGTAAAATGGATTCATCCAGGAATACAAAGAAGCGATATTTTGAGGTTTCAACGGTGGCAATATAACGGCTGAGCCCCATCAAAGCTGGCCGGAAATCTTCTCGCGGTTCACCGAAAATCCACCATTTATCTTTATAGCTTTTTCTGTTGTTCTGATCCCTCTCCGGCTTAACGCGCTCAAGGATCCACTGATAAACCGAAGGGAATTTCGATCGAACTTGGGATTCCGAAAGGCTGAAAAGATCAATTACCATGACAGCCCGAGGCCGCGTTGTCAGATCGCGCCCGTTTCGGTAGTTACGGATGTGTTGCCTCAATTCCTGAATACGTCCAAACCCAAGATTCAACGCCTCTTCAGAGGTAACAATGAAACCTGCACCATGAAGTTTAACCCCGGGGCAACTGATGCTTCCATTTGCACTAAGTTGTTTGGCCCCGGCCACATCGGCACCAATGGTGAGGTCGGCATTAATCCGCCCCCTTACGTTCTCAAGTGCCACTTCATACCCATCCCCTTCGGTTTCTTTTTCCGCAACGACCCTGCTTAACACGCCGTCATGAATGCCAGCAGTGGCAACGGTCATGGCAATGCGTACGGCCGCGCCGTCAGCGGAATCCACCCAAGGATGGTCGGGGATGGCAAACAGAATTGAGAGTGGCGGATCGGCTGCAAGATGCGTTTCCAGAACCCGGCGGCTAAATGTCTGACGAAGACTATTGGTTGTAATAAAACCGAATCGCTGGATTTTTTTCTCACGGGCAAGTTTGGCGGCGTGGTTCCACCAGTACATGACAAAGTCACTGGATTCGCCCATATCTGAATGGACTTCCCGTACGGTCTCGGTGTAGCCGTCGCCCAGGGACTGCCGCATCAGGGCGGGACCGATAAATGGTGGATTGCCAACCACATAGTCTGCCTCCGGCCATACCGCAGGGCGGGGATTGATATAGCGCACCGTCGGTACTCGGAAGGTTTCGTCGGGCACTTCCCGTCCGGTAACCGGATGGGGCTTGGTCGTGCGGCCATCCCAGCGGGTAACGGGCTGGCCTTGGTCATCGAGTACCGGCTCCACTTTATCGTATTCAATCAGGGCATCGCGGCATTGGATGTTATGGAAGTTACGGATGATCGGCTGGGGCGGATTGACGTTGCCCCGGTTTCGGAAATGCCACTGGAGGGTACCAATCCAGAGCACCAGTTCGGCAATGGCCGCCGCGCGGGGATTGATCTCCAGTCCCAGGAATTGATGCGGCCCCACCGTCTCACCTGCCATTTCCAACACCGCCTGGCGTTCACCCATGATGTTGAGCGTGTCCAGAACTTCGCCCTCTATCCGCTTGAGGTGTTCAAGAGTGACATAAAGGAAATTGCCACTACCGCAGGCAGGATCGAGGATCCGGGTGTGACAGAGCCGCCGGTGGAATGCCTTGAGTCCTGCCGCCGCCTTCTTAATATCGCCCTTGTTGGCCAGCGTCACCGCCGCCGCGCGGGCGGTTTCCCATTCGGCCCGGATGGGCTCGACAATGGTGGGCATCACCAGCCGCTCGACATAGGCCCTGGGTGTATAATGGGCTCCCAGTTTGTGCCGCTCTTCGGGGGCCAGCGCCCGTTCCAGCAGCGTACCAAAGATGGCGGGCTCGACGTCACGCCAGTCGCACTGTGCGGCCTCGATCAGGAGTTGCAATTGATCCTTGCTGAGCGGCAAGGCGGTGGCGCTTTCAAAAAGGCCGCCGTTGAATTGCAGAACCGGCATACGCAGGCTGATGGAATATCCGCCGCGATCCATACGGCCCCACAGTTCCTCAATAACGGGAACAAAGTCCTGCGGCTTGTCGCGCAAACTCAGCAGGAGATTGGAGAAACTGTTCCGTGCCAGCAGCCCGACATCCTCGGCGAACATGGTAAACAGGCCACGCATCAGGAAGGCGGCCACAATATGGGGATCATGGCCGTCTTTCTCGAGCAACACGGCCAGCCGGGCCAGACTGGCGGCGATTTCGCGGGTGACCCGGGCACTGCGCCGGCTGGGATCCAGATCGTGTGGAGCCGTCCAGACTAAGCGGAGTCGTTCCCGGATATCCGGTCGCTCCAAATCCTGCAGAAAGATCCGGTGACTGCCGGGGGCCGGGAAAGGGATGTAGGTTCCGCCGGTACAGGAGAATTCAGAATAGAGTTCGATGGTGTGGCCCACATCCACCACGATCAGGAAGGGCGGACGCCCTTCCGATGCGGGAAGCGCGCGGCCGTATTGTTCGGCCTGGCCCCGGGCGCGGAGCATGGCGTCGTCCCAGGCAGCGGTACCGCGCCGGGCGGTGCCCATTTTGAGTTTGCGCTTCAGTTCACGGGCGGCCTCGGACAGCGCCTCGTCGGGATCGGGGACATTTGCGCCCTGTTTGGCCTCAAGGACAAAACAGACCCGCTTATAGAGATCGATCCGGCCGGTGCTGGTGTTACCATCGCCATGCTGGAATACCACGGCCCGCTCAAAGACGTAGTCGTTCTGGCTGTCATCGGCCCCGGCGGGATTTGGACGTGGCACCCCGATAACGTCGCAGAGCTCGGAAAGGAATAGCTGATAGTTGGCCCGTTCGGCGGCGCCCGACTTTTCCCAGCGTTTGATAAACGCTTCGACCGCGGGTGGCGTGTCTCCCAATGATGGCAATTGACGTTCCTGCATAACAGTCCCTGACGCTAC
Organism: bacterium; assembly: GCA_037132275.1. Lineage (GTDB taxonomy): Bacteria > Verrucomicrobiota > Kiritimatiellia > CAIKKV01 > CAITUY01 > JAABPW01. Next base: position 4,051 of record JBAXPK010000082.1, read on the forward strand.
CACCGAATCAGGTCAAGTCAAGGCGGGACATATTACTGTCTCATTACCTCTTCCATGCTGGGTATCATCATTTACTGCAACCGCAGGCACCATCAGCCGAAGGCACCCCGCACTTTTTGAGAATGATCTCCAGGGGACAGAATCCCGTGAAGGCGGACTGGAAAAGATTCAAGCCGACAAAGGCCGTGAAACAAAACCAGCCGGGATGAACCCAGTATCCCAACGCTAGACTCACCGTCACAAACACTCCCGCCACCATTCTCACAATACGTTCCGCTGTCATCTTCATACTCCTGTCTTTTATTTCTTTATACCGGCAATCACCAATCCCAAAATCACGCCATAAATTGTACTAATCCATGGATTCGAAGTTATGGGGCAAGTTCCCGTTGAACATCCTACAAACCGGTACAACCCATATCCCAAAGACCCTCCAACCACCGCCCCAATAACTAATCTGATAATCATCATGTTCTCCTCCCTCCTACCAGCCAGAAATAGACCAGCGGAATAACGATCAGGGTAAACACCGTAGACACAAATAATCCAAAGATCAGCGACCATGCCAGCCCACTGAAAATCGGATCCAGCGTGATCGGCCAGGCGCCAAGCAAGGCCGCCCCGGCCGTCAGGGCAATGGGCCGGAACCGTACGGCGCCGGATTCGAGAATGGCATCCTTGACCGAATCCCCGCGCGCCACCGATGTCCTGATAAAGTCCACCAGGATGATCCCATTGCGCACCACAATACCGGCCAGCGCGATCATCCCGATCATGGCCGTGGCGGTGAAGAACACCGGATTGTCAAATCCGCCCACCGACTTGTTGCCCAGCGTATTCAGCAACCAGAAGCCGGGCATGATGCCGATCATCGTCAAGGGAATGGACAGCATGATGATTCCCGGCAACACATAGGAACCGGTCTGGTAGGCCAACAGTACATAGATACCCACCAGCGCCGCCGCAAAGGCAAGCCCGAGATCGCGGAACACATCGACCGTGATCTTCCATTCGCCTTCTCCCGCCCAATCGACCTTGATGCCGGGAGGAAGCGGATTCTTTTTGAACCAGGACTCCAACGCCAGCACCGCGTAGGCGGGGCCGCGTCCGGCCATCTCACCGGTCACAAACACCACGCGCTCCTGATTTTTGTGAAAGAGGGTCTTTTCGGCCGTCTGCGGCTCAAATGTTCCCAACTCGCCTACCTGGACCATCTGCCCGCCGCGTCCCTTGACGGCCAGGGTTTTCAAGCGCTCGATGTCCGACCGTTTATCACGTGGAAGTTTGAGGACAATCGGCAGTTCGTTTTGCTCGGTCGGCACATGCACGAATCCGGCGGGCATACCGCTCAGCGCCATCTGGAGGCTTTGCGCAATATCCTCCGTGGCGATCCCATTCCGCGCCGCCTTGTCGCGATCCACCCGGAAGAAGAATTTATCCTGGGTCGCCTCAACGGAATCATCCACATCCACCACGCCCGGTTCCTGCCGCATCCGGTTCTCAACCTGTTTCGCGGCCGCAATCAGTTCGTCGTAACCCTGATACGGCTTGCCATAGACTTCTGCCACGACGGTCGACAGCACCGGCGGGCCGGGCGGGAGTTCAACCAACTTGAGGTTTGCCCCGGTCCGGGCGGCCAACGCCGCGATATCGTTCCTGAGGCGTAACACCAGCGCATGACTGTCCATCTCCCGTTCCTTGCGGGGAAGCAGGCTGACGCGGACATCCGCCACATTGGCGCCCTGCCGCAAATAATAGTGCCGCACCAGTCCATTGAAATCCATGGGGGACGCCGCCCCGACGGTCGAGGTAAAATCGGTGACCTCAGGAACCGTACGCAGCAGATTCTCAATTTCCCGCACCACGGCATCCGTCCGCTCCAGGGTGGCCGACTCGGGCATATCCACCACAATCTGAAACTCATTCTTGTTATCGAACGGCAGCATCTTGAGTGGAACAAGCCCGGTCAGGGCCAGCACAATGGAACCGGCAAAAAGAAACCCCGTGATCCCCACCAGCACCCACGTCTTCGAGCGGGACTGCACCAACGGCAGCATCACTTTCGCGTACACCCTGTAAGTCCATGTATCGCGCACATTGCCGGTATCGTGGTCATGGCCCTCGACCTTGAGAAGTTTGTGTGAAAGCCAGGGCGTAATGGCCACCGCCACAATCAACGAACTCAACATGGCCAGCGGCACATTCAAGGCCATCGGCCGCATATAGGGCCCCATCATGCCGGTAATGAAGAACATGGGTAAGAACGCCACGATCACGGCGAGTGTCGCCAGCACCACCGGCGGCATCACCTCGTTCATCGCCACCGAGATGGCCTGCAGTCGCGGCAGTTTCCTCATGGCCAGGTGCCGGTAGATATTTTCCACGCCGACAATCGGGTCATCCACCAGCAGTCCGAGCGCCAGGATGAGCGCAAAGAGCGTCACCCGGTTGATCGTATAGCCGGCCAGATAATTGACCACCAGGGTCAGCGCGTAGGTGATCGGCACGGCAATCACGACAATCACCCCTACCCGCCAGTTCATCGCCAGCGAGATCAGGCCAATCACCGTAATGATCGCAATCACCAGGCTTTCGAGCAGGTTACCCACCTTCTCGTTCGCCGTCTCGCCCGTGTTGCGGGTCACCCGGATCTTGACATCGTCGGGAATAATATTCCCTCGCATGGTCTTCAACAATTTCTCCACATCACCTGCCACCCAGACCGCGTTGCTGCCCTTCTTTTTCGCCACGGCCATCGTCACGGCCGGGAAACTGCCTATACACTGACCCTGAACTCCGCCTTCCAACTTCTGGATTCTGGATTCTGGATTCCGGATTTCTTTCTCCCCTGCTCCGAAGCCGATGCGGGTATAGGAGGTGGCCTCTTCGGGGCCATCGGTGACTTGAGCTACATCGCGCAGATAGACCGGACGATCGGCGTGCATCCCCACCATCAGGCTGCGAACTTCATCCGCGCTCCCCAGAAACGGCCCGGTCTCAACCAACACCTCGCGGTCGGCTTTCTGAAATGAGCCGCTCCCTGTCCTGGCATTGGCCACCTTTAAGGCTCCGGCAATTTCCATGGGCGACAGGTGATAGGCCGCCAGGCGCTCGGGATCAAGACTGACCTGAATCTGCCGCTTCTGCCCGCCGTGAATCGTAACCCGCGCACTGTTTTCAATGTGCTGCAACCGGCTGACGGCCTCCTCGGCCACCCGGTATAACTCGTGCTCGTTATAGCGCTCGCTATACAGTGCCACGTTGACAATCGGCACGTCGTCAATCTCCACCGGCTTGACGACCCAGCCCGCTATACCGGGCGTCGTCTTGTCAATGTTCTGGAAGATTTTATTGTAAAGCTTGATCAGGCTGGCTTCCCGATCCTGACCGACATAAAACCGGACCGTCACCACGGCCATACCCGGCCGCGACATGGAGTAGACATACTCCACGCCATCGATCTGATAGAGCAACCGCTCCAAACGCGACGACACCAGGCGTTCCACCTCTTCCGCAGAGCCGCCCGGATACGACACCATCACATCCGCCAGTGGCACGACAATCTGGGGATCTTCCTCGCGCGGCGTCACCATTAGCGCCACGGCGCCGGCGGCCAAACTGATGATCATCAATAATACAGCGAGATTACCCCGCAGAAAGGTATCCACCACCCGGCCCATAAATGAGAGTTTCTCGTCCATGACTTAGCCCTCCTTAACCGGCTCGAGCAGAATGACTTCTCCATCCGTGAGACCGGCCAAAACCTCAACCTGAGCGCCCTGCGTCACCCCGGATCGAACCACCCGCCGAATCGCCCGGCCGTCCACAACCACGTGAACGAGTTCCTGCTGCCCGACACGATAGATCGCGGTGGACGGGATCCACACCGATTCATGCAGGTCACCCTCCACCCGGATCCGGCCATAACTCCCCGGCAGAATGGTGATCCCCTCCTGCGCCAGATGAATTTTTACCATCTGCGTCCGACTCAGGGGATCCACTTCGCTTACAATTTCCCGCACCCTTCCCTGAACCGGAGGCTCCACGCCATCCAACCGCACTTCCACCGTCTGATTCAGCAAAAACTTCTGCAGCAACCGCCCAGGAACCGGGACATTCAGGCGCATTTGCCGGGGATCGTAAACGGTCAAAATGACTTGCCCCGGCGCCGCCATATCCCCGGCTTCCATCCGGCGATCGGTCACCACCCCGTCAATCGGCGAAACCATCACGGTGTAACTTAACATGACGCGAATCTGCTGAAGACGGGCTTTTGCGGACTCGAAAGCCGATAAGGCGGCAACACGAGCTTGATCGGTCGTGGCGCCCTTCTCGAACAATTTGAGAGTCCGGCTGCCCTCCACTTCCGTCTGCTGGAACTGGGCTTCTGCGGCGGCCATCTGCTCCCGGATATCACGATCATCGAGTGTGGCCAGCACCTGGCCGTTGGTGACGACATCGCCCGCCGTCACCCGCATCGTTTCAATTGTTGCGGGTAACCGGGCACTCAAGGAGACCATCCGCTCCGAGGCCGCCGTTCCGATCACCTCGACCCAGGAAGGCGTCATTACGCTTTTGACAACCTTGGTGTTGGAACCTGCTGTCACGGGTACTCCGGGTTGGTACTCTGATTTTCCCGGACCGACCTTGGACTCCAATAACCCGCCCGACCATACCACCAGCGCCACCAGCCCCAGCAAGCCCGCGACAGGCCGCCACATTGCTTTGATCACCCTACCAAATCGTTCGTTTATTATGCTTTTCATACTTTCCTCCTTCACTAGCTCTCGTCCCCTGCCGCCTCGCTTGTCCGCAGGAGCCTCGGCGAAGGTGGATGCGGCAGGATCACGCCAATCTGTTTCACCCGCGACGCAAGGTCGCGGGGGGATCCTACCTCCGCCCCATTGCCCGCTCGACATTGGCCCGCGCGATCAGGCAGTCGTATTGTGCCGCCACCTGTCGTGTCCGGGTCGCTGTCAATCCAACCTGCGCGGTCAGCAACTCCGTGATCATTGCCACACCCTGCTGGTAACGTTCCTGCGTAATCCGCAGCGCCTCCTCGGCACTCGCCAAGGTCTTGGCGGCCACCTCCAACCGTTCACGCGACTCCTGTTCGCCCAGGCGCGACTGCGTCAGGTCCAGCATCAGGGCCTGACGTAATTTCTCGGCTTCGGCACGCGCCTCCGCCTCCGCCGCCACAGCACGCGCCACACCCGCCCGGTTGCGGTGACCGTCAAAAATATTGAATTCGACAGCGGCGCCAGCCATATAACTCCG
>JBAXPK010000083.1:0-8660 GCA_037132275.1 bacterium
CCCACCCACCCGGCCTTGAGATGACCGGTGGCTTCGCGCACTTTCTGGATGGCATTCTCCCCCTCGAACAACAGCAGGATCACCCGACGACGCCGACCTGTCACGGGATCCGGCAGATACGACTTGCGGACATATTCACTTAACAGCCTTGCAAACTCTGGCTCGGCCTGATTACTGTTCAGGAGTGAATCGGCATAGCGGTTGACCAGTTCCTGACTGGGGCCAAACATGCGGGCCGCCACAAGCTCAAGTCCGGTACGACTCATCAGTCGGCCAATGACGCCACCTGTCCGGGATTTGGCTATGGTGTATGGGTTGATTAATGCAAATGCCAGTTCCTGAGCCATAAACGTCTCCTATCCGCACTCTCCGTCAGTCACATAATTGCGCGGAAGTATCGTGATCCCAGCCCCTTGAATCAAGCTTAAATGCTTTTTCGGCTAAAGTATTGACAGAATCACCTTGGCCAGACATTGTATTACCACACGAAGGGGATTATCCATGCCTATCCGAATTGTGCTGTGCGACGATCACCAGATCATCCGGGAAGGAATTCGATCCTTGCTGGCGAAACAATCCGACATGACCGTGGTCGGTGAAGGATTCAATGGGCGGGATGCGATTCAACTGGTTCGCGACAAAAAGCCCGACATTATTGTTTTGGATATCGCGATGCCGGAGATGAACGGCACCGCCGCCGCCCGCCGCATTTTCGTCGATTACCCGAAGGTCAAGATCCTGGCCCTTTCCATGCATTCCGATCACCACTTTGTTTCGGAAATGCTGGAAGCCGGGGCTTCAGGCTATATGCTGAAGGACAGCGCCTTCTCAGAACTCGTCAATGCCATACGCACCATTCTGTCGGGCGGTTTGTTTGTCAGTCCCCGTATTGCCGGTAATGTTCTCGAGGAATTTACACGGCGGACAAACCCCGGCAAGAACTCAACCCGAAAGGTCGTTGAATTAAGCCCGCGCGAGAAAGAGATCCTGCAGTTAATCGCCGAGGGCAGCAGCACCAAGGAAATCGCCCAGAAAATGTGCGTCAGCATCAAGACCATTGAAACCCATCGTCAGCATATTATGAACAAAATAAACGCCCATAATGTGGCTGCCCTGACCAAGTATGCTGTCCGGGAAGGCATTACGGCACTCGAATAACAGCCCCCGGCACCCCCATGGACGCCAGCTCCATTCCCCTCATTCACCGCCGCCTGAAACGTTATTTTGAACAGACCCAAAGTCCGGTGGCCCATTTCATGGAGGTCAGGACACGGGATCCGTTCCGGGTTCTTGTGGCGACCATCCTGAGCGCCCGAACCCAGGATCAGACCACCACCGCTGTCTCGGAACGCCTCTTTAGGAAAATCAAAACTCTGGACGATCTCCGGCGGGTTCCTCCTAAGCAACTTGAGGACTTGATTTTTCCCGTGGGATTTTATCGCACCAAGGCCCGCATGTTGAAGCAACTGCCGCATGTCGTAAACTCGCTTTATGGGGGCATCATTCCAGAAACCGTGGAGGACTTGGTTAAACTGCCGGGAGTCGGTCGAAAAACTGCCAATCTGGTTGTGACCGAGGCCTTTGATAAACCCGGAATCTGCGTGGATGTTCATGTCCATCGGATCAGCAACCGGCTCGGGCTCCTGGAAACGCGCACCCCGGAAGAAACCGAGATGACCTTGCGGAAACGGCTGCCCCATCGGTACTGGAAGACCTGGAACCGTTATCTTGTCGCGTTCGGGCAAACGCTCTGCACCCCGCAGCGGCCCCGATGCCCGGTGTGCCCGATCCATGAATTATGTGACCGGGTCGGGATAAATAACATCACTCAATTCTGATCAGCGTTCCGCCGCGCACCACTTTAAACTGGGATGGCCAATGATCCGGACTGATGAAATCAGCGCTTGTCGTCCAATTACTTGACAAGGCCATCGCCGCAAGCAGTTCCGTCACGGCGCCTGTTCGGATTCCCGAGTAATACCCGTTGTCCCAATTACCGGCATGAACGGCAGTATGACTGGCTACGGATATTCCTGCGGGGATAAAACTCGTGTTCAATCCGCCCCCGGTGATGTTATCCCAGCCGCTATTGGCGAAATTCAAGCCATACAACATGACGGCGCCAGTGGGATCTCCACGCCAGGGCGCTACTCCCGCCGAATTATTGGCAATTGTTCCGATATACGCAAATATCTGGTCGCCGGAAGCGCTTAAAGCCGGGACGCCTCCGGACAAGGTTCCGACGCTCCAACATTGCTGGGTTCCCGAGATCCAACTCACCACCGAACCCGCTTTTAGCAGGCTTTTGCTTGTCCAGGTCAGCGGGCCTGGCGATACCGCACGCCCGAGATGATCCCCCCACCGGAACCAGCCGTTGCTGACCGACGAGGATGTAAAGTGAATGACGGTGTTGGACGGCATGTCGCGGAGCGCCACCCACGCAAAAGAATCCGTAACATCCGCATTATAAGCGATCACCGCCACGTCACCCGCCTGAAACTGCGCAAAAAGCGGCACGCCCCACGTTGCAAGGGCCACCCAAATGACTATTAACAATCTCACTATATCACCATTTAGCAAAAGCTAGCTAAATGGTTATATAATATAATTTACAAGTCAATAGGCTTTTTAATTTCCTGAGCGCAGCACGTGACAATCACCGGCGCGGAGGCGGACGACGGCCATAGCGGCCCTGAGGGCGGCCTTGAGGCCGAGGTGCCGGACGGGCATAAGACTGGGAGGAATGAGCGCCCCCGACACCTGCCGGCAGAATCAGCAAGGCAGGCTCCGGATTCTCATAGTCCAACGCCTTCCCGATATATTTCTCAATCTCGGGCATTGAAAAAGCCTCGTTTTCGCAGGCAAATGTATAGGCGACTCCCGCCTTGCCGGCGCGCCCCGTCCTGCCAATGCGATGGACATAATCCTCCGCATCAAAAGGAATGTCATAATTGATGACGTGGGTGATATCATCCACATGGAGCCCGCGCCCGGCCACATCCGTGGCCACCAGCACACGGATTTTACCCTCGCGGAAATCTTCCAGCACTTTCACCCGCTTCTTTTGGGGTACAGCGCCGGACAGCATTTCGGCATTGATCCCGCATCGCGCCATATAGCCCATCACCCGCTCGGTTTCATCACGCCGGTTGCAGAACATCAGGACGCGATCCGGATTGTCCCGCTGGAGCAGATTATAGAACAGCACAAATTTCTTGTCCGACGGCACGGTAAAAACCACCTGCCGGATGTTGTCGACAGTCACTTTTTCGGGTTCGATTTCGACCGTAACCGGCTCGTTGGTCCAGCGTGACGCCAGACGGAGGATATCCTCGGTCAGCGTGGCGCTGAAGAGAAGAGTCTGTCGTTCTTCCTTGCGGGGGGTGGAATAAACAATCGTCCGCACATCAGGAATGAACCCCATGTCCAGCATCCGGTCGGCCTCATCAATGACCAGCACCTCGACATTACGGAGATCAAGAAGGCCGCCGCGCCGGAAATCAAGCAACCGCCCCGGAGTCGCCACCATGATGTCGGGACTGATATCCATCAATTGCCTTTGCTGCTTGTCATAATCCATGCCGCCATAGATGCCCAGGATGTTGAATCCGCAATACTTGCCCAGGTCGCGTGCATCCTTCTCGATCTGGATGACCAGCTCACGAGTCGGGGCCAGAATCAAGGCGCGGGGGGCGCCACGTTTGGTGGGCCGCTTCCTCGGAGTACGCAGGAAATGCGTAAAGATGGCAACCAGGAATGCCGCTGTCTTCCCGGTTCCGGTTTGGGCTTTGCCCGTCACATCACGCCCCGCCAGCGAGGGCGGAATGGCCATGGCCTGAACGGGCGTACAGAACTGGAACCCAAGATCATCGACGGCATGCATGATCTCATCCGGTAGATCAAGGTCATGGAACCGGGTTTTACCCTCGACCGGCACAACCGCATACTCCGCCAAAGACCACTTAGGCGCCTGAACCGCAGGGGGCGGCGGGGAACTGTGCGCAGGACGAGACGTCCGTGCGGGAGCCGGTTTGGCGGCAACCGGCTTCGGATGTGAAGGGGCTTTCTTCGGGGCCGGGCGCAAATTTCCCGCTGCCGCAGGCACCACGGCGGCCTTTGATTTGTCCCCTGAATGATCAGGTTTCGAGCCCAGACGCTTGATGTGATGCCTTATCTTCTGAATTAAACGACGTACCATGGATAAAGAGTGTACGCCTTCACAGGGCACAATACAAGCCCAGGGTTTCTATCAACCAAAGTCCCGTCTATCGGATCATGATTAACAGCATCTTGAACCGCTCAACGGCACGGACGGAATGCGGCACATTCGCGGGCATGATAAAGAGCTGCCCCGCCTTGACCACATGGGGCGTTCCGCCCACCGTCAACTCTGCGGTGCCATCCACAATCTGAACGGTCGCATCAAACGGCGCGGTATGCTCGCTGAGCCCCTGCCCCTTGTCGAAGGCAAACAGGGTGAGGGTTCCGGTTTTCTTATCCAGGATGGTTTTGCTGACAACCGCCCCCCCCGCATATTCAACTCCCGTCACCAGTTCAATCGCCCTGCCTTTGTATTCACTCTGATCGCTCATGGTCATCCGTCTTTCTGAATGGGATTGGGAAGCCCCTTTTGTTCGAGAACGTGTATCGCCTGTTTCAAATAGTTCACCTGTTTGTGATCCTGGAGATGCTGCAGATGCGCCCGGATGGTGGTGGGCCCCTGCCGGATGATGGTCTCCATCACCTGCGCCTCGCTGTACGCCTCCGCCTCCCGCTTCTCAATCGTGATGGCGCCTTCGGGGCAATGGCCCAGACACGCCCCCAGCCCATCGCAAAATAAGTCGCTCACCAACCGCGCTTTGTTGTCCAAAATCTGAATCGCCCCTTCCGGGCAATTAGGGATACACAACCCGCACCCCGTACACTTGGCCTCGTCTATTTTAATGATCGTTCGCTTCACAGGTCTCCTCCTCACTTGTTATGGCCTCAGGATAACCCGCCATCAGCCACCCCGCCTTGATGCACATCAAGGTTTTACTATTTCCATCGTCATGCTACGATACCCGGCTTCTATGACCAACTTAAATGTAAATAAAATACAGGACAACGTGGCTTCGCCCTTGTTTCTGGAAGGCTTACTCACCCGGCACTTCGGCTTCTCCACCTTCCATCCGGGACAGCGGGAACCGATCGAGGCGGTTCTAAATGGCCTGGATACGGTGGTGGTCATGCCGACAGGAGCCGGGAAGTCGCTCTGTTTCCAATTGCCGGCCATGATTCTGGAGGGCATCACGCTGGTGATATCACCCCTGATTTCCCTGATGAAAGACCAGGTGGACGGCTTGACGGAACGCGGATTGCCCGCCACCTGCCTGAACTCGTCGCTGTCCATGGAGGAGGTGGCCGCCCGGGTTTCCGACCTGCGGCAGGGAAAAACGCGACTGGTCTATGTGGCGCCCGAACGGTTCCGCAACAAGGGATTTCAACAATTGCTCAGTGACCTGAAGGTGTCATTGTTGGCCATTGACGAGGCGCACTGCATCAGCCAGTGGGGCCATGATTTCCGTCCCGACTATATTCGCCTCGGCTCGGTTGTGAAACAATTTCCGAACGCCCATGTCATGGCGCTGACCGCCACCGCCACCCCCGAGGTCAGGGACGATATCGCCAAACAATTGGGACTTGGCCAGGATGGCCGGACCGCTCCAAGGGTTTTTGTCAGGGGCTTTCGTCGCGACACTCTCCGGCTCACCGTCAGCCACGTTTCCTCGCACGTCGACAAGATGCGCCGGATCGAGCAGATTCTCTCCCGCTATCCCACCGGTATCGTTTATTGCAGCACGCGTAAACAGGTCGAGCGGGTTGGCGTCATGCTCGGGGAAAACAAGATCAAGCACCTGATTTACCACGCCGGCCTTACCCCTGAACAACGGGCTTCGGCCCAGGAAAAATTCATGGGCGGCAAGATCCCCGTGGTGGTGGCCACCAACGCCTTCGGCATGGGCGTGGATCGCTCCGACCTCCGATTCGTCATTCATTGGGATGTGCCCGGCAGCATTGAGGCCTATTACCAGGAAGTGGGCCGCGCCGGCCGGGACGGCCAACTGTCCCATTGCGAACTCCTCTACAACTACGCGGATGTCCGCACGCAGGAGTTTTTCCTCGATGGCTCCAATCCGGATCCCGCCACCATTCTGGGCACATGGAAAGAGATCTACGCCATCCTGAAAAAAGACGGGGAGCAAACCTGCTCGCTGGATGAATGGGCGGAACAGGTTCGATCCACGGACAATAAGATCACCGTGCATACCTGCATGGGGCTATATGAGCGCTGCGGGCTCATTGCGCGCGAGATCAAGGCCGGAACGCGCTGTTACACCACCTCGCTGATTGAGCCGTCAGACCTCAAACGCCTCCAGGAGGCGCTCCCGGCTTTGGAAGAAAAGCGCCGCCGCGATCTCCGGAAACTCGACCTGATGCTCAGGTATGTCAGTTCGCGGAGTTGCCGTCATCATTTCATTCTCGATTACTTTGGCGAGAAGGACAACACTGGCGCGGCCTGCGGGCACTGTGATTCCTGCGGATTCGACACGGCGATTCCGGCGCGGCCGCCGACAGAAGCGGAATGGCCGGTCATCCAGAAACTGCTGAGCGGCGTGGGCCGTCTGGACGGGCGTTTCGGCCGGAACACCATCCTGGCCGTGGTGACCGGATCGAAAGCCAAGGACATCGTCGACCGGAAACTGGATCAAGTTTCCACCTACGGTTCATTGGCCGACACCCCACCTGACATGCTGCGCGCCATTTTCGACGAGTTGGTACGGGCCAAGGCCATCGCGTTGAGCCCGGACCAATATGCCATGGCGACCCTGACCCCGCTTGGTCGTGAAATCGCCTGGCGCCGCGCGTCAGTGAGTTTGAAGTGGCCCCCGCAGGCGGTGAAACTTTCAAGCACGGAACCGAACTTCCCCGCCAAATCCCGGCGCACCGACAAAAAAGCCTCTTCAAAAGTTACACCATCCGTTGATGTCGACCGAGTTCTATCCGCGGTTGAGGAGAATCTTTTCGACGAGTTGAAAGACTGGCGGAAAGATGAGTCCGTACATCAGGGAATCCCTGCCTACCTTATCTTCAGCAATAAGACGTTGAAGGCCATTGCCATCAGCCGCCCAAAATCGCACCGCGAACTGGAAGCCATTTCAGGCGTCGGCCCCGTAAAATTGGAAGCCTACGGCGCCGACATTCTCAAACTGATCGCCCACTCCGTCCACTGAGAACGATCCCTCACCTTTCGCTAATAACCAATGCTGAACAGGTTCAGCAAGGCAACTCTGCGTCAATTTGTGTAATCTGCGATTTTCCTTCCGCCCTCATTCCTTCCCATCAATCTTCCGCTTCTCCCCCGGAATCAAGGGACAGTCTAATAAACCTGACGTTATCAACATTGTTATTTCATCGTGAGAATTCATCACCTCATCGTTCCGGCATCCAGATTGCCAGGAATCACACCCTCTTCACCTGTAATCACTGAAGCGTGACCTCATATTCAGTTCAGCGGGTCCGCTTTGGCCGGTTGAGGACAATACTTCCCTATCCGGCGTTGCACCGGTTTTGATCTCGCCATCCTATCCCATCTCAATTCATTTTTATGAAGGCGCCGGGCTTCCCATCACATCAACTCGCAACTGCCGCGCCGCATAAAAATCACCCCACGCCCCGCCTTTCATCGCTCGCGCTCCATCCTCCCGACGTGCGCTAAAATGCGCGCGGTGCCGCTCTACCGCCTCATCCACATACACCCGGCTCCCCAAGATCACCCCATCCGTAAAATATCGCACCCGGCAACGTAAAATCTCATTCAGCGGTAACTTCCCCTTCTGCCCCAATACCGCCTCAACGGCCTCCTCGCTGAAGCCAGGCCGCTTCGCCTTCCCCGACTCCGCTATCCCCCGCGCCTCTCCCTTCACATACAGCAATTGCCGGTACCGACAGGCCACCTCGCTCCACACCCCCGGCTCACCCAGGGCCACTCCCAGTCCGGCTCGAGCCTGTTTAGAACCCCCCATCGCCTCCCCATACCCACTATACCGATAATCTCGGGGATCCTTCACCATCCCCGCCCTTACTGGATTCAAATCAATATAGGCCCCAACGGCACTTAACCCGCCGGGCGAGCCCTCCACCAGCACGCTCTTGTATCGCTCCTCCCACAACGTCCCCACACGACCATGCCGCCGATTGTACGAAATGCTTACCCGCTGCTTCAGCGCCTTCATGAATTCCGCCAGGTCATACATCCGCCGCACATAAGGCGCCTTCACCGCCTCCGCCGCCTCATCTAGTCCGCCCCTCCTCAAACACGCTATATGCGCCATCAGGTTCTCCACCATCGTCTTGTCGTAGAGAAACAATAATCTCCGGCTGAACTCTCCGTCCTCAACCCTCTGTCTCTCAGGAACATACAAAAGGGCGTGGTAATGGTTTGAGAGAATAGCGTACGTCAGAATCTGTACGCCGGAATACCCTTCCACGGCTCGCAAGATCTTCCTGAACCGCTCCCGCTCCAGTTCTTCATGGAACACAAAGGCACGTCCCACCACCCGCGAGATCACATGGTAGTACGCAGCCCCCTCTTCAACTATCCTGGCTGTTCGCATAGT
>JBAXPK010000084.1:0-8546 GCA_037132275.1 bacterium
CCCCTGATGGCCCCCGCCACCCCTCATCTGGCGGCGTGGCGGCGGACGAGCCGCGGCGCCTGTCGCATTCCGGGCGTTTTCGGAATGAAAGGCGTGGTCCACTGTCACCGGAATGGCCTTACGAATCAACCGCTCGATATCCCGCAGGAATTCCCGCTCCTCCGACGCGCAGAAGGACACCGCATCACCGGATGCACCGGCCCGGGCTGTGCGGCCGATCCTGTGAACATAGGTCTCCGGCTCATGCGGGAGATCATAATTGATGATATGGGTGATGTCGTCCACATCCAGTCCGCGGGCGGCAATATCCGTCGCCACCAGCACACGAATTCTTCCCGCCTTGAATCCCGCCAACGCCTTCGTGCGCGCCGTCTGACTCTTATTGCCATGTATGGCCTCGGACGCAATGCCGCTGGCCACCAACTTGTGGGTCACCTTGTCGGCGGCATGCTTCATCTGCACAAACACAATCACACGGTTGATGGAGGGATCCTTCAGAAGCGTCACTAGGAGCGAATCCTTGTTGGGCTTGTCAACGAACAGTACTTTTTGGTCAATCTTCTCCACCGTCGGTTGCCCCGGTGTGATGGTAACATGAACCGGGTCATGAACCATGGCGCGCGCTAATTCCACCACTTCTTTCGCCATGGTCGCGGAAAAAAACAGGGAATGACGCTTGCGCGGCAAGGCAGTCAGGATGGAGCGGATATCGCGAATAAAGCCCATGTCGAGCATCCGGTCTGCCTCGTCGAGAATAAACACCTCGACCTGGTCAAGCCGAATATGGCCCTGCTGCATCAAATCCAGCAGGCGCCCAGGCGTGGCGGCTACGATATCCACGCCGTGATTGACGGCGGCCACCTGCGGATGCTGTCCCACTCCACCGAAGATGGTGGTGTGCGTCACATTGAGATGCCGGCCGTAGGTGCGGATACTGTCGCCAATCTGCGCGACCAATTCGCGGGTGGGGCCCAGAATCAGAACACGGGGCCGACCGCGGGCAGGAACGCGCTTATGCTGGGTCAGGTATTGAAGAAGCGGCAGGGTAAATGCAGCCGTTTTCCCGGTTCCCGTCTGGGCGCAGCCCAGAAGATCCTTCCCGGCCAGCAAATGGGGTATGGCGGCTTCCTGAATGGGCGTGGGAATGGTATAGCCCTCCTCAGCCACCGCGCGTTGCAACTCCGGGATCAAGGCGGAAAAAATATTCCCGGCTTCTGTTTTTTTATGCATAGCTCTTAGTCTTTACTCATGGCGATCATTCCCGATCGGGAAATATCCATGATTTTGAAGGGTTTCATCAATTCCATGAAGCCGGCGATACTAGTCTGGTCGCCCACCATTTCCACCACCAGTGAACGGGGATGAACCGATACGATCTGCCCCCCGCAAACATTGGCCAGGTTGGTCACATCTGAACGGTTTTCCCGCTTGATCGCCACCTTGACCATAAGATACTCGCGATTAATGCAAGCCTCACGGGTCAGATCGGTGACCTTGATTACATCCACCAGCTTCTTAAGCTGCTTGGTGACCTGTTCCAAGACGCGATCATCACCTGGAACCACCATGGTCATCCTCGAAACGCCGGGATCCTGGGTGGGCCCTACATTGAGGCTCTCAATATTATATCCCCGTCCGGAAATGAGCCCCACCACCCGGGCCAGAACGCCTGGCTGGTTTTCAATCAAGGCGATAATCGCATGTTTTCGAATTTGATTTCCATTGTTCATGATGTGAGGCTCCCTGCTTAAATCAATCCCTGGACCATTTCGCTCAATGAGGCGCCGGGAGGCACCATTGGGTACACATTCTCATCGGGTTTTGTGATGCATTCCACAACGACGGGTCGCTTCAAGGCAAACGCCTTTCGCAAGGCCGGCGCGACTTCACGTTTTTGCGTGACCCGCAGACCAACCGCACCATGAGCTTCCGCCATTTTCACAAAATCCGGCAAATAGGCCGGCGGCTTGTCCTTGATCCGCTCGTTCTTGGCGCGAAGATTCTGTCCCAGCCGCACCGCCGAATATTCTTTCCTGTAGAACATCTCCTGCCATTGCCGAACCATACCAAGATATCCGTTATTCAGGATGACCACCACAATGGGGAGGTCATGCTCCACGGCCACAACCAACTCCTGGAAGTTCATCTGAATACTCCCGTCGCCGGAAATGCAGACCACCTTTCGATCCCGGCAACCGGCCTTGGCACCGATCGCCGCCGGCATTCCAAACCCCATGGTGCCGAGTCCGCCAGACGAAATGAACGTTCGGGGATGCGTGTATTTAAAGAAATGGGCCGCCCACATCTGATGCTGGCCCACATCCGTGGTAACGATGGCATCCCCCTTCGTCACTTCATAAATTTGTTCAATCGCATATTGAGGCAGGATGCGCGACTCCTTCTTGTCATAGGTAAACGGCGATTCGTGCTGCCAGGCCTTGATTTGCGCCATCCAGGGCGAACGCTCCTGGGGCTTGACGAGCGGCATGAGGGCCTTAAGCACTCTCTTGGCATCGCCAATCACCGGGATAGCCGCAGGGACGCTTTTTGAAATCGCCGAGGGATCAATATCCACATGGGCAATGATGGCATTGGGCGCAAACTCTGAAATCTTCCCGGTGACGCGGTCATCGAACCGCGCCCCGACCGAAATCAGAAGGTCGCAGGCGCTGATGGCAAGGTTGGCCGCCACGCTGCCATGCATGCCGGCCAGACGAAGCGCCAGGGGATCCGTGTCCGGGAACCCGCCAAGCCCGAGGAGGGTCGTGGTCACCGGGATTCCGGTCTTGCGGGCGAACGCGGTGAGTTCGGCCGCCGCATTACCGGCCACCACACCGCCCCCCGTAAGAATCACCGGTCGACGGGACTGGCTGATGGCCTTGGCGAGTTTGGCTACCTGTTTGGGATCAGCATCGTAAACCGGCTCATGTCCACGCCGGTGTAGTTTGCCTGAAAAGACGGCATCGGTTTGCGCCCTCTGAACATCCTTCGGGATATCCACCAGGACAGGCCCCGGCCGGCCGCTCGTGGCAATGTCGAACGCTTCCGCGATGATCCCGGGGATGTCGGCTGTGTTTTTAACCAGATAGTTATGCTTGGTCACGGCCCGGGTAATACCCACCGTATCCGCTTCTTGAAAGGCATCGTTCCCGATCATGGAAGAGGGCACCTGGCCTGAAATGCAGACGATGGGAATTCCGTCCATGTTGGCGGTGGCAAGGCCGGTCACGGCGTTGGTGGCGCCGGGCCCTGAGGTCACGATGCAACAGCCGGGCTTGCCCGTGGCACGGGCATACCCATCCGCCATATGGGTGGCGCCTTGTTCGTGGCGCGTCAGAAAAAATTCAAACGGGGCATGATAGAGTTCGGCAAAAATATCCAGAACGGTTCCACCCGGCAGTCCGAAAATCGTCTTCACGCCCGCATCGCTGAGGGCATCAATCACACACTTCGCACCAGTTCTCATTAAACTCTCCTCTTTAAGTGACATTTCATTATAGATGAATGCCGCCTCATTAAAACTTTAAATTCGCCTTCATCAGGCGTTCGCCCAATTCGGCAATCACTCGATCATCATCCCCTTTGCCCTGGGACTCAAAGGTCGCCGAGAAACGCAGGAATGGGCCCACATCATCCCATGGCACCGTCGAGATCGAGCACTCGCGGATCAGGTATTGCGAAGCGTCTTCCGCCGTGTTGAACAAAGTCGCACCTGCCCCCGTGGGCGCCGGAACGTAAAGGTAGAAGGTGCCACCTGGCATCTTTGCCTTGAACCCTACGGCCTTCAGCACCTTGACCATCTTCTTCAGCCGGCGTTCGTAATGTTTCCTGATCTTGTCGGCCAGCTTTTTGTCGGCAATCCCTTCACAGGCCGCAAGTTGTATCGCCTTGAACTGGCCCGAGTCCACATTATCCTTCACCTCGGCATACGCTTGGACAAGGCGCGCGGCCCCGGCCACAAAGCCAAGCCGCCACCCGGTCATATTGTAACTCTTGCTCATGGAGTGCAGTTCGATCGCCACATCCTTCCCGCCCGGACGGCTCAGGATCGAGAGCGGTTGGCCATAAACCAGCGTGGCATAGGCGGCATCCTGGACGATCAGAATGTTGTGCGTCTGCGCAAAGGCAATCAACCGGTCGAACAGTTCCTCGGTCGGCGCAGCGCCGGTCGGGTTGTTCGGATAATTCACATAAAACAATTTAGTGCGGGCCAATACCGCCGGATCAATGCCGTCAAGATCAGGCTGGAATTTGTTCTCCTTCTTCAACGGAACCTTCACCACCTCGCCGCCAAGATACCGCGTGTGCGTGGCCAGCACCGGATAACCAGGCACCGTCACCAGCGCCACATCACCGGGATTGATGAAGCACAAGGGGAGCATCGCCAACGCCGGCTTGGAACCGATGCTGTGACAGATATCGGTGTCGGGATTCAGGTCGGTAACCCCGAAAAACTTGCTCATGTACTCGGCGGCGGCCACCTTGAACTCGCGGATGCCATTATCCGAGTAGCCGCGATTGGCCGGGTTATCCACGGCTTTCTTCAACGCCTTGCGAATCGGGGCCGGCGCCATCTGGTCCGGTTCCCCCACGCCGAAATCGAGCAGCTCAACGTTGGGCCGGGCCGCCCGGACTGCCGCCTTGGCGCGCTTGATCTTCTCAAATTTATAAATTTCGTTGCTGGTGCCGAATTTTAGGCCACCAATACGATCCGCAAACAGTCTCTGAACGTCCATATTTTTCTCCTGCAGGTTGCAAAATGGGCCTCAAGATACCTGTGTCGGGGGTGGGAATCAAGACTTCTGCATCTTGCTGTGCCGATGCCCATAGGTAAAATAGATCAGCAGACCCAGCGCCATCCATAAAACCAACCGAATCCAGGTATCTCGCGGGAGCGCCACCATCTGCGCACCAGCGAAGACAATTCCGAGGATGGGAACCAATGGCACAAGCGGGGTGCGGAAGGGGCGGGGTAGATCGGGCTTGGTCCGCCGCATCACCCAGACACCTCCACAAACCATGGCAAAGGCCAGCAAGGCGCCAATGGACACCAGTTCCCCCAGAAATCCAATTGGAAAAATGGCGGCCATCAAAAGTGACACCACCCCCGTGATGGTCGTGGCTAGCCACGGGGTTCTGAATCGCGGGTGAATGGCGCCAAATTTGGGAGGAAGAAGCCCGTCACGGGACATCGAATAGAATATCCGGGATTGCCCCAGCATTAATACCAGAATCACTGAACTCAACCCCGCAATAGCGCCCATTTTGACCAACGGCCGCAACCAAGCCAAGGCCGGGCCCGCCGCATCGATTCCCACCGCCATCGGATGCGGCACATTTAACTGCTTGTAGGGAACCAACCCGGTCAACACGACCGCCACGGCCACATACAGCACGGCACAAACGCACAGCGAAACGAGGATCCCGATCGGCACATCCCGTTGCGGCCGCCGCGCCTCCTGCGCGGCCGTTGACACCGCATCAAACCCGATATAGGCAAAGAACACCACTGCCGATCCACGCATCACCCCGCTCCAGCCATATTGACCAAAGATCCCGGTATTCGCCGGGATGAACGGCGTAAGGTTTTCGAGCTTGATATAGTGCATTCCCAAAAAGATGAACAGCAGGATGACGGAAACCTTTACAATCACAATAACGTTATTGAAATTGGCTGACTCCCTGATCCCGATGACCAGCAGCCAGGTGACCACCGCCACAATCAAGACGGCCGGAAGATTGAACCAGGCGCCCGTCAACTGGAGTCCGGCCTGCGGGGTGTAGGAGAAGGGCGCATTGCATAACGCAAACGGAAGCGTAATACCGCAGTCGCCGAGAAAACTCGCGACATACCCGGACCACCCGACCGCCACGGTGGAGGCCCCGAACAGATATTCAAGAATAAGATCCCACCCAATAATCCAGGCGAACACCTCGCCCAGAGTCGCGTAGGAATATGTATAGGCGCTGCCGGCCACCGGGATCATGGAGGCAAACTCGCTGTAGCACAACCCGGCAAATGCACAGGCTAAGCCTGAAATCACAAACGACAGGGCAATGGAGGGACCCGCATAATTGGCGGCAGCCTGGCCAGTCAGCACAAATATCCCTGCGCCGATGACGCCCCCTATGCCTAGCAGCGTTAGGTGCCACGGCCCCAGCACACGATGCATCTGATGTTCGGCATTCTCCACATCGCTGATAATTTGCGCCTGCGACTTTGTCCTAAAAAACCTTCTCATCATCTTTTACCCCCATCTTACATCTCACGCCTCACGTCTTACGCCTCACATCTCACGTCTCACGCCTCACTCTTCTCCCCCTCCACCGGCTCCAACACCCATCGTTTGTTGTACCAGAACCATTGCTCCGGGTTAATCATAATGGCTTCGGACACAATATCCATCACCGACTGACTCATCTGGCGGATATCCGCTTCCTTGTCCAACGCCGGATTGGACCACACAGGCGGATAGAGCCGTGCCACATGCCGCGTCCACCCCACCCGCATAACAATTGTCGGAAATATGGGCACATTGGCATGCCGTGCGAACAGGGCCATCCCGCCCCCAATATTGGCCTCTTTCCCCAGAAATCTAACCTTGACGGCCTCGGTCCTCATCCGCACATCCGGAAGAATGGCCAGCATCTGGCCTGCTTTAAGGCGCCTGATGATATCTTTTAAGGTCGAGGCGCCACGCATCAGGATGGGCATGCCGGATTTTTCACGGGTATTGTTCAAATAATAATCGAACAAAGGGTTCCTCTGCTTGCCGGCCACGGAAAAGAATGGAACACCACGAAACGTCATGGCGCGCCCGGGCAGTTCCCATGCTCCCATATGCGGCAACGCACACACTCCGCCGCGCCCGGTCGCATGGTGCGCCAGCAGAATCCCGATGAGTTCATCATAATCCGAAATCGCATTCAGCTCATCCTGGGTCATAAACGGCGTGCGCATGATATCCACGGCGGTAAACATAAAATTGCGCAGGGATAACCAGGCAATCCGCCTCCGCTCTCGCGGGGTAAAGCGATCGCCAAAGACCTCGCGTATGCGCCGATCCGTTTCCGCCCGACGAAACCGCAAGACATGAAACGCCAACCAGGCCCACTTCCAGCCCACCAGCAGCGCCAACCGGTAGGGCAACACAGTGACTACACCGGCGATCGCCCTCAAAAAACCATATTCGACAAGATGTTTGACCCGGTATTTCATTTTGATTTCCGTCCTGCGGTAAATTTTCGAGCGAACCGGAAAAACGGACTCGGCTGCATCTCAATCGCATGCACCGGACACATCTCATGACAGCAACAACAGGCGATGCATTTGTCGAAGGCTAAAACCGGTTGATGCCCCGGCTTAAGGGTCAACGCTTCAGAGGGACAGGCCTTCACACATTTTCCGCAAAACACGCAATTCGGAAGGAATCTCGGCCGATGCCAGATGTAGGGCTCCACCAATCTGACAAGCCAACGAGGAACATATTGGATGGGCACTGTTGAAGGCAGGCGATACTCCCGTGATGCCAAGGCACGAATTGCATCATCCCCGCCCAACTTGATCTGAGACCAATCCTGCACGCCCAGTCCCGCCTGACGTGCTGCCTCAAGATGAATAATGTTGCGGGGCTCAAGACCCAACGTCCGACAAAGCACCACATCCAACGCAAGGGTATCGGCCGAAGCGGCGAGGAAGCCGAGTTGGATCGGGATTCCTGCGGAGGGACCGTTTCCTTCCATGCCCAACACACCGTCCGCCACTGCCAGCACCGGTTTCACGCGACGGAAAATGGCGACCAGCAACTTGGCGAAGTCTTCCGGAT
Source organism: bacterium (assembly GCA_037132275.1). Taxonomy (GTDB): domain Bacteria; phylum Verrucomicrobiota; class Kiritimatiellia; order CAIKKV01; family CAITUY01; genus JAABPW01. Next base: position 7,827 of record JBAXPK010000084.1, read on the forward strand.
ACGGATACATCTTGTGGAAGGACGTTTTCTGCAGCCCCGGCACGGCGCCGTAAAGGTTCTTCATGGCCCCTGTCATCCCCGTCAGGACATGCGTTTTCACCTTGGGAACGGTAATGATAGCATCCGCCTCCAGGACCGGGGTGGCGAGGGTGAATCGGACGCCATTCTCCTCAAAACTTTTAGATCCCGCCTTCTCCAGATTCACGAGCGGGACATTCTCCTCGCGGCAGACCGTCTCCATGCCTGTTCGCTCCCAAACTCGCCGCAAATCAGCAATGATCGCGGGACTATCACCCACCCATGGCGTGGCGCCGGCAGCCTTGACTAGGCGGATCAAGGCCCGAACCACCTCGGGATGGGTGGTCACCGCATCTTCCGGCACATGATCGGAAAGGAGATTAGGCTTGATCAGGACGGACTGTCCCGGCTTGACAAACCGTTCCATCCCACCCAATCCCTCCATCAGACGCGACAAGGCGTCCGGGACGGAGACATAATCCGGGCAATTGACCAAATTTACAGCCGTATGCATGAGGCAGGAAGGTATCGTGTTGGGGGGTGCTGCTCAAGCGCAAAGGCGGAGGAAGGCCCCACATTATCACATATATCGCCAGGCGATGAAGCCCACCACGTTAGACGGACGACCGGAACCCCATCTGGATTTTGACACTGTTTCTACAACCGCACGACCTAATGCACAACCCTCATAATGCGGGTTGT
>JBAXPK010000085.1:0-7500 GCA_037132275.1 bacterium
TTGTTGAAATGAACGGACATATACCATTTTCTGAACGAAATACGCCGTGGCGCGGGGTCTTGGATCTTGTGACGGGGTGTTATCCTGCTTTTCTGTTCGGCGGGTCGTTGGGACGCTGGCTTCCGGTTTTCCATTTCCATGAAGCGACGGTTGAGGGATTGGAGCCGTACCTGGTGTATCTGTCCGAAAATGGCTATCGTACGGTTACCTCGAACGCCATTGCCGCCACTGTCCGCCAAGGCCTTCATCCGGGGCCGAAGTCTGTGGCACTCTGTTTTGACGATGCCTGGGCAAGTCTTTGGACAGTGGCAGCGCCGCTCTTACGGAAATATGGGTTTCAGGCTATTACCTATGTGAGCCCGGCCCGCGTCCCGGATCTGGCGGCTCCGCGGCCGACACTCGAAAGTCCCGAAGGTGCGCCGAAGGAGGTGGACTCTTCTGCGACGCCTTTCACAACCTGGTGTGAGTTGCGCGCCTTGCTTGCTTCGGGTGTCGTGGATGTCCAGGCCCACACATTGGGCCATACCATGATCTTCTCGGATGCGGTAATCAGCGGGTTCGTGGCGCCAGGGTTTTCACGTCATCCTCATCTTTATCCGCTGGCCGACACGGGTGCCGGGGAACGTTACCTCACGCCCTCCGATCTCGGCGCGCCGCTTTATACTCAGCGATCCCGCTATTCGGATGCCCTGCGCTACGATAACCCGGCGGCCTTTGTGGCCTGTACCCGGCAGGTTCAGGCGAATGGCGGGGCGGACTTCTTCAAGCGCCCGGGATGGGAGGCTGAACTGCGGAAGCTGGCGGCGTCCTTCACGGGACAGCAGGAAACGCCGGAACAGCGGGATGCCGCCATCCTCCATGACCTGGCGACGGCACGCCAACAACTGAATGCCCAACTTAACACTTATTCCGTTCGTCATATGTGTTTCCCTTGGGCCATTGCCAGTAGACCCGGGGAGATTGCCGCTGAAAAGGCCGGTTATGTGACCGCTTTCGGGGATCGTCTCCTGGGCCGACGGGCAGTCCGCGCTGGCGACCCGCCTTACCGGCTGATGCGCTTGAAGCACCAGCATATCTATTGTCTGCCAGGCAAGGGCAGGAAGATAATGGTTTCGGGTTAAGCCGTGATGTTGATTCACTGAAGAACGCCGTGCGATACATTCTTCTCCCTGGTTCTCTTTGGTTTGACATAAATCACGTTTTTTATCATAGTATGTCCAGTATTAATGGACATACATAGATATAATGAGTGATATTTCCCATATTAGAGCGAGTGTGGAGCAGGATGTTTTTGACTATCAAATCCTGATGGATACCTTGCGTGAATACAGGAAGCCGCGAGATCGGATACATCGACTGGTGGCGGACGGAGAGATCGTCCGCGTCAAAAAGGGGCTATATGTTTTTGCAACGCCATTCAGGCGACAACCGATTGTACGCGAACAACTCGCCAATCTCATCTATGGGCCTTCGTATGTCAGTCTCGACAGTGCCTTGAGTTTCCATGGCTTAATTCCAGAACGTGTGGAGGCTGTAACATCCGTGACAACCGGCAGGTCGCGGGCATTTGACACCCCTTTTGGATTCTTTTCTTATCAGAGTCTGTCGCCAACCCGCTACGCTTTGGGTGCGCTCTTACAAACTTCCGGGACCGTCCCGTTTCTGATCGCTGCGCCTGAGAAGGCACTGGCGGACAAAGTGTGGATGGACAAGCGCTTTGCCGGTAACCGGGTGGCAGGGTTTGGCGCCTATCTGCGGGATGACCTGCGGATCGATGGAGATGTGTTGAGTCGCCTCGACTTCGATCGTCTGGAGGAGATTGAAAAAACCTATGCTTCCTCAAAAATCAATACCCTGTTCCGCTATTTAGCCAAAATGAAGGGAGCAACCCATGCATGAGGCTATTCAAGCCCTATTGGAACGTTACAAGTGCCAGACGCGTGACGATTATTTGAATGCCTTGCGTGAGATTTTACAGGAACTCGCCCTGCTTGGGCTTTGGCGCGCCAAATTTTTTGAGCATGCCGCATTCTATGGGGGAACCGCACTGCGCGTACTCCACGGATTGGATCGCTTTTCTGAGGACCTGGATTTCTCGCTCCTGCGGCCCATGCCGGGTTTTTCACTCGACGGCTATGGCGCCGCCTTGCAAAAGGAGATCTGCAGTTTTGGATTCGAGGTGACTGTCGAACGGCGTGCCAAGGCTAAACCGTCTGCCATAGAGTCTGCCTTTCTCAAGGCGAGTACCATTCGCGAATTGATCCGGATTGAGGCGGATGCGGCATTGTTGCACGGCGTGCATCCAGGCGCACAACTCAAGATCAAGTTTGAAGTGGACACCGATCCGCCGGGTGGGTTCAGCACAGAAGTCCGTTACCTATTTCAGCCGATTCCGTTTCCTGTCCGTGCCTTTTCACTGCCCGACCTGTTTGCCGGCAAACTGCATGCCATATTGTGCCGCAAATGGGGCACACGGGTAAAGGGACGCGATTGGTACGACCTGGTTTGGTATGCGGGCCGCCATCCCGGGGTGAATTTACGTCACTTGGAGCAACGCATGCGGCAATCGGGGCATTGGAATCAAGCCGCCTCGTTGGATCTGGAGGCACTGCGACGCCTGCTCACCGGGGCTATTGAGCGTCTTGATGTTAATCAAGCGCGGACGGAAGTCGCGCCGTTTGTTCGTGATCGACGCGCTTTGGATGTCTGGTCGAATGAGTTTTTTTTCGCCGTTGTCAGCCGAATCGTGTCCGCTTAGAAATGGATTGTTTTCTATTGCTCCCCGCAATTTGGGGTCATACTATCGCCCGTATCAATAATACGGATTATTACGGACGCCATATAATTTGAATCCTGAGTGCCCAATATCGAAAACTGAAACCGCTCAACCCCGGATTTGCCTGCTTACCGACTCCTATTACCCCGTGGTGGGGGGCGGCGAGGCGCATGCCCGGTTGTTGTGTGGCGAGTTCCGGCGGCTTGGGGTGCCGGTGTTTGTGCTGACCGGTCATAAGGTGGCGACTTCGCCAGCCTTTGAAACGGTGGATGGCATTGCGGTTCATCGGGCGCCCCCTGCCGGTTACCCGCGACTGGGCAAATACCTGATGCTGGGCTCAAGTTTCTGGCGCCTGACCCGAATGCGCCGGGAGTACGATGTGATTTACGTCTGCGGCATCAGGACCTTGGGACTGATTGCCGTGGTGGCGGCGCGGTTACTGGGCAAAGGATGCGTACTAAGGGCGGAATCCCGCGGCGAAGTGTCGGGTGGGTTTATCTGGGAGAAGACCGATGGCCGGGTCAATCCTTTGCTAAAGTTCATGTTTATGGGTCCTATCCTGTTTCGGAATCTCATTCTGAAGCGAGCGAATGCCTTTCTGAGCATCGCTGCCGTTATTCGCGACGAGTATAAGGCCTGCCGGGTTCCCATGGGGAAAATCGTGGATATTCCCAACGGCATTGATGTGACGCGGTTCAGCCCGGTGCCGTCCGAAACGAAGGTAGCCATCCGAACCCAACTCGGACTTCCGCAAGGCCGCCTGTTTGCCTATACGGGAAAACTGAATCGCGGCAAGGGCTTGGAATTCTTGGTGCGTGTCTGGAAGGACTGGGCGCGACAACACCCGGACTGCAAACTCCTGCTAATCGGATCCGGCGCCATGCAATTCCTGTCCTGCGAAAAAGAACTGCGTGACTACGTTGAACAGAACGGGATGCAGGCGGCGGTGATTTTTGCAGGCAGCGTGAATAATGTTCACGAGTATCTTCAGGCGTCTGACTTCTTTTTGTTCCCATCCGAAAGCGAAGCCCTGCCGCTGGCCTTGCTTGAGGCGTTGGCCACCGGCCTCCCAACCGTGGCGTCGGATATCGGTGGCTGTCGTGCGATTGTCACCGACGGCCATGATGGCCGGCTGGCTCCGCCCAACGACGCAACGGCTTGGATTGCCGGGTTGCAGACGCTGGTGAACGAACCGATCTTGGCGGCGGAATGGGGGCGGGTCGGGCGTGAGACGGTGGTGAAGACTTTCAGTATTGCCCATGTGGCCGAGGAGCATATCAGGTTGTTTCGTGCCGTTTGCGGAAAGGCGGCCGCCCATGAGTGAGACATCGGATCTGCATAACCCGCCCTCCACGGGGCGGTTGCTGAAGTTTACAGGTTGGAATTTGTTCGGGTTATGCGCGCCGATGGCGGTGGCCTTCTTTGCCTTGCCGCCGTTGCGGGGCCGGATGGGTGAGGATATCTACGGCGCCTTCATGTTCCTCCTGACGGTCATCAACTATCTTTCAATCCTTGATTTGGGGCTTGGTCGCGCCGTGACGCAATCCATGTCCGCCCGGATCGCGAGCCGGAAGATGGATGAACTACCGGCGATATTCTGGACGGCCATGGGAATGATGCTGGCTTTCGCCCTGATAGGCATGGCCGTTTTCTTCCCGCTGATTCCCTCGATTGTCTGCAAATGGAGCAAGATACCCGTCGGCCTTCAAGCCGATGCGGCCTATACGCTGTTTGCGGCGGGGATGGGAACACCGTTTCTGGTTCTGGCGGCCTGTCTGGTCGGGGTGCTTGAAGCGCACCAGAAATTCAAGTTGATCAACATCATCCGGCTTCCGATGCAGACCTACACGTTTTTGGGGCCACTGGCGGTGGCGCTCTATTCGCATAGCCTGCTGGCGCCGGTGGTGGCCTTGCTGGCGGGAAAAGCGATTGAATGCGCCATCTATTTCGCGGCGTGTTTATGGGATGTTCCCGTATTGCGGCACGGCATCCGCTTTCAGCGCAACCTGGTTCGCCAGTTGTTTGTGCTCGGGGGATGGATGTCGGTGTCGAGTATCGCCATGCTGGTGTTAAACCAGGTCAACAGTGCCTTGATGTTCGGGTTGCTTCCGGTGGCCATGGTCGGGTTCTATGCCACGATTGCCGAGATGGTGATCCGGTTGCTGATCTTCCCGCGGGCGTGGGTCTCCGTGCTGTTCCCTTCATTCTCCGCGCAACATGCGCTGGAAACGGGGGCGGTATCCGCGTTGTATGCCAAGGGCGTCAAGAGCCTGCTGATCTTCTCTTTTCCGGTGATTCTGGCACTGTTTGCGTTTGCGGGCGAAGCCTTGACCTTCTGGCAGGACGCCGCTTTTTCCAGCGCGAGTGCCGGCGTAATGCGTTGGCTGACGGCGGGAATCTTTGTGTACAGTCTTTCCTTTGTGCCATTCTCGTTGATCCAGGGGGTGGGGCGGCCGGATATCAGCGCAAAGCTTCATCTTATTGAAATTCCCCTTACGATCGGCCTGGCATGGATCCTGATGAAGCAGTACGGGATGGAGGGCGCCGGTGTGGCGTGGTTCATTCGGTGCGTGTTTGAGACGGCCGCCATGGCGCTTCTGGCGCACCGTCATGCGCCGGGTTCAGGCTATGCGATCCTCCGTTCGGCGGGGTTGACGGTGCTGGCCTTGCTGCTCATGGTTGTAATGGCATTTATTCCATCGTTCCTGGTGCGTCTGGCGGTTTATCCCGTGGAAGTGGTGGTCTTTTTGCTTCTGGGTTGGTATGGGCTGTTGGGCGCGGCTGAACGGTCAGCCATGATGGCAATGGTGCGGAAAATATGATGTTTTCCCCCCGCGACCTTGCGTCGCGGGAGAATATGATTGGCCGAGGATGCGAATGTTTGCCACCCATCATCTGTTCCTGCCGCACGAGGCGGCAGGGGACAAAACCACAGCGTGGAGATAATAAAGAGTGAAAAGGTCTCGGGTCATACTGATCTCGTTGCTGGTTTCCATGGCGGTTTACTTTACGCTGACGTGGCCGCTGGGTAAGATGTTTCATGAGGGAATACCCTCCTCAAACCGGCCCGAGGATGGCGGGGCGCGCTACATGATCCCCGGGGATCACCTGCAGTTCATGTATCAGCTTTGGATGCTCGCCGATTCCTTTACCGGGCAAACGCCGCTGTTCTACCATGTCTATGAATTCAACCAAGGTGATGACCAGGCGCTTTATAATCCCGGCAGTTATTATTTTCCGTTCGGCTTGTTGTATTCCGCCGGTTATGCCATCGGGGGGCGCGTGGTTGGCTGGAACCTTATGCTTTGTGTGACGGTCTGGCTCGTGTATTGGGCGACCTGGCGATTACTGCGCCGGTTTTCCGACTCCGAACTCACGGCGGGGGTGGCGGCCTTGCCCTCCATTCTGCTGCCGTATTTCTATGTGTCGCTGTTGGGGGGAAGCCCGACGGGACTGGGCATGCTCTGGGTGCCGTTGATTTTCTGGGGCGTGGATGTGGCGATTCGCGACCGGAAGATGTGGGGCGGGGTCATGGCTGGGATTCTGCTTTTTATTGCATCCTGGGTTGATCTCCATGTGTTCTTCTTTGTCTTTTTGGCAACGCCCGTCTGGGCACTGATGTGCGCGGCATTCAGCACGGGGAGTTTGAACAGAAGATCGCGAAGCACGCGAAGGTTTTTGCCTTTATTGCCGATTCTTATTGGCATGATCGGGGCCTACTTGCAGACCAGCATCATTAAGTCATCGCTGGATCATACCCTTCAATCCCAGGGGCGCTCGATCAAGGAGTCGCTCGGGTATGCACTCCGGTGGACAGGCTGGTTTGATACGACGCTGGATAACCAATACAACATCATTTATATCGGCGTCTGGGTGATCGTGATTCTGCTGATAGGCCTGGCTTTTATGGGGTTTGACGCCTGGCGGAACACGCCCGGCGCGAGACTCCGCCTCGCCCTGTTGGTGATGGTGCTGGCGGCCATCGGCGGAATCGCGATATTGGCGCTCGGGCCCAACACGCCGTTTGACCATGAACACCGGCTTTGGAAGACGCTTCGCGCCGTTATTCCGCCCTACAAGATGATTCGTCAGCCTGCCAAGATCTACTGCATCCTGACGCCGTTTCTGGGGATTGCCCTGGTGATCGTTCTGGATCGACTTAACCGTTTTATTGTCCGGCGTGTGTGGATTGTTCTGCTAGCCGTTCTGCTGGCTGCCGGCTGTTGTTGGGACTATGGCCGCCGTTTGGATCCCACCCTGTGCCTGCTCGACGCCGAGCAGGGCGGCTACCGGGCGGCGGCGGAGGATGCCGCGAAATGCGGACGGGAAAATCGCGCCATGGCCATTCCGCTCTGGCCGGGTGATTCCCACTGGAATTCCATCACGGAATACTATGCCACCCTTTACCGAACCAAAATGTTGAACGGGTATTCACCCGCCGTATCGCGGCAGTATTTCACGAATGTCTTTTTGCGTTTTGAAGCCATTAACATGGGTGTGGTGTCGGATGATATCCTCGACGGCCTGTTGGCAATGAAGATTGGCTACCTGATTTTTCATGAAGATGCGTTTCCCCAGAAGGTGAGTCCCTTTCCTGCCACTCAGACCCTGCGCGAGTTACAACAGCATCCGCGCCTCCAGTTTCTGGCAAACGACAAAGCCGTGTGGTCATTCAAAATTCTGGAACGGAGTCCCCTGCCGCCTTGTGCGGTAGGAACGGATGA
>JBAXPK010000086.1:0-7275 GCA_037132275.1 bacterium
GAGCGGCTGAAGTAGCGGCTGAAGAAAGCGTGCAGTTTGTCGAAGAGTTCCTCCCGGAAGTCGGGGAAGGTGGTGATGGCCGCGTCAACATCCGCCATCAGGGCCGGCTCGACGATCTTCTGGAAATAGGCGGCCTTGATACGCATGAGGTTGATATAGCCGGATTGGCCATCCACCTTTGCGCCGATGAACAGGTCGCGGAGAGCATCAAGGAATCGTTTCTCTTTAGTCATGTGAACCTCGCGGGGGAGTGGTCGTTGGGTATCGTGTAGCGCGGGAGACGGATGTTGCCGTTTTCGCGGCTTCAAGGGGCTTCATGTAAGCAGGTGCCGATTCACGAATCATGGCCGCAGCTTTGGCGGCAGCGGGATTGCTGTTGTTCTCCTGCCAGAACCGGGCAGTGATCCGTTTAGCTTCCACGTCATCAAGAGGGACCCCGAAAAATGTGGCAAGCGCCTTGGCCTGCGCCTCCGTAGGCAATCGTTGCCCGAGCTCAATCTTACTCAGGAGCGTGGAGTCCATCTCCGCAGCAGCGGCAACGGCGCGCAGAGGAAGCGCCTTCGCCTGACGGAGATCACGAAGCCAGGTACCGAGTGTTTCAGGCTGGGCTCCGGCCTTTGACTCTTTGTGTCTAGACATAAATTGGCTTGTAGCATGAGTGAAGGGTGGTGGCAAGCGGAAAAAAATAAATAATGTGACCGCTCAGGTATCCACAATTCAGTATTCAGAATCCAGAATAGCGTTTTCTGGTAGCAGGTACCCGCTGACTTCGTGCGCAAACCTATTAACATTGTTTGCGCAAACGCTTTAAACTCACATCACCAGCACCGCCATATCCGCTGGCATGGGCGCCTCAAAGCGCAGGGGCTGGTCTGTAGCGGGATGAGTGAATTCCAACTCCATGGAGTGCAGGGCCTGACGCGTCATTCGTAGACGACGCCAATCCTCCGCGGTAATGGCATCCATACAAAACCGCACAAAGATCATGGGATCGGGGCCATAGATCTTGTCGCCTACCACGGGAAACCCCAGCGAATGCAGCGTGGCCCGGATCTGATGGAGCCGGCCCGTGTGGAGTACCGCCTCCACGACACTGATTCCATTAACGCTGCGCAGCCGCCGGAAATCAGTCCAAGCCCATTCTTTCCCGGCCACAGGTTCTGGCGGGGGCAATGACGGGTCGCGCCCAGAATCATCTTTCTCGAAACGTCGGCGCTTATGAACCCCCGAGCCCGGATCAGGCAGCATCCACCCTCCCGCGCGACATGCATCCGGGAAAGTCCCTTCGACCAATGCCACATAACGCTTCACCACTGACCGTTTTAAAAACTGAGCCCGGCATTTGGCCTCAGCCTTTGCATTCTTGGCCACGACCAATAAGCCTGAAGTTTCACGATCCAACCGGTTGACCAAGGCGGGCGATTCAATGCAATGGGTTGTTTTAAGCCAGGCCCACAGGGTGTGGTTGAAATATCGGCCCGCCGGATGACAGGGCAAATTCGGCGGCTTGTTAATCACCATCACATCATAATCTTCAAAAACAATCCCGATATCGAAACAGACAGGAGGTTCGGGTATGTCACGCGCAATAAACTCCACCCGGTTCCCCGCCTCAAGCCGGTAATCCGGGGCCACAGCAGAATCATTCACCAGGACACGCGATTCGAGCATGTGCGTCAACCATTCGTCCCGTGAATGGTAGGTAAAGCGGCCGGCCAGATAATCGACCAGCAAAACGCCGCCCTGGCCCGGAGGAAATACAAATTGAATTCGCCGTTTCATGCGGGTGCTTATGTTACCCCTTCTTGACTTTCGAGCAATGTTTGTCTTGTATGGAGTGTTTTCAGGGGAGAACATGCAATGGCATCGACACAATATGGACAATTGTTACAGGGCGACCCGGAGATCATGGACCGCCAGTTTGTGGCATTCCAGAATCAGCCGGTGGATCAGGAATGGATGCCGGACCTGAAGGAATTCGACCGATTCCAGACGACGATCGGCAAACCTGTCTCCGTCACGGGGCCCGGCACATTTTTTGGCCGCGCCCAGCGTACGCTGCACCTCCTCCCCTCACAAACCGATGGCTGGTGGTTCGACCGGACGGATTTACCTGATGCCATGCCCATCCGGGTATCGGCCAATAATGTTTGGACCACCCAGCGGAACATCGTTCTTTGCAGCGGCTCACCCCACAATTACATGCGCATGGTCGAACACATTGTGGCCCTTAGACTGGCCCTGAACGTGGACAACCTGATGATCCGCATGGATTCGGGAGATCCGCCCCTGTTTGACCGCGGCAGCATGGATCTGGTGGAGGCCATTGATAAGGCCGGCATCATTCACATCGCTCAACCCGCCCGCTACGTGACCGTGAAGGAGCCTGTCTCCATTCTGGCCCCGAATGGAAGTTTTCTGATTGTCACGCCCTGCACGACTCCGGTTCCCCAACTCAACCTGGACGTGGCCGTAAACTTTAAGACCGCCATTGGCAAGCAGCGGCTGAAAATCCGGTTGACCCCTGAAACCGGACGCTACGGTTCACTCGCCCGCACCAATTGCTCTTTTACCCAAATGGTGTTCACCAAGACCATCGGCAAACTCTTCGCTGACGTCAGGAATCTGGGCTACACAAATAAAAACATCCTCGTGGCGGGCCGCCGGAAGTACCACAATACCCCCACCATGATCCATAACGGGAAGTCGCTTGAACCCGTCTGGCACAGGACCATTCTTGACCTGGTGGCGGCGCTGGCCTTGATTGACACCGGACGTTTCGTCGGCAATGTATTTTCCTACAAGGCAGGCCACGCACTCGACGTGATCATGGTGCGCAAACTTTTTGAGCGGGATCTGCTGTGTCCTCTCGGAGAAAGATAAACTCATGCCGACAGAAGGAACGCTTAAGCGCTGGATCCTGGTCAACTACGCCGGCTATCCGTTTGCACCCAACAGTCTTATGCCGGACAATGGTCTGGCAAATCTGGCAGGCATCATTCTTGACAGCGGCGGCGAGGTGGAAATCCGTGATTACGGCACCGTCAGCACCGTGGCCAGAATGACCTCCCCCGAACTTGAACGTCGCTTGACCCGGGCATGGAATACCTTGAAGGCCCCAAATCAAGGGCACCTCCTTGCCATCAAAAAACTGGTGACTTTGGCCCAGCTTCCAGGCGCAGAGCGGGAACGCCAACGCCTTCAAGACAGACTGGTGAATGAAATTGGCACTGAATTGATTGACCACATCCGGCGCAAAAACATCCAGGCCATCGGCTTTAAACTCTGGAATGGCGATGGGTTATCCTGTTCAGCGGCCCTGGCCGGACGGATCAGGAAGGCATGCCCTGACATCAAGATTTTCGGTGGTGGCCCCCATGTGGATCTTTTCCTGGACCGCATTCTTCGTTTTTATCCCTTCTTCGATGCTTTGATCTATGGAGAGGGGGAAGACACCCTGCGCCAGCTCGTCGCTTCCGGGGGGGACGTCAAATCTTACGCTTCAATCCCCAACCTGATTTACCGTGAGGGAGACGTTCTCCGCACGACGGAAGAGCGAATGGTGGCGGATCTAGACCAGCTTCCCATGCCCGTATATGACCCCGCCGTGTATCCCGCCATGGCGGGTGACGAAAAAATCAAACTCATCGTGATCGACGAGAGCCGGGGCTGCCGCAACGACTGCGCCTTCTGCATTCATCCGGTAAAAAGCCATAATAACGTCAGAATGAAAAGTATCAGTCGCCTGATACAGGAAGTGCGACACATCGGAAAGGAATGGGGAATTCACACCTTCCGGTTTGCCGGCTCCTGCACCCCGTACAGCCTGCTGAACGCTTTTGCAGAGGAAGTCGTCAAACAATCACTCCACCTGCAATATTCCTCCTTCGCTCATATCCATCACAGCGAGGAGGCGAATTTTAAAATGATCCGTCAATCGGGTTGTGTCGCCCTGTTCTTTGGCATCGAGTCCGGGTGCCAGAAGATTCTGGACCGCCTCCAGAAAAGGATCACCACCAACGAGATCACCACCGCGATTAAACGCGCCAACGAGGCGGGCCTGTTCACGGTTGGAAGCCTGATCTTTCCCGCACCGGGCGACACACCCGAAACGGCCGCCGAAACCATCGAGCTCATCCGGGGACTTAACCTGGGATCAATTACCCTGCAACCTCCAGTCGTGGTGCCCCGGACTCGCTGGTTTGAGAATCCGACCGCCTATGGATTCGGAATTGCTGATATGGAGAAATACCTGAACACCGGCATGACCTGGAAAGTGAAAATACAGTTGCCGCCCCGATTCTGGGACGTCCTCCCCATGACACTTGACGGCCTCTCCTACCGGAAGATGCTGGCCCGGACCTCCGCCTTCTCAAAGCAACTGGCACCTCTGGGCATTCCCACATCTATTTCCGACGAGAACTACCTGATGAGCAAACTTGCAGGCCTCGACCCAGTTTCGTTCCGGGATCGCAGCCTGGCCGCCTTTTATGCCGGCGACACCACCGTGCTCCGCGAACTCGTCCAGTCAATCAACCGTGCCGGCACGGGATCATCATTGTAATCCGGGTCCCTTCACCCGGCTTGCTCTGAATGCGGACGGCCCCGCCATGCGCCTCCGTCACCTGACGAACAATCGACAATCCCAACCCGGTCCCGCCCGAGTTCTTTTTGGTAGTGAAAAACGGTTCGGCTGTCAGGCGGATTAACTCCTCGCTCATCCCGCAGCCATTATCCTCAACACCGATTTCCACACTCTCCCCTTGCAGGGAACACCAGACACGGACTTTACCTTTACCGGGCGCCGCCGCATCCACGGCATTGACAACCAGGTTCTGGATTGCCCGCTCAACCTGCACGGCATCAATCTCCACAACGACTCTGTTCTCAGAGGGTTCCACAATAATCTCAACCTGTTTTTTTTTCGCTTTACCCCCGCATTCCAATGAAATGGACTGGATTAATTGTCCTAAATCCGCAGGCGATCGGCGCAATGTCCCTCTACTGACATCCAGCCACATTTCCGCCATGTCACGGCAACGCAACACGCTTTTTTCAATGGTGCCGAGATAACTGGCTGTCTCTTCCCTGTCCATGCTGGCGACGCCGCCCTGCTGCCGGATCTGGTCAGAAAGCAAATCCACGTAACCGAGAATCACAGTCAAAGGGTTCCGGAGATCATGCACCAGTTCGGCCGACTTCTGCCCCAGGGAGACAAGATGTAGCCGACGGTCCAACTCCTCCTTGAGTTTCTGATTCATCCGCATCAACTCACCCGCCGCTTCCTTCCGACTCCGCTCAAACTGCGTCCGTTGGACATGCCGCTGGATGACTTTACGCAGTTCGAAGGCGTCAAAAGGCTTCTTCACGTAATCGTTGGCTCCGAGGCGTATTGCTTCCTGGGCGGTTTCCAAGGCACCAAACCCGGTGAACATGATAACGGACACCTCCCCGTCAATCTCGCGGATCATCCGCAACCCCTCGATACCGCTCTTGCCTGGCATGCGGATATCCATGACCACCGTGTCAGGGTGATGCTCCTGAAGCATGGCTACGCCGGCATCGACCGAATCCGCGCAGAACACGCGATAGTTGGGATTCAAAAGAATCCGCAAACTCTCACGCGGTCCACGCTCGTCGTCAATCACCAGAACCGTGGGCAAGGCGTCCGTCATCGTGGCCCCATTATCAGAATACGCGACCATAGGACACACTCATCAGATGGGAGGTTGTTTCATACGTTCCGTTGTAGGCGGGGTTCTGGTTCTTCGACACATCCCGGTCGCCGATCAGGCTATAGCCATACGCCAGATCGAGCCGGTTCAACCCGTGGCGCAAGCCCGCGCCCAGCGTGAATACATGCTGGTCGGCATCAGGGAGCGTGGGAGCCAGCGTCTCTTCAGGAACGGGACTCTGGAGGAAGATGTAGCCGGCCCGCAACGTCAGTGACTCGGTTGCCTTCCAGTCGGCGCCCACACCAAAGGTCCAGGTATCTTTCCAGTTCTGGGGAATCACCGCCGGTGCGCGCGGGTTCGGGGAAGCGGGACTGTTCACCAGCGGATTGTTGTTGCCCGCATCCAAACTCAAGGAATCATAGCGCGAAAACTCAATCCACTCGACATCCGCCTCCACCCGCACAGTATCCGAAAGCTCTATGCCATACCCGAAGCCAATAATAGTCGGGAACTCCATGGAGGTGCTGAAATCACTCGAGGGATTCATCCCCACCACCTGCGCTCCACTGAAGGAACTATCACCATCATAGTCCACTTTGATTGGTGACCGGTATGTCAGGGCCAGCGACTGGCCCTTGGTCGGCCGATACGTTATGGCGGCATTGCCACCCACCCCGGCGCCATCGCCCTGCAGATGCGCTTTGCCATCCGGCATGGCCCCGCGCGTGAGCTGTGACCAGGGCAGAACCTGCTTGATATCCAACCGCGACATATACACGTCCAAGCCGGCCGCAACCGACACCTTATCGCCAAGCTTGGTGGCAATCGTGGGATTGACGTTGATCACCGTCAACTCGGCCGAATACGGCGCAGCATAGCGAAACGCCCCGGCCTTGTCCCAAACGGTGGACTGCCCAAACGGCGTTGTGATTCCCAGTCCGGCAGTGAAGTTATGATTCGAAGACGGCAGTACGGCAAAGAGGTTCGGCAGAGATTTCCAGGCATCCTCGGTCGAGGCCTTCCCCATGGGAGAATGGAAATCGGTACTGGTGTTTATAATCGTAACCGCCCCCATCACCTGGGCTTCCTTGATTTCTGTCAGATTGGCCGGATTATGCTCCACCGCAGAGGCATCATCTATCTGCGCAATTTTTCCGCCCGACCGTCCAAGCGCCTCAGCCCCGGCAGGCGGGTTTCGGAATCCGTTTGCCAGCGCATAAGATCCTGCAAAGACCAACATCAAACCCAGCATCCGTCCCATACTTCTATCTTGCTTCATGATTTCCCTTTCGTTTCAGACTTATCTAACTCCGTTGCAGCCAAATCTTACTAGCAAAGGTCATGCCAACCCGAACTCATCACTATATAGTGGTGTTATCTTAGATAGACACCCATATACAGATGGTGCGCACAATTATGAACGGCGCAAAATATCAAGCCGTACAATATTGAACAAAATATATCTTGATTTTAAATGGATTATGTGTTCATTTTTCAACAAATGATGCTGTGATATTTTAATGCCTAAAGGGGGCGCGCAATTATACATATCAATAATCTCCGATATCATCGTAATTATCACCTCAGCAAGAGGGAGATA
>JBAXPK010000087.1:0-6592 GCA_037132275.1 bacterium
GACTCCGGCGCGGCCGCTTAAGCGGATGCTACTGGTGGATGATGAGCCGTTCATCCGCAACACCCTTGGCCCGGCCCTGTCACGCCTGGGGTATCTGGTGGATCTCGCGGAAACAAAATGCGATGCGCTGGCCCGATTGACGGCTACCGGATCCAACTATGACGTGGTCTTGTGCGACCTCTATTTGCCCGACGGCACCGGCATGGAGATCTTGTCGGAACACCGGAAGGGGGAGAGCAACACACCGTTCATCCTGATGACGGCCTATGATAGCCCCCGGCTGGATGATATTCTGGGATGCGGCAACGAGCCCCCTCTGCTATTCAAGCCCTTCCGGATGCAGGATCTGATGAACATTATCAAATCAGAAATATACCCGGAGGCGAATCTAATAAGATCGACATCACCGGACCGGGCCCCTCCTTCGGTCTCATCGGCCGGGCGAAGGACCAGGGTTCTGATCGTGGACGACTCTGTGGTGATCCGCGAACATGTGGTGTCACAGTTGAATGAACTCAACGGCATTGAGATAGTCGGACAAGCCGGCTCGGTGGAAGAGGCCATCAGCGCTCTGCGCCAATTCAAGCCCGACATAATGACGCTGGACATGCGGCTTCCTGATGGTAGCGGCCTGGATATTCTCCGACTGATCCAGCGAGAGGGTCTCTCCACGGCCGTGATCATCCTGACGAGCTACCCTTATCCGCAGTACGAGGTGCGTGCCCGTGCCGCAGGCGCCTATGCGTTCCTCAACAAGGCCCGGGATTTCGGCAAACTCGTTGATCAGATGCAGGCGCTGATTACAAGCCAAGGCAAAATGAATTGAGAAACAAGGTCACTGGCGTTCCATTGGACGCCGGTTGCTGGGTTGTTGATTGTCAGTTGTTGGAAAACTTTGCAATCGCACCCAGCCGTGTCCATTGTATAAACTGACTATTGACCGGGTTTCTGTTGGGAGTAGTATGGTGGCGACGAGCGGAAGGTAATCTCAAGTTCAGAGGAAAGTTAAATCATGAAAAGTCCAACCTCAAAACCACCCAAAAGTGTTCCGCCTGAGCAAACCGTAATCACGCCCCAGGTAGAGCCCGACGCGCCTCCGCCCCCCGTTCACGGATTCCCCATTGTGGGAATCGGAGCCTCCGCAGGCGGTCTGGCGGCCTTCGAGGCGTTCTTTTCCGGCATGTCGGCCGACACCACAGGACCCGGCATGGCCTTTGTCCTGATTCAGCACCTGGATCCGGTCCACAAAAGCATTCTTGCCGAACTCATCCGCCGTTTCACCCGCATGCCGGTTGTCGAGGTTGTGGACGGCATGGTCGTTGAGGCCAACTCCGTCTACATCATTCCGCCCAACCATGATATGGCGCTGATGAACGGAGCCCTTCAACTGCTGGATCCCGTCGCGCCGCGCGGCCAGCGTCTACCGATTGACTTCTTTTTCCGTTCCCTGGCCCAGGATCAGCATAATCGGGCCATCGGTATCATCCTCTCCGGCACCGGTAGCGACGGTACGCTGGGGATACGGGCCATCAAGGGCGAGGGTGGCATGGTGATGGTCCAGACGACTGAATCCGCCGAATACGATAGCATGCCAGCCAGCGCCATTGCCACCGGGCTTGTGGATTATACGCTTCAGCCCGCAAAGATGTCCGCCCAGCTTATCTCCTATGTGTCCAAAGCTATCGGAAATCCCTGTCGCTCGGGCACCGCCCCGGTATCCCTGTCCGAGACCGCGATGAAGAAAATCTTCGTTTTGTTGCGAACCCATACCGGGCATGACTTTTCTTTCTATAAGCCCAGCACCATCAACCGGCGCATTGAGCGACGTATGGCCGTGCAACAGATCGACACGATCGACGGTTATGTCAAATTTATGCAACGAATGCCCGCCGAGGTTCATTCGCTTTTCCGCGACCTGCTGATCGGGGTGACCAGTTTCTTCCGGGATCCGGAGGCCTTTCAGGTTCTGGAGAAAAAGATTATTCCCTCCATTATCGCCAACAAGGCCGAGACGGGCGGGATCCGCGTCTGGTCGTCAGGGTGCTCAACCGGCGAGGAAGTCTATTCCCTCGCTATCCTTCTAGCCGAAGGCTCCGAGGCGAGTAAGAAGAATTTCGCGATACAGATATTCGCCACCGATATTGACGCCCAGGCGATCGCCAGTGCCCGCCTCGGGATTTATCCTGCCAGCATCGTGACCGACATCTCCCCTGGGCGGTTGGCGCGATTTTTTACGCTCGAACCCGGTGGCGTCAGCTACCGCATCCATAAAGGTATTCGCGATATGATCGTCTTTTCCGAGCAGGATATGATCAAGGATCCGCCCTTCTCGAAACTCGACCTGATCAGTTGCCGCAACGTGATGATCTATATGGGTAGCGTCTTGCAGAAGAAGCTCATCCCCCTGTTCCATTACGCGCTGAATCCGGGTGGCACGCTCCTACTGGGGACGTCCGAAACCACGGGCGATTTCAGCCGTCTGTTTTCCGTGCTGGATGGCAAGCAGAAGATCTACCGGCGCAAAGAGGATTTTATCGGCGCCTGGCGCGTAGCCACCGATCAGTTTGTTCCACTCCTGAAAGCGGTGGATGCGTCGCTTCCGTCGCGAGCCGACGGAAAGAGATTCCACCCCATCAAACTATCCCTGCGCGAACTGACCGAATCTGAGCTTTTGCGGCAGGTTATCGCGGCGGGCGCGCTGGTCAACGGACAGGGCGACATTCATTATCTCCATGGACGAACCGGCATGTTTCTGGAACCGGCCCCAGGTGAGGCGGGCACCAACAATATCCTGAAAATGGCACGAGAAGGGCTGCGGAACGACCTGGCCACGGCCCTGCACAAGGCCGCCGGAACCGGGGGGACGGTGTGCCATCCGGGGCTACGGGTCAAAACCAACGGCCACTTCACCACGGTCAACCTGACGGTTCGTCCCGTGACGACCGGCGCAGGCGCCTCTTCGGAGTCGCCGTTGTATCTGGTCATTCTGGAAGAGGCTGGAGAGCCGGGGCCTGTCCCGTCCGCCACGGAGTCCGCCGGATCCGACAAACTCCCCGTCGACGCGCGCATTGAGGCGCTCAAGACGGAATTGCGTGTCAAGGAAGAGCACCTTCAAAGCGCGAATGAGGAAATGCAGAGTTCCAATGAGGAGCTCAAGTCGTCCAACGAGGAATTGCAGTCGGTGAACGAGGAAATGCAATCCACAAACGAGGAGCTGGAAACCTCCAAGGAGGAGTTGCAATCGATCAATGAGGAGTTGTCGACGGTCAACACGGAACTGCAAATCAAGATGCTGGATCTGACGCGGGCCAATGACGACATGAACAATCTGGTGTCCGGCACCGGGATCGCCACCATTTTTGTGGATCTCCAACTGCGCATTCTGCGCTTTACCCCGGGCGCCAACGAGATCATCCATCTGATCCCGGTCGATGTGGGTCGACCGGTGGCTCACATTGTTTCCAGCCTGGTCGGCTACGACCGTCTGGTGGCGGACGCGCAGAGTGTGCTGAATACGTTGATTCCCAAGCAGGTGGAGGTGCAGACCACGACGGGCAAATGGTACACCCTGCGGATCCTGCCGTACCGCACCCTCGCCAATGTGATTGAGGGCGCGGTGATGACCTTTGTGGATATTACGGAGGTTGTGCAAACGCGGGTGGCGCTGAAAAAAGCCAATGACCTGCTCCGGTTGGCCGTGATCGTGCACGATGCGCATGATGCCATCACCATGCAGGATTTGGAGGGGCGCACCCTCGCCTGGAATCCGGGTGCGGAGCGGTTGTATGGCTGGAGCGAGGCCGAGGCGCTCGCGATGAATGTCCGCGATCGTATTCCCAGGGGGCTGCGGGCAGGGGCTTTGAACACGATGATCCGGTTGAGCCAGGCAGAGGTTCTGGCGCCATATCAAACCAGGCGAATGACCAAGGGCGGTGCGGTCGTGGAGGTTTCGATCATCTCCACCGCGTTGGTGAACGAGGCAGGCACAATGTATGCCATAGCGACCACGGAGCGGAAAAGTGATGTGGCGAGCGGCTGAGGGAGGGGACGATGAGTGATCATGCTATAGAGATCCGGCAACAGGCGGAGAAGAAACTGGCGGCCCAGGCGATCGGCGCGCCTCCAGCCCGGCTCGAGGACGCCTTGCGAAACCTTCATGAACTGCGCGTCCACCAAATCGAGCTGGAGATACAGAATGAGGAACTGCTCCACGCGCAGCATGAACTCGAGGTCTCGCGGGAACGCTATTTAGACCTCTACGATCTTGCACCCGTGGGCTATTTCACTCTCTCGGGAAAGGGTCTGATTCTGGAGCCCAATCTCACCCTGGCAATCCTGCTGAGCGTCGCACGGGGCAGGCTGGTCATGCAACCCCTCTCCCGGTTTATCATAACGGAAGACCAGGACAAATTTTACCGGTTTCGCCATCAACTGCTATCGACTCCCGCGACGGGGCCGACTCAGGCCGGGCAGGATGCCGCACAGCCAGCCTGCGAGTTACGGATAGTGCGAGGTGATGGTTCGCTCTTATGGGTGGAGTTGATTGCCAGTCCAGCCCCGGATAAGGACGATGAGAAAGGGCTCCGGGTGACCGTGACCGATATCTCCGCGCGCAAGCGGCTGGAGGAGGCGCTGCGGATGGAGAAGCTGAATCTCGACGCGCTGTTCGAGTGTTCGCCCATCGCCATGCTGGTCCTCGACGAAACCACCAATATCGTGCGCATCAACAGGGAGGCCCTCGCCCTGGCGGTGGGCCATCGATCGGATGATCTTCTGCAACACCGACCGGGTAACGCCTTGGGCTGTGTTCATAGTTCGGAGGATCCGCGCGGCTGCGGCTACTCGCCGGACTGCCCACTGTGCCCGGCGCGCAACGGTATTGAAAAATTAATCACGAGCGGTGGCGAGATACACGGGGTCGAGGTGGAGATGGAGTTGATGCGGAACGGCGCGCCTCAGAAGTTTTGGATTGAGATCGGAGCCGAATCCGTCCAGATCAACGGCCGCACGCATGTGTGCGTCGCCATGGAAGACATCAACTCGCGCAAGCAGGCAGAGAAGGCGCTGCGGGAGAGCGAAGAGAAATACCGCATTCTGGTCGAGACGACGAATACGGGGTTCCTCATCCTGAACAATGAAGGTACAGTCATCGATGCAAACGCTGAATACGTGCGTCTAACCGGCCACCGCGAACTGGGCGACATACTCGGCAAGACGATCAGCGAGTGGACTGCCAAGTATGATCAACAAAGAAACGCAGCGGCTGTGGCCCAATGCGTCAAGACTGGTTTTATCAGGAACTTCGTCATTGATTATGTTGACGGAAACGGTCGGATCACCCCCGTTGAGGTCAATGCAGCCATCGTTGAGGCCAACGAGTCGATTCGTATTGTATCGCTCTGCCGCGACATCACCGAGCGCAAAGTGGCGGAGGAGGCGCAGGCCAAACTCCAAGATCAGCTGAACCAGGCGCAGAAAATGGAATCTGTGGGACGGCTTGCCGGCGGCGTGGCGCATGACTTCAACAACCTGCTCATGGGCACCATGGGATACGCCGAAATGTGCCTGGACCGTCTTCCTGGGGATCATCCCCTCCGCGGCTACTTGAACGCGATCATCTCAACCTCACAGCGCTCGGCCGATCTCACCCGGCAATTGCTGGCCTTCGCTCGTAGGCAGACCATTGTACCTAAGGTCCTGGACCTGAACGACGCCATAGCAAGTATGCTCAAACTGCTATGCCGCCTGATCGGCGAGGATATCAGCCTGGTCTTGATGCCGGGCGCGGGGTTGTGGCCTGTCAAACTTGACCCGTCTCAGATTGATCAGATCCTGGCGAACCTGTGTGTCAACGCCCGGGACGCCATCACCGACGCCGGTAAAATCACCCTCGCGACCGCCAATGTCATGATCGATCAAGCCTTTTGCGCCGATCATGAGGGACTTGTTCCCGGTGCGTATGTTCTGCTGACGGTCAGCGACGATGGGTGCGGGATGGATGAGGCTGTCCTCGCGAACATCTTCGAGCCGTTCTTCACCACCAAGGACGTCGACAAGGGAACCGGTCTTGGGCTGGCCACGGTATACGGCATCGTCAAACAGAACGGCGGGTTCATCGATGTCGAGAGCGAACCGGGCAAAGGCACAACCTTCAAGATCTACGTGCCGCGGTTCGCAGGGGATGGCCCGAAAGCTGCTACCGCAAGCAAAGTGGAGGCGCCCCGTGGTCGCGGAGAGACAGTGCTCCTGGTGGAGGACGATAAATCGATTCGCGAGACGTGCGGGTCGTTTCTGGAAGCACTCGGGTACAAGGTCCTGGTAGCGGCACTGCCGACCGCCGCTCTGGGCATGGCGGCTCTTCACGAGGGCGACATCCATCTCTTGTTCACCGATGTGGTCATGCCCGGTATGAACGGACGGGCACTGGCCGAACGAATCCTTGCGAACCGACCGGCCCTCAAAGTCCTGTTCATGTCCGGCTACACGGACGATGTGATCTTGAGCCAGCAGGCACCGGCCAATGGACTGCACTTCATACAGAAACCCTTTTCGCGCGACGACCTGGCCCGCAAGGTGCGCGAAGTGTTGGACA
>JBAXPK010000088.1:0-5843 GCA_037132275.1 bacterium
CCGTCAGGACTTTTGATTTAAAGATGAAGAAGGGACGGGTATCAGCCCTTGCTTTACCCGGGAAATTCAGCGCTTTGTATGCTGATATCCAGCCTGAAAAGGACAGTGATGGCCGTAATGAAAGTTTTTCCATGTGGTGTGTTCCATTCCGTCAGTTCGCGCATGACACCTCTGATCCGGAACTGAAGAAACTCGCGAAAACGAGCTTGGAATGGTCCATGTTGCCTCTATCTGGCGAATATGGTCTGTTTCTCGGAGCCATTCAGTGTACCCTCACCAAAATTTGTGTCCAGCCCCAGGGATAACCCCCTCGACTTTTCCTGGCCCATTTCCAATAATTTATACTTTCCCTTTGCTTAAGCGGCAGCCTAATATGTACTCATGGTTAAACAACACATCTTCATTGTCGAGGATGAGCCGGATATTGCCGACCTGCTGTCGTATAATCTGACCCGCGAAGGGTTCAAAGTCAGTCTGGCTGCCCGGGGCGATCGGGCTGTGAGCGAGATCCCCCTTCGCAAACCCAACCTGATCCTTCTGGACCTGATGTTACCCGGAATGGGAGGAATCGAGATTTGCCGTTTGCTGAAGGCCAAACCCGAGACGGCAGGAATTCCCATTATTATGGTAACCGCCCGGGGCGAAGAAACGGACATCATCGTAGGGTTGTCGATGGGCGCCGAGGATTACATCGTCAAGCCCTTCAACATCAAGATCGTTCTGGCACGGATAAAAGCCGTGCTGCGCCGCCGGGATACGGTTCCCACCGGAATGGACCAAACCCTCCATGTCCATGACATCACTATCAATCCTGGCCGTCATGAAGTGTTATGCGGAAAGAGGGCGCTGGAGTTAACGGCCTCCGAGTTCCGGCTGATTCATTTTCTTGCCCGGCGGCCCGGCTGGGTTTTCACGCGCGAGCAGATCGTGGACGGCGTAAAAGGAGTTGATTACATCGTCACGGATCGCGCCGTGGACGTCCAGATGGTCTCCCTGCGGAGAAAACTCGGAAAGCATGGGGATTGCATCGAGACGGTACGGGGAGTTGGCTACCGCTTAAAAGAGTAAAGGGTCAACCTCCCCTCTCACAAACTCCTAACGGGCGCCCAACACCTCGCTAATGTCTGAATGATAGCATTTCATTCATGACAAATACTCATACCCCTCACACACACACACTGGACCGCCATGATCTCAAGCGGATTCGCGGCGGCCTGGGGATGAGCGAAACAGGCGATTCTATCGAGTCGCTGCCCTTCGGAGTGGGTGATGTCACCGCGGGTGCCGAAAATGAACTCCTGACAATCACCCACGGCCCCCGGGATCAGGTTGACCTGGCGCGCAGCGTGGAGGAATCCAACTATTTCAAGAATCTCACACGCCGCGCCGCCACAGGCGACGCCCCAAAACGGCTGGTGCGGGGAATTGAAGACTACCTCTCCGATAATCCGGATAACGCCTGGGAAAACAGTTGGGTATATTTTCCCGCCGATCTTATAACCCCTTATGCTCGTGAGGTGTTCGACGGGGATCTTTTTGCCGACAAAAGGGAACGATGCGCCCGCCGATCGGATGCCAGCCGTTTTGAAGTTGTACGCAACGGTCTTCGTTGCATCCGCATACCGGTGAGTTATCTGCTCAAGCTAGCCCTGGCCGATGCCATCAGTGTCGGGCAGGGTCGGCATCCCTCAATCCGTTGCACGGGTGAGAAACTCATGAAGTGTTTCCTCAGCGACAACACCTCGCCTGAAACGCTCTCGTTCCACACCGTCGGCCCGGACTCCGGGACAGGTCTGGGCCGCGCGCTGGCATCGGAGACCCAGCGGCGGTTGTTACTTGTGCAGTTATTGACGATGTACGCCAATGAAAAGTTCGAACTGCGTTCACGGGGCCAGGAAACACAGGTATGTCTGGCGCCGCAAACCCCGTTGCGACAGAAGCGCCTGAACGAGCTTGTCGCGGATTCATTTTACCGCGACCTCTTCATGAGCCCGTGTCTGTCGGGCTGGGACAAAGGCGAATCCAAGCATCAGTACATGATCCTGTGTCATGAGGTATTATCGCGGAGCCGCCTGAACACCATGGAAAAACTGCGCGAGTGCGGCATTCTCGCGCGTGACTTGATTATCCTGCCAACTGTCTCCAACACCAGCCTCGCCAACAATGGCACGCATATCAGCCTGGGTAGTCGCCACCTGACCGCCTTGATGAATTCAGGTACTCCCGATTTCACGGCTGAGGACGAAAAGCGCGTCGGGGATCTCGTGGTGAAGATCGTCGAGCACTTTCTACCACTCTTCGTAGGAACCTACACCGCCGCTCCCCATCGTCTGGACTTCCGGGATTTTCATCCGGAGACGGTGTTGGGATTTCTGCCGCACGAGCTGGATTTCACCCACCTTCGCATGCTGTGGCGGCGCTGGAAAGGCAAGGCCGACCTTAAATGCTTCGGCTTCCCGCTTACGCCCTTCGGTCCACGCGGGCTGGACCGGGTCCTCGGCACGGTTCTGGGGCTGCGCGGCGACTGGATTCCCGACCAGCGTCTGATCGATTATCTTGTGTCCCCGCTCAGCACGGATCATAGTCCCGCCCTGGACGGAACCCTCGGTAACGATCAGCGGCTCAAACGGGATCTTTCCGAAATGGGCGTGTTCGATCAGCGCATGTCCTCCTACTCACTCTACCGCCAGCGCCACTTTTCCAGCATGGGGTTCTGTGGGTTTGAAGGACGCCACTACAGCCAGTTTGCCAGCCTTGATCGAGATATGGCCGCCGCCACAGATATGCAGCGGCTCATCACGGCGCTGGCCTACAAGTATGTCCTCAGCGGTAAAGTGACACATGCGGACATACCCGACACACCCGAGGTCGAGAGCGAACGGCGGCAGACCTTTTTCGGGAGCGCCATCGGCATTCCCACTTTTTTTGTCGGAACCCGGACCCCGAACCAGTTCCTTAAGAGGATTCTGAGCCGGACAGCCAGCACGCGAGACAGTCAACGTTACCCAGGTCGGACACGTGTCCAGCATATCGAGTACCGTCGCGCGCTGGTGACCCTGCTGGAGCAGGATGGCGCCGACCTGATCGAAGCCTTTAGGCTGACGGACACGATTCGCGATTTGAAACAGCGACTGAAACCCGCGAACAATGGCTCCGCCCTGGAGTCACTTCTCAACGGCATCCTGAATGAGACGGGCGCGTCCACTCCGCTACGATCTTCTGCCGAGACATTTAACACGGCCACCGAGCGTTACTACCGCGGTCCACTGCTTAAAAACTTTGTCGGCGAAGCCCTGGATCTGTTCGCCCGCGATCTTAAGGATCTCATTGATCGCTCGGCAACGGGTAACAACCAGGACCTTGCGGCACTGCAAACGGTGCTGAACGGGGAAGAGCCGGTCTCGTTCTTAAAGGCCGTGAGGGAGAACGTGCTGGCAGGCAAGGCCTCACAGTCGGTTGTGATCAAACTAATCGGCCTCCTGCTGCTGGTGATCCGCCACCATTGTGAATGCAACGGAGGTCAGCCATGACCGTCCATCATTACGTGGATCATCGCGACTCCCGCGGGATTCCCGAAAAATTTTTCGGCGACCCGATTGTCTCATTTCTCTACTCACATGTCCGTGAAGATGCCGGCTGGCTGTTCAAGGCCCTGACCTCATCCCGACTGACAGAACTGCTGGGAGCGTTACATTTCGATATCCGCCCCGGGTGTCCTTATCGAATGCGCCGTGATCTGAAGAAAACCCTTGGTATCGACTTTAATGAGTGCTTTGATCCTCCAGAATCTCTTGATACTCCCCGCAAAGTGTTTGAACGCAGGATTCGCTACTGGGATTGTCGCCCCATGGACCCCAGACCCTCCGCAATCAGCTCTCCGGCTGATGCACGTCTTCTGGTAGGCTCGTTTCAACGAACGTCAGACCTTTATTTGAAGGACAAGTTTTTCTGTTATGAAGAAATGTTCGGGAAGGGAAAATTGGCCTGGTATGATGCGTTTCATGGAGGTGATTTTGCCGTGTTGCGCTTGACGCCCGACAAGTACCACTATAACCATGTTCCCGTAAGCGGCGTGGTGCGAGACATTTACGAAATTGACGGCGTGTTTCAATCATGTCACCCCGCCGTTGTCATCGCCCAGGCCACTCCCCACTCCAAGAACCGGAGAATGGTGACTATTATCGACACAGACGTCGAACACGGAACACAGGTGGGATTGGTGGCCATGATCGAGGTGGTCGCGCTCATGATAGGTGACATTGTCCAATGCTATAGTTCCAAATGCTATCAGAAGCCAACCCCCCTCCATATCGGTATGCCAGTCGAGCGAGGCTGCCCGAAAAGTCTGTTCCGCCCCGGCAGTTCCACGGTCGTGCTTATTTTCCAGAAGGAGCGTGTTCGATTCTGTGACGATATTCTCACGAACCTCCGGCGTACCAACCTGAGCAGCCTCTACAGCGCGGCATGGGGTGAATCGTGGGTAGAAACGGACGTGCCCGTTCGAGCCACGATCGCATGGGCTATTCAAGGAGGGAACCTATGATTGAGACCTTGATTGTGATGTTGATGGCACTCTGCCTGTTTGCGCTTTTCGTCTGGTCATTTCACCATCTGCCGGGAGAGAAATGGCAAATACTGGCTACTTTCCCGACACATAGGGATGAAACAGGCATCTGGCACGGCGTCAACCTGACCTATTATGGTTTTTTCAACGCATTGGGCGTTGCGGTCGCGGTGGCCGTAACCCTTTTTCTGGCAGGCGCTGCGGGACTGCCCCTGACACAATTGATATGGATCATCGCGGCGCTCCTGACGGTCTGCATTCCCGCTTCAAAAATCATCAACCGCATGGTGGAAGGCCATTGGCATGGATTCACTATTGGCGGAGCGGCGTTTACCGGGATGGTGCTTGGCCCCTGGCTGGCTGGGGGAATCTTGCAACTGGGGCAAAAAACGGGAGGTGGCTCACAGGCGACCCTGTTCGTGCTGGCGGCCATAGCCACGGCCTATGCCCTGGGCGAAGGGATTGGCCGACTCGCCTGCATCAGTTTCGGCTGTTGCTATGGCCGCCCCCTGGCGAATTGTCCCTCCTGGCTTCAGACTCTCTTTAGTCACTGGTTTGTCATATTCGAAGGGCATTTGAAGAAATCATCTTATGCACACGGATTCGAAGGACAACGGCTTATTCCCGTGCAGGCCATAACTGCAATCATCTCAAGCACAGCGGGGTTGACCGGAGTGGTTCTGTTTCTGATTGGCCGACCCATGCTTGCCTACGTTCTGACGATCATCATCACACAACTCTGGCGGTTCGCATCGGAGTTTCTGAGGGCCGACTACCGGGGAACAGGTCGAATTTCAACCTATCAGTGGATGGCCCTTGCGGGAACAGTGTATACGATGGCCTTCAGCCTGCTATGGCATCACGCCCCACAACCAATTCTGGATGTGACTCGCGGGCTGGCCATGGTGTGGTCACCCGGCGCAATTCTTCTGATCGAGGCTCTTGCCGCCATCGTTTTCGCACGAATGGGGATCAGCACGGTGACGAGCGCCCGGATCAGTTTCGATCTCAAGCGGCAGAAACCCTAACCAATTTCTAACTTGCCGCTCATTTTCTTCTTACAAGGTTTCTTTCTAATGGCCCCCATGAACCGACAACTAACAACAAGGAGAAACAAAGATATGAAGAAAGTAGTAGCAGGATTAGTTTTGATGGCGGGTGTGAGTGGGACGTGCCTGGCGGCTGAAAGCAATGCGCCGGCGGCGACTCCGGCTCCAGCCCCGAAGACCTGGGCGGACTCGATCACACTCAAAGGCGACTTGCGGTATCGTTATGAGAC
>JBAXPK010000089.1:0-5585 GCA_037132275.1 bacterium
GCTAACCACAAATTGTCCCCAGTGGTCACAGTGCTCATGCTTAAACTGTTAAGCATTGGAGTGTTTTGTGGCAATCCCTACGCAGCCGGTTCCGGTGTCTCCGCAGGTGGCGCCTCCGACTCGACGACGGCAGGCGCCGGCGCGGGTTCCTGAATAGGCTCAACCACGACCGGCGTCGGAACTGGAGCTGGCGGCTCGGGCTCAGGAACGACTAGTGGCGGCGGGACTTCCGTTGTCGGCGTGGGCGCAGGTTCCGGGACGACCACCGGTACCGGGGCCGGTGTTGGTGTTGGATCCGCCACCGGTGTCGGCTCGGGAACGATGACACACCGGGGACTGTCCCCAGCGGAATTTATCAATTCATGCACAACCCTGATAATGCGGGTTGTGCATGAGCTCAAGAGGAAGATTTTATGAGCAGCCCATGGAGTTCCCGCAGTTATGGCAGCGGTAGCAGGCGCCGTTGCGGGTGGTGATGTGGCCGCACTGGTCACAGACCGGGGCGTCTTCCTGGTTTTGTATCTGGCTGAGCTGCTTCTCCGCGTCGGTCATGGCCGTGGGCTCCTGTTTCTCGACCAGGGCGGCGGCGGGTTTGTTGGTGGAAACTGCCAGTTCCGGGGTCGCCCCGTTGGGGAAGGTGATGTCCAGCCAGCGGAAGATATAATCCACCAGTGACTTGGCGATCGGGATATCGGGATTGTTGGTATATCCGCTGGGCTCGAACCGGCTGTGCGAGAACTTGCCGACCAGGGCGCGGAGCGGCACGCCGTACTGCAGGCAGAGCGAGATGGCGGTACCGAAGGCGTTCATGATGCCGCCCACGGTGCTGCCTTCCTTGGCCATGGTGATGAACAGTTCGCCCGGGCGTCCGTCCTCATAGAGCCCCACGGTCATATAACCCTCATGACCGGCGATGGCGAACTTATGGGTGATGGAATTGCGCGTGGCTGGCATCCGGGCGCGTAAGGTTTGCGGCACCTCACCGGCGTCTTTCGCCGTGTCCGCTTTGTCGGTGTCGGTGCCGCTCGAACGGCTGGTGTTCAGGGGTTGTGTCCGTTTGGAGCCGTCTCGATAGATGGCGACCGCCTTGAGTCCCATTTTCCAGCCATCCATATAGGCTTGAATGATGTCCTCAAGCTTGGCTTCCTTGGGCATATTGATCGTTTTGCTGATCGCGCCGGAGAGAAATGGCTGCACGGCGGCCATCATTTTGAGATGGGCCGTGTAGGAAATACAGCGGGAGCCCTTCTTGGCCTTAAAGGCGCAGTCAAAAACCGACAAGTGTTCGTCCTTCAGGCCGGGCGCGCCCTCGATGGTTTCCTGATCGTCGACATATTTCAGTATGGACGCCACGTTTCCATTATAGCCGAGTTTGCGGAGCCCGGATTCAACGGTGCGGTTGATGAGCTTGATCAGCCCGCCGCCCGCGAGTTGCTTATACTTGATGAGCGCGATATCAGGCTCGATACCGGTGGTGTCGCAATCCATCATGAATCCGATTGTGCCGGTGGGCGCGAGGAGTGTCACCTGGGCGTTGCGGAATCCTTGTCGTTCGCCATCGCGTTGGACTTGGGACCAGATGGTGGTCGCCGCCTTATAGAGCGTCGGAGGGCAGAGGGAACTGTCCATATTCTGAAGCGCCGTGGTATGCATCTGGATCACGTTCAGCATGGGTTCGCGGTTTTTCGCGTACTCAACGAAAGTTCCCTTGACGGCCGCGAGTTCGGACGAGGCCGCATAGGCATAACCGGTCATGATGGCGGTCACGACGCCGGCAAAAGCGCGTCCTTCGTCGCTGTCATACGGAAGCCCCAGGCTCATGAGCACCGCCCCGAGGTTGGCGTAACCGAGGCCGAGCGGGCGGAAGAGATGAGAGTTGGTGGCGATTTCCTCCGTGGGATAGCTGGCGCAGCCCACCAGGATTTCCTGGGCGATAATGAATATCCTGACGGCAGCGCTGAAACGCTCGAGGTCGAGGTTCCCGTCTGCATCCATGAATTTCATGATGTTCAAGGAGGCGAGATTGCAGGCGCTATCGTCGATGAACATGTATTCCGAGCAGGGATTGCTGGCGTTGATGCGCCCGCTGTTAATACAGGTGTTCCACTTGTTGATGGTGGTGTCATACTGAAGGCCGGGATCACCGCACAGGTGTGTGCCCTCTGCAATCAGACGCATCAGCTTTTCCGCCGAATGGGTTTCCACGACATCGCTTGTGGTAACGGAACGAGTTTGCCATTCGCCATCATTTTCCACAGCCTTCATGAAATCATCGGTGACGCGAACCGAGAGGTTGGCGTTTTGGAACATGACAGACTCGTAGGCCTCGCCGCCGAATGAACCGTCGTAACCCTGGTCGATCAACGCCCAGGCCTTTTTTTCCTCGGTGGTTTTGCAGGTGATGAAATCCATGATGTCGGGATGCGAGATTTTAAGGCTTTGCATCTTGGCGGCGCGGCGGGTTTTTCCGCCGGACTTGATGACCGCCGCCACCTGGTCGAATACGCGCATAAAACTCAGGGGACCGGACGGGGTTCCGCCGCCGGAGAGCTTTTCGCGGCTGCTGCGCAGGGAACTCAGGTCGGTGCCGGTGCCCGAGCCATACTTGAAAAGCATGGCCTCGGTGCTGGCGAGACGCATGATGTCCTCCATGGTGTCCTTCACCGATTGGATAAAGCACGCGGAGGCCTGGGGGTGTTTGTAGCTGTCGCGGGACGACACAATTTTGTCTGCCTCGGAACTGAAATAGTAACTGGAGCGGGAGTCAGAGGTGGCGCCATAGGCATGATAAAGCCCGACATTGAACCACACCGGGCTGTTGAAGGATCCATGCTGGTTGATGCACAGCCAGGCGAGATCCGAATAAAAATTCTCGGCGTCTTCATCCGTGGCGAAGTAGCCCTCCGCCTTGCCCCAGTCGGCGATGGTGCGGGCGACGCGGTCAACGAGCTGGCGAGCCGAGTGTTCCCTGATCTTGGTTTTGGCGCCGCCGTAGAAATATTTTGAGGCCACAATGTTAGTGGCGAGCATGGACCAGGATTTAGGAACCTCGATATTGTCCTGTACAAAGATGACATTGCCCTTGTCGTCCGTGATCGAGGCTTTGCGAAGGCTCCACTCGATTCCGTCGTAGGGATCAGCGCCCGGTCCTGCGAATGTCCGGTTAATCGACAAGCCCTTCCGGCTACTTGATCCGTTCTTCTTCCTGGCCACGCGGCCATTTCCTGTCTGCTTCTTCTGGTTCTCAACTGGGGCTTTAACTTCCGACATGACGCATTTCTCCTTAAATAGGTCTCTTAATATGAAAAAAGGCTTAACCGTGTAATCGTAATCGATACAAAATATTGGGCCATTACGAACGACGCATCCATGGTTACCACTACACATAGTGGTGTGCAATTAGAAAAGAAGAAAATTGTAGACTTTTCTGACCCTACATATTGTGGATGTAATAAATCCACCATACTAGCCGTAGATGGCGCTCGTGCCGTCGAGCGCCGTAGATCAACGCGGCGGCCAGCGGCGTGGCCGCCCTACCTGATGAATCTTCAGTCTGGTTTTGCCACGAATTGGGCTCGTGATCGTTCTTTTGGGATAAAAATAATGGGGGCACCCTGTAAACCGAAGTTTTTTCGCATGGAGTTGACCAGATACTCGCGATAGGTATCGGGAAGACGTTTGGGGTCGTTGACAAAGAGCCCGATTCGGATGGGCTTAATGCCGAGTTGGGTGGAATAGTAAATTTTGAAACGTTTACCCGCCAAAACGGGAGGCTGAACCCGCTCATAAGCTTTCATGATAGCACGATTGAGCAGCCCTGTGGGGATCCGGGTTTGGATTTGTTCAGCCACATGGTCAATGGTGTCCAGGCATTGGCGCATATTGTAGCCGTCTTTCGCGGATACAAAAATAATGGGAACCCAATGCAGGAATGGAACGGCGCGCGAGAGGGCATCGCGATACTCTTTCTGGGTGGCTTTTTCGGCCAAGAGGTCCCACTTGTTGACGATGACGACGCAGCCCTTTTCCTCCTTCTCGATCAGGCTGGCGATGGTTTTATCGTGTGCGGTGGGGCCCTGGGTGGCGTCGAGCAGCAACACCGCAATGTCGGCCCGCTCAATACTGGCTTGGGCACGGAATACACTGTACCGCTCCACGGCGCCATCCACCTTGCCGAGTTTGCGCATCCCGGCCGTGTCGGTGAGCATATAATGCCGCGCCGTGGGACCGCTTCCGATGGTGAAGGGGATGTCAATACTGTCACGGGTGGTGCCGGGTACATCGGATACGATCACACGTTGCCGGTGGATGATGCGGTTGATGAAGGAGGATTTTCCCACGTTGGGTCTTCCCACGATGGCGATTTTAAGGGGATTCTGGACTGGCTCGGGGGGCGCTTTGGGAAGCAGTCCGGCCACATGGTCAAGCAGTTCCTGAAGGCCGATATTATGCAGTGCGGACACACTGAACGCCGGGAACCCGAGTCGCTCAAACGTGGCCGCCTCCATGTCGCCGCGATCGGGATTGTCGCACTTGTTAACCGCCACGACAGCAGGGGTTCCTTTCCGGTGGATGAGCCGTTCAACCTCCTGGTCAACGGGTAAGATCCCCGCCTCCACATCGACGACGAGAATGACCACAGTGGCGTCCTCAATTGCGGCCTCGGCTTGCTGCCGTGTTTCGGCCTCAATGACGTTGGCGTGGGTCGCGCGGTTGAAGGTCGTGAGTCCGCCGGTGTCGACCAGGTCGAAGCTCTTGCCGTTCCATTCAGAGCGGGCGACAATGCGATCCCGGGTGACCCCGCATTCCTCATGCACAATGGCAAGACGACGGCCGAGGATGCGGTTGAACAGGGCGGATTTTCCGACATTCGGGCGGCCGACAATGGCCACGACGGGATGAGCGGACGGGATAATCGGGTCAGGTGTGTTTTTCGTGGACATGGGCTTTCTCGAG
Organism: bacterium; assembly: GCA_037132275.1. Taxonomy (GTDB): domain Bacteria; phylum Verrucomicrobiota; class Kiritimatiellia; order CAIKKV01; family CAITUY01; genus JAABPW01. The sequence continues at coordinate 4,957 of JBAXPK010000089.1, forward strand.
TTGACGTATTCCATCAGAGATGTATTGGATAGCAGAGATCAGGGTAAATCCGGATGCCGCCCAGAGAACCCACATGAATCCGGTGACGGGGCCCTGGATGAGAACCCATAAAATAAGCCCCATCTGGAAAAAGGTGGCCAGTTTTCCAGAGAGACTCGGTTTCACTTCCGTATGGCCGACCGTGATGTGAATGATCACCGAACCGCTGACCAGCAGGACGTCTCTACTGATGACCAGCAAGACGTACCATAACGGGAGATGGGGGTTGAAACAATGGCCCCACGGTCCCGTGAGGAGAAGAAGTGAAGAGATGAGCAGGGTTTTGTCCGCCAGCGGATCCAGCAGGGTTCCCAATCGGGTCTGCTCATTCCGGGATCGGGCAAAATATCCGTCCAGCGCATCAGTAAGGCAGGTGATCACAAAGATCATCAGGGCGCCCCAGCGTAAGAGTTCATTGGGGTCATTCTCGGAAACGCTCAAGATATAATAAAGCGTCAGTAAAATAAAAACAGGGATCAGCAGAAAACGCCCGATGGTAATGCGGTTGGCCAGGGTCAAATTTGCTTTCCAGAGGTTCAACATTTATGGTTCCCAGTTCTTCAGGGGGGTGATAATACCCTAGTCAGGCC
>JBAXPK010000090.1:0-5459 GCA_037132275.1 bacterium
GAATGTTGCGAGAATTTCATCTGCGGAGTACCTCAGATGAAATTCTCGCAACGGTTTTCTTGGAATACTTTAGTAATGGAGCGGCGCGGAGTACGTGGGACTTCGCTCATTTCTTCCGATTCCCCGAAGAACCGTTGCGGGATTTTTGGTTCGGGTACTCCCGAATAAAAATGCCGCAACATTCCTTGTCCTTCGTAGCTTTAGCGTAGGAGGATCTCTTTTCTTCGCGAGCTTTGTGGGCTTCTGTTCAAATTCTTATGTCCTCTTGATTTCCCGCATTTCTTCAATCAGTGGTGAAGTCTTCTCTTTATTCTCGGAAAGTGACCTCTGGAGGGTGCGGGGGGAGGGGAAGTTTCTTCTGCACCGCTTCTTTCAGGTCGGCGGCGGCATCGGCATCTGCCCACCAATACCAGTAGGCGCTGCTTTCGCTGTTGTATTTGTCCAGCACCGTCGCCGGCGTGCCAAACTTGTTCCAGTAGAGCAGGCGCTTGTAATGAACCTCCCAGAGCAGAATATACGGGCATTCCTCATACAGGATTCCGTCAATCTGACGACACAGTTCATGGCGCGTGGCGACATCGAAAATGGACCGCTGCTTCTCAATCAGCGCATCCACTGCCGTGTTTTTGAAGCCGGTGATGTTGGCGCTCATCTTGCGGTCGGCTTCCTTCGAGGCCCAGAGACCCTCGGGATCTTTATACAGACTGGAGGAGAAGGCCCCCCAGGTCATGTCGAAATTAAATTCATCCATCTCGCGGGTCCAGGCGGACGCGTCTTTGGAGTCAATCTGCAACTCAATCCCCACATCACGCAGGTCTTCGGCATAGATGGCGAGAAACTTGTCGGCCGCGGACTCCCGCTCCAGGAAGCGGAATTGGAAGGGCTTGCCGTCTTTCTCCAGTAGGCCGGTCTTGGGATTGGCTTTCCAGCCGGCCTCAGCCAGCAGTCGGCGAGCCTGCTCCTTATCGAAGGCGAAGGGGGGATTGGAGCAGGGGTGCCCGGCATCATAGAGGTCGCTGAAATAGGAGCGGGACAGGGTATACTGGTTATACATCAGCGTACTGTTCATCCGTTCCCGGTTCAACAGCAGGCTCAGGGCTTTTCGCACCCGCTTATCGCTGAAAAGGGGCCGCCGCATATTCATGGCAAATCCCTGAAATCCGGTGGGTTCAAAGTTGAAGACCTTCTGGCGCACAATCCAGTTGCGGGCGAATTTGTCGGTACCGGTCTCATTCATCCAGAGCCGCGCGGAATAAACGGCGTAGAGATCGATTTCGCCCTTCATGAAGGCTTCAAACCCGGTTTCGTGGGAGGCAAAGAACTTGAACTTGATGGACTGGAAATTACAGGTGCCGCGCACGCCGGGGGCATTGCGGTTCCACCAGTCGGCCCGGCGCTCGAGGGTCGCCGAAATGCCTTCCTTGATCTCGCCGAGCCGGTAGGGGCCGGAGACCACCGGGAACTCAAAGTTGATTTTGTTGAAGTCGGCCTTTTCGTAGGCATGACGCGGCAGAATGGCGAAGCCGCCGGCGGTCAGGAGATTGCGCCAATGGACTTCCCTGACGGTGAACCGGATGCAACGCTCGTCGACCACGGTGGCGGATTCAAAGCTCTCGAAGGCAACTTTGTGGGCGCCGGTGAGGTTGGCGGGATTGCGGATGGCGTCAAAGGTCCATTTGACATCATGGGCGGTGACGGGCTGGCCATCGCTCCAGCGGGCCTTGGGATTGAGCCAGAAGGTGAAGGTGCGCTTGTCGTCCGAGATGGCCCATTTTTCCGCGAGCCCGGGTTCCTGATTGGGAACCAGCGGGTTCATGGAAAGCAGGGATTCGTAGAGGGAGGAGAAGAGGTCGGCGGTGAAGGTGTTGTTGTCGAGGTAAAGGTTGAAACTCTTGGGAGATTGAAACCCGTAGACGGTAATGCCGCCGCCCGGAACCGCATCCGGCGAGGCGATGGGATTGGGTTTTTCCGTCCAATCCGGCTTTGGGAACAGGTCATCCGCCCATAAGTGTGAGGCCACGAGTCCGAGTAATAAAAGGGTAGTGAAACATTTCATAACAAGTTCTCCCCACTGATCTTTAATTTCCCCTAATCGTAATCTTAATCGTAATCATGATCAACAGTGCATAGCGGCCATGACGATTCCCCAAGCACAGCACCCGCCGGGCAGAAGCCATCTTGAATTGGCAACCCAAAGTAGATCTTGCCGACCGTTTGCGTATGACCGTCACAAAGCGGAGTTTATTTATTAGATTCCCGGAAAACCGTTGCGGGATTTTCAGGGGGTGTACCCGCCACCTGAAATTCCCGCAACATTCTCTTGTTTGGATTTCTTACATTTCTTAAATCAGTGGTGAAGTCCCTCTTCTCTGGATTAGCGCGAATAAGCCTGCCCTTCGTAGTCCCGCGTAGCGGGACGAAGGAGGGTGAAGATCAGCGGTGAAGTTTTCTCTTTCTACTCCGTTATCGGTAACCTCAATGAGTCATGATAGCAATTTACAGTCTGACCCCCGATTCCCTTTACGATGCCCTTCCGAAGAAAATGCTAAATCACAATCTCGCAAACCATTCTCAAATACGAGAATATATTGCATCCCTTTGCCTCATCTTTGATGGGCTAGTCGGGTTATTTCCATAAAAAATCAAAATGGCGTGAAATATGCTTATTTTATTCTCTGATTGTCATGGTTTCTGACAAGGGGAGTGCAAGGCGGCAAACTATAGTCAGGTCGACTTGTCGCCGGGGGGGCAGAACGATGAGATCGGGATCAGTTTTGAATCGTTCAATGATCTGCGCATTGGGGGTGGTGCTCGGTTCCATGTCAGTGGGTGCGAGCGGGACGAACTATTTTGTGAGCACGACGGGGAACGACGCCAACCGTGGAACGGCACGTACGAATGCCTGGCGCACCATTCAATGGGCGGTCAACCATGTGGGGCCGGGGGATAGCATTGTGGTACTGGCCGGTACCTATGCCGGCGCCTTGATCCAGAGGGCGGGTCTGCCAAATGCGCCCATTACGCTAAAAGCGGACGATGGCGCCGCTGTGCTCCTGAATACCAAGAACCCGGTTGGCAACTCGACCCACAACAGCATTCTATGGGCCGAGGATTGGGACGGCTATGGTCCCGTGTCCTATTGGATTATCCAGGGCTTTGAAATAGCCAATTCCCCACTAGCTGGAATAGACATCCGTGGTGTCGCAAGTCAGGCCAACAGTTACATCACGATATTGAGTAATCGCGTTCATAACAGCGCCTCAAGGGGGATATTTACTTCCTTCGTGGACGATGTGCTCATTGCGGGAAACGAAAGTTATTCCAATGGCGAGCACGGCGTCTACTGCAGCAACAGCGGTGATAGGCCCGTTGTTCGCGGTAATCGCCTCTATCGCAACGTGGCCTGCGGAGTCCATATGAACGGGGACGTGACGATGGGCGGGGACGGAATCATTTCGGGCGGGCTGGTGGAGAACAATCTGATCTACAAGAACGGCACCGGTGGATCAGGGATCAATATGGATGGGGTCGAGGGAACCCGGGTTCAGAACAACCTCATTTATTCATCGCCTAATGGCAGTGGAATCGCTTTGTTTCAGCAGAACGGTGCGGTGCCGTCCAGAGGCAACACGATTATGAACAACACGGTGATCATGAACACCAATGTCACGGGAAGTTGTGGCTGGGCACTGACTCTAGCCAATGCTGGCTGTGTGAGTAACCGAATCCTAAATAATATTTTTTATTCGTTCCATAGTTTCCGGGGGGCCATCCAACTCGCGGCGCCGGCGATTCCCGGCCTGGTTTGCAATTACAACGCGATGGAGAGTTGTTTTTCGACCGACAACGGGAATACCGCGTTCACCAGCCTGGTGTCGTGGAGGGCGCTTGGTTACGACTCGAACTCTATCATCGCCACTCCGTCACAACTGTTTGTGAATCTTGCCACGGACGACTATCATATGAAGTCTAACAGTCCGGCGATTGACAAAGGGACCTTGCCGCCGGACCTGCTCGCCGACATCGAGGGCGCCCCGCGCCTTCAGGGCGGCGCCGTGGATATGGGCGCTTATGAGGCGGCCTCGCCATCCAATTGGACGATTGTCGTCACCGCTCCGACAAACGGAACCATTTCCCCTTCGGGCTTTGTTGTGGTTCCCCGGGGTGGGGGAACGAACTTCCTGATCAAAGGTGCGCAGCATTATCACATTACTGGGGTCGAGACCAATCGTACGCGTGTCGGATCCTATACTTATGATAACAGTTGCACCAATGTGGTGTTCACTTGGAATGCCATCGCGACGAACGGCTTTCTAGCTGCGGGATTCGCTGAAAATCAGTGGAGCAGCGTGCCTGAAACATGGCTGGCACGGTACTATTCGGCGACGGGCGGTTCCGGTGGTTTGGCTGTATCGGGCACGATAGCCTCTGGCGATTATGGCAGCTTGGCGGTGACCGATACGGATGGCGACGGGAAGGTTGCATGGCAGGAGTATCTTGCCGGGACGGACCCGGTTAACTCCGAGTCCGTGTTGCGAATTATGGAGGTTGTGGCTCAAGGCGTCTCGAACCGCGTCGCATGGTTAGGTGGCAAAGGGGGATCCCCGTTGCCCTTTTGTGTGTTTCGGGGGACAAATCTGGCGGCAAGTATGAACTGGAGCAACGTGGCGGTTGTGGCCAAGGATGGCACGGGGACAAATGTCTGGTGGGATGTCGGCTCGTCAATACCCTCGCAGGTGTATTACCGGATCACGGTAACCAACTGAAAACACCTGGGCGCAAGTCACTTTCACAGGTCTGCCTTTAGACCGCAAAGCAGAGGGACTTCACCACTTATTGAAGAAATAAAAGAAATCCAGAAAAGAATTTTGAACAGAAGTCACGAAGCTCGCGAAGAAAAGAGAATGTTGCGAGAATTTAATCTGCGGAGTACCTCAGATGAAATTCTCGCAACGGTTTTCTAGGAATAATTAGTAATGGAAAGGTGAGGAGCACACCGGGCTGCATTTATTTCTCCCGATTCCCCGAAGAACCGTTACGGTATTTTTAATTCTGGTACTCCAGAATTACAAATACCGAAACATTCTCTTTATCTTCGCGCTCTTCGGTTCAAACTCTTTGTCTTCTCTTGATTTCCTTCATTTCTTCAATCAGTGGTGCGGTCTTCTTTTCGTGCGCCCACTGAATCTTTTCTGTTGTTTTCCGCCTCAGCGCTCGGTATCATTCAAAACATACTGAACGATCCATTGGCATTCCTTCATGCATAATGGACCGTGCGTGAGCATGCCCGTGCGGCATTATGAGTCCAATCGACAATCAACTAACCCGCCGCTTTATTGAAGACGCCGGCAACACCACCCAGGCTCTTGGGGTTGGTCGTGTCATCGGCCAGATCTTCGCCTATCTCTACTTCAGCGAGGAGCCTCGCACACTCGACGATATGAAAGAGGCCCTTGGCA
>JBAXPK010000091.1:0-5343 GCA_037132275.1 bacterium
GGGAGCCGGACTTCGCCCAGTGGGGCCACCGCTTGGAAATCTTCGGCCTGGATCTCCGCCACACACCCAGCGTCGAGGCCTTTTGCGGGCACCTGATGACCACGCGCACCCGGCTGGATTTCATCATCAACAACGCGTGCCAGACCGTGCGGCGCCCGCCCGGGTTCTACGAGCACATGATGGCCCAGGAAAGAGCCTCGCTCCATTCGCTCCCGGATGAGCTGCGGAGCCTCCTCGGGGCTTATGAGGGGCTGCGCGGTTACCACCTCTTGCCCGACGCCGGTGCGAGTGTCCTGGCGCCGAACAGTGTGTCCAAAGCGGCTGGGCTCGCACAATCCGCGGAACTCTCCCAGGTCCCCTTGCTGCCGGAAGAACTTGCGGCGCAAAAGGCTCTGTTTCCCCAGGGCAATCTCGACCAGGATATGCAGCAGATCGATTTGCGGGAACACAATTCCTGGCGAATGCAGCTCGCTGAGGTGCCCTCGGTGGAGCTACTTGAGGTGCACCTGGTTAACGCGGTCGCGCCCTTCATTCTCAACGCCCGGCTCAAGCCCTTAATGCTGCGCACCCCGGAGCGGGACAAGCACATCGTCAACGTCTCTGCGGTGGAAGGCCAGTTCTACCGACGCTTCAAGACTACGCGCCACCCGCATACTAACATGGCCAAAGCCGCCCTCAACATGATGACGCGCACCTCCGCGGCCGATTATCACGCCGATGGCATCCACATGAATGCCGTGGACACCGGTTGGGTCACTGACGAGGATCCCGCGCCCATCGCTGCCCGAAAGGTTCGCGACAATCAGTTCCACCCCCCGCTCGACATCGTGGACGGCGCGGCGCGGATAGTGGATCCAATCATCGTGGGCTTCAACACTGGGGAGCACATGTGGGGAAAATTCCTCAAGGATTACCGCCAGACGGATTGGTAGTGACACCCTGAGTCACCTGTTTGTAGGTGAGGACTACCGCGCCAGGTTGACTGGGAATGGTGATAAGCAGGCCGTGCTTTGCGAGTTCCTCGCCGGTGAAAGTTTGAGGCTCACTGGGACGATCAAGGTCGGTCACAATGTAGCGGGCACCGGCTTCCAGTCCGCGGAGCTTGAAACGCGCCGCCTCGAAATTGGAGTCCGGGCGACGGAACGCTTGCACTAATCCTTCATGGGATTCGGGACGATCATATTGCCAGGCCAGCCAGGCATCATTCGCCAGGCTGTAAGGCGTCAGGGGATAGAAATCGCCCAGGTAATTCGGACCAATCTGCTTGAGCTGCGTGAACAGGCGACGCGCCAGTTCGTAATTCAAATCTTTGCGCCGCATGTCATAGCAAAGCGTCAGGCTGGGGGACATGTTGGCGCGGAAGGCGTAAGGATCAATTTCGTCCTGGACCTTGAATCCGATCGCTGAATGCCCGGCGACAAAGCCGGCGCCGTGATAAGGGATCCACGAAGCGAAGGCGAAGTGATGGTTCTGTTGGCTGGTCGGCTCGAAGAGATAATCACTCCGTATCAGGGGCACCGCTCGGCGCATGGTTTCCAGATCATCACGACGACCGCCGGAGGCGCAGGAGTCGATTCGCAGATTGGGGTGTCGCTGGCGAAGTGCGTCCCAGTAGGCAAGATAACCTTGAACGTAAAGGTTCTCCGTCATGCCTTGACGATCTGGAGCATCTGCGCCTCGCCAAAAGGTGAGCGGATCCATGTTGAAGTCCTGACGGTAGAAATCAATGCCTTGTTCCGTTAGTGTCCGGTCAACATGGTTGATGAGCCATTTCAGTGCCTCGGGATTGCCGAGGTTGAGCAGGCTGCCCGGACCGCTGCCAAAGCCTCCGCCCTGCGGCGGGGGCGGAAGCTCCGCTTTCTTTGAAAGCAACCACTCGGGATAATTCTTGCCTATCCATGAGTTGGGATCACCCACTCGCTCGGGTTCAAACCAGACGATGGTTTTAACCCCTTTGGCACGAGCGTGGTCGCTGACGGCCCGCAATCCCTTGGGGAAACGGGTCACATCGGGCTCCCAAGTGCCGGTTTTCACCCATTCCCCACCGCAGGGATACCAACCTGCATCCATCCACCAGTAATCCAGTTTCATCCCTTCCTCGAGATACCGATCCACGAACAGTTTCTGGTTATCCTCATTCGCCTGGGTCATTTCCTTAAACTGATGGGAACTGCACGCCACGATCTGGGTCGGTGGCAGATTCCCATCGGCCGTGCGCGGAAGGTTGTGAGCCACCATCCAGCGCCGCCAGAGGTTTTGAGCCGTCACGTGGTCCGCTCCCTTCCAGAACAGCATCGCGATCAGGGGAGATCGGATCTCCTCGCCCGGTTTCAGGAAGGAGTGGAAAAGCTCCTGGCCGGCGGTGACGTGGAGGCCTCGATCCGAGTCGCGATCGAATGATCCCGCCCACTCTCCCGGCCAGCCGATGGCGAGCAATACTCCTCCCCCGGGCATTTGAAGATTGTAGTAAGGAAAGGCGGCGTTGGTTGGGCGGCCGCCGAACGGAGCGAACCGCCTGCTGCCCTTAGGCTCAAGCGTTTGTTGAAAGGGCTGGAAGCTCTCTGGCGTGCACCAATCCCCTTTGGTGCCATGAAGGACGAATTCGCCGTCCTGACTTCGCTGGAAACCGAGATCCAAAGCCTGAATACCTTGTAATATTGGGGTGTTCGCTTTACCTGTGTTTTTGAAATACACCGTCCACTCAACCGCTTGGAAATCCTGATATTCGACACCCACCCAACGCACCTCCAGCCCCGTGGTTGGCTCCGTCCAGAGCACGCGCCGCTCCGTGCGCTGGTCGTCGAGCTTGCGCGACGAACGCTCCGGTTTCCACCCGGGTAACAATTCCGCCCCGCCCTTGCCGTCGTAAGTGAATGAGAATAATGGCTCATCAAAATACCCGCCTTGATGAAACTCGACGCTCAGGACTGGATTCGCTCCTAATCCGGCGATCCGAGGGAAGAAAAACAAACACATGGTGGCGACGAATAGCCGCAGAAAGCTTGAACAGTTCATAGGAATCAGCAGTGCGAGTTATCAATAATTCTTGGCGGCCATAAGGACAAAATCAAGGCATTATCCCGGTGTCCAATTCTGGCCGTCGGAACAAGGGGATCCATTTCCCAGGCGGTGAGATAGGGCACACATTCAGAGCTAGAGGCCAGTAACTGCAAGCGTAGCGTCAGTTTAGAAGTTGCTCATTTCGTTAGTTCCCGCGCCGGCAAAAAGAGCGGACCAACTGCGCGCGGAGCCAGCTCAGCGTGATTTGGCGCCCAGGAGAATTTGGCTAATCTGATCGACTTTCGCCCGAGGGCCGCGGAACGCCCAAACCTGGGCTTCGTCGTCGCAGTGGATCCGACCTGTGCCGTATCCGATAGCGGGAATGTGATACTCCAATTCGCTAAACTGCCCCAGCCCGCTGTTGACATTGCAGGCCTGCACAGCAAAGCCGAAATAATCTGTTTCGATCCAAGGCACATCCACATACTCGCCAGACGGATTCACCACGAAGTTCCTGACAATCAATGCCATATTGTCGCCAGCCGGATGGATGTAGCCGACCCGACCGCATACTGAAGCGGCGCGCACGCTGATCTTGTGTTCGCCTTTTTGGCGCATGCGGTAGCGGATCAGGTGGTCGGAGGTGAGCAAGTCTCTGGGCGGTATGGTGTCGATCGTGCTGAAAATATGCCGCGGCTCGCTGCGGGCGAAGGTGGGGATGAGCAGGTCGCCGCCATGAGGCATTTGAACCAGATTCCAGAGGCCGACCTGGGCTTTGCCAGGAACATTTGAGCCGGTGATAGCGAGGGAAGTGTATTGGGTATAGCCGGCGTATTCTACTCCGTCCAAGTCGATTCCGCGCTCGTGCCGCAACGGATTGAGCGCCGGACCGAAAGATTTCGTAATCTGGAGTGGCACATCTTTCTTGAGCCGGGAAAAACTAACTGTCAGGCGATTGACGAGACTGAAGGCACCGTTGTTTTCAATCACCTGGTATTTTCCGGGGTCGAGAGACCGCTGTTGGAAGTACTTGTCCAGCTTGGGGAAGTCAGGGAAGAACAAATCGGCTTCCGGCGCCAGCCAGGTGCGGTCGCCGCCCGAATTGTGCCATTGGTCTCCGCCATAGAATTCGCGGGCCGACTCGGGCGCATTCAGCGCGGTGTGAGTCCAATAGAAGTTCTCCTCGCTGCCAGGCGCGAACAGGCCCAGCACCCTTCCGCCATAAGGCAGGACCAGGACGCGCGTGCCGTCGGAGCTCTTGAACAGCTTGGTTGGTTTTCCGACCCGGTTGAGGACTTGAGTGAGTTTCTTCATAGTTCGAAACGTTATGCTTCGGCGTGCGTATTGCCGCAAGCAATTATTAGCGCCGCCACAATCAGGACGGGGATGGCGGCGCACATCAGCGTGCGTGGTTTGCCTTGGACGCCCCGCCACTCGTCACTGGTAACATTCGGGCTCTGACCACCGAGGATTTGTTGTGAGGTCATAAATGGAGTATGCGAGAAGACTAAACGCCCGGGACGTAGCCTTTGCCAAAAGTGGCTGTGGACTGGGTGCGAAAATCAGAGATCAAGGACATCAGCGAGGTCGTGCCGCCATCCGCAATAATGGTTTGGCCGACGATATAACCGGCGTCATCGGAACACTGGAAAATCGCCAGCTTAGCGATCTCAAGCTTCGACCCGGATCGGGCCAGCGGCACTTTCTCGGCAGCCACCTTCGCCGCATCGGCATCGTTGAACCTAGGGATGTTTTTGTAATAGTTCTCTACGGTCACCCAGCCGGGGGCAATGGCGTTAACTCGGATGCCCTAGTGCGCCAATTCCACGGCCAGCGCGCGGGTATAAGCGACGATGGCGCCTTTGGTTCCAGCATAAACTGAATGCTCCGGCGCGCGGGAACGGCGTGAATCGAGGTGATGTTGCACACGGTGCCGCCGCCATGCTGCAGCATGTCCTTGACGATGCGCTGGGTCAGAAAGAATTGGGCGCGAATGTTGACGTGGTAAAGTCGGTCGAATTGCTCCGGTCTGACGTCCAGGAACGGTTGGTTGAAGGTGATGCCGGCATTGTTCACCAGGCAATCAATGCCGCCCAGAAACGAAACCGCCTGGTCCCCCAGTTTCACCGCCTCGTCCACGCGATCGAAATCCGCCTGAAAAGCCTTGGCCCGGCGGCCCAGTGCCTGAATTTCGTTGGCTGCCGATTGTGCTCCGGCGGCGTCATGGGCGAAATGGAACACGACATCCGCTCCCTGTCGGCCAAACTCCAGCGCGATTTCACGTCCGATACCTGTCCCTGAGCCAGTAACCAGCACGCGTTTGCCAGCCATCTTTTGCGTGGT
>JBAXPK010000092.1:0-4969 GCA_037132275.1 bacterium
GGCTCGAGGACATGCTGCCAGGGGCGGGTGGCGTGGGGATTCCGCACTTGAATGATCTCTCCCTTGGCCAAGGCGCGCATGCAGTCGGGAACGATACGATCCTGCGCCCAATCCCCACCCCCAATCACATTTCCCGCCCGCGCCGACGCCAAAGCTACAAGAGGAAGAGTTTGAACAGAAGGCCACGAAGCACACAAAGGGGGATTTTTACCCCCGCCTCCGGCGGTAATACATTTATCTTCCTTCGTGCTCTTCGTGTGCTTCTGTTCAAACATCTCTTGAATTTTTGCGGGGTTGAAAAAAGACTGTCTATATGACTGGATCACTAGTTCAGCGCAGGCTTTGCTGGAGCTGTATGGGTCATATCCGCCGAGCGGATCACTCTCCCGGTAGGCATGCAACCACTCTTTGTTCTCGTAAACCTTGTCGGTCGTAATCATCACCGCCGCACAGGGCCAGTCGGCATTCCTTAACGCATCTAAGACATGCGCCGTCCCCATGACGTTAGTTTCATAGGTTTCAATCGGTTGCGCATAAGAAGCACGCACCAGCGGTTGAGCCGCTAGATGAAATATTACATCTGGACGGATTTCATGAATAACTTTGCGCACCAGCGCCCGATCACGGATATCCCCAATCCGGTGATCACAACGCTCCGCCAGCCCCAATTGATCAAACAAGGCCGGCTCGGTATTCGGCGCCAACGCAAACCCCGTCACCTTGGCGCCCATCATCAGGAGCCACTCAGTCAACCATGATCCCTTGAAGCCGGTATGGCCGGTGACAAGCACTTTTTTACCACTATAAAAGCCTTCAAAGTTCATAATGTTGCCCCTGGCGCGGAACGTAACGCAATGAGCAATTTTTCCATTTCAGGAAGAAAATCGCCCAAACGCTTATAGACCGTCAGAGCATCCTGATGTTTATAGGTGTGCGACATGCGGTTTCGTGCGTCCAGCATTTCCAGCCAGAGTTCCTCGCTTTGAATCCAGCCCATGGTGAAGGCTTGACTCAAGCAAGCACGCGGCGAAACAAGCCCCGACAAACCTTGAGATTCCCCTGCAACCTTGATTGTTTTCCAAGCAAGTTCGAAGCAGAACTCGAAGTACTGAATACAGCCCGCCCGGTCGAGATCATCGACCGCAGGTATCGACACCACTTCGTGTAGCCTAGCCAAGGCCTGGGCGTAATCATCAAGCAGCAGTTTGGTTGTCATGATAGAGTATCCTGCTATTCTTCAGGGCTTCAGAACGAAATGTTTCCGAGGTTCGACAGAGATCAACCCAATCAATTCGATACAATGTGCGCAACGACTCCAGTTTGTCTGCAATAGCATAAAAGGCAGTGAGCGGAAGCGGAGTCTCCCCATCTACGCCCACATCGAAATCTGAACGATCCTTGGCCGTCCCTGCTGCCCGTGAACCGAACAAAACCACTCGATGGCCACGCAGCAGTTCTCCAGAGGCTGCAAGCACCGCCCGGATATCATTCAAAACTTCTGTTGCTCGATCATTCATATCTAAAGGTTACCCTCATGCAAAAGCTTGGTCAACCAGTCAGACAACAGACCTCAGACCCTAGACATCAGACTCTTATGATCCTGTGCATCCTGAATATCCATGTTAGATACTTTTCCCAGGGGTCTACGGTCTGATGTCTGTGGTCTGCGGTCTTTGATCCCCCTCACCACACCTTCCACGGCGCTTTCCCTTCTTGCCAGAGACTTTCCAGGAGACGCACATCCCTCAAGGTATCCATGCATTGCCAGAAGCCTTCATGGCGATAGGCGATGAGCTGTCCACCCTGCGCCAACTGCTCCATCGGCTCTCGTTCCCATAACGTGGCATCTCCCTCAATGTAATCCACGATCTCGGGCTGCAGGACAAAAAAACCGCCATTGATCCACCCTTCTCCCGCCTGCGGCTTTTCCTCGAAACAGGTAACACGATCCCCCTCAAATACCATTCTCCCAAACCGGGCGGGTGGACGCACCGCTGTCACCGTGGCAAGACTGTTGCTCTTCTGATGGAAGGCAATTACTTCGCTAATGTTTTGATCCGTTACGCCATCGCCATAGGTTGCTAAAAAGGGCTCTCGGCCAATAAATTGGGCTGCACGTTTCAATCGCCCCCCGGTCTGCGTCTCTCGTCCAGTATCGAGCAGATGCACAGTCCAATCCTCCCTATCCCCCTCATGGACGACCACATGACCCTTATGCATCTCCACGGTTATACTGCAGGAACGGTACCTGTAGTTGACAAAGAAATCTTTGATCACTTCACCCTTGTATCCCAGGGCCAGCACAAATTCCCGGATACCATGCGCCGCATATATCTTCATGATATGCCACAAAACCGGCATACCCCCAATTTCAATCATCGGCTTCGGCTTCAGCACCGTCTCTTCCGACAACCGTGTCCCCAACCCCCCGCAAAGTATTACCGCTTTCATACACACCCTCTCACATCTCACGCTTCACGTCTCACATCTTCCTACTCCCAGGCATCCACTCGAATGTCAGCCTCCGGCACCCCGCATTGCGCCAGTTCCTGGCGAAACGCTGTCAGCATCACCGGCGGACCCGCCAGATAATATACCGGCGAACCGTCAAAACAGCAATCAGCCAATACATCCAGCCGTACGCGGCCGGACAAAATGACAGGATCGGGCTGGAGTGGCGCTACGCCACCGACAGAACCCACCCCTACCCCTCCAAGGAGGGGATCAATCCTAACTCGTTCCCCTCCTTGGCGGGGCCAGGGGTGGGTGTCCCGTTCCGAAAAATATACGACATCAAAGGATGCCACGTCTTTCCGCTTTTGCTCAATCAACTCCATCCCCAGTAGCAACTCCCGCTTTCGGGCTCCGTAGAGCAGCCGTACCCTTTGACCGTGATCCGCTTTCAGCCCGCTGATAAAGGCTCGAAAAGCCGTAATGCCGGTCCCCCCGGCAATCAGGACAACGTCGCGCGTCCCATCCACAACAAAATCGCCATAGGGCAACTTGACCCAAACATGTTTACCTAGGGCTAACTCACGCTCCATACGGGTCGTGTAGACACCCTTTACCGAATAGGAAATCACAAGCTGATCACGATCCTGTGGAGATGACGCGATAGAGAAAACCCGCGACTCCGGCCAGAATCCAGAGGGGTCGTATTCATCCACAGCCAAATGCAGGAACTGCCCCGGCCGGAATGCGGGAAAAGGTCGGCCAGGATTAAGCTCAACAGTATAAACCCGGTCTCCGTGATTAGTGACACGCTCAACCTGACACTTTATTTTACGAGCCATGCTCATGTTACTGTTTTTTTAACTTTCCCCAATGTGGGAGGCGCGCTCCGTCGCGGCGATTCTTGCCCCGCTAACGCACCAAGCTGAGACTGTCGCGGCACGGAGTGCCCCTCCCACATTAGATATTCATCTATCTTGCTTCACTCTGTAGGCAATAAACTGGCGCAAACAGCCTTTGTCTAAACTCCATCTTCAGCGACTTTCCATAAACTCAGCAAACATGTCGCCAATATATTGCAGATGCTCACCAGTCAGCCCGGGATACACACCTATGAAAAAGGTGTTCGTTGTGATCAAATCGGTATTATGCAAGTCACCTACGATCCGACAGGGGATACCGTCAAACGCAGGGTGGCGCAATAGATTGCCGCTAAACAGGTTGCGAGTCTCGATTTTGCGGCTCTCCAGGCATTGGGTCATATCATTCCGGGCAAAGCCGGCATCTGGCCGCACCGTGACAGGAAAGGCAAACCAGGAGGGATCTGAATGCGGCGTGGCCTTGGGAAGAATCAAACGCCCCTCAAAAGGCTTCAGCAGCGAGTTCAACCGGGCAAAGTTCGCTTTCCGTCGGGCCACAAAGCCATCCAGCTTCCCAAGTTGGGCGCATCCAATGGCCGCCTGCATGTCGGTCACCTTCAGATTATAGCCGATGTGACTGTAAACATACTTGTGATCGTAACCGAACGGAAGTGACCCAAATTGCTGACTGAACCGCTTGCCACAGGTGTTATTCTCCCCGCCCGAACAGTAACAGTCACGCCCCCAGTCGCGGAATGAACAGGCAATGCGGGCCAAGTCGTCGTCATTTGTCACCACACATCCGCCCTCTCCCATCGTAATGTGGTGGGCAGGATAGAATGAATGAGAGGCAATGTGACCAAATGACCCCGTCATCTTCCCATGGTAGAGGGATCCCAACGCATCACAGTTGTCTTCGATAACCCAGAGGTCGTGCTTTTTCGCCAACCCCAGGACGACATCCAGATCAAAGGGAACCCCCAGCGTATGCGCCATCATGATGGCCCGTGTTTTCGGCCCGATGGCGGCAGCAATCCGCTCCGGTATGGCGGTGTAGTCGCCCAAATTGACATCCACAAACACGGGGACAAGATTATTCTGGAGGATCGGCGCCAGAGTGGTCGGGAATCCCGCCGCCACAGTGAGCACCTCGTCACCCGGTTTAAGCCTACGTGCCCCCAATTTGGGCGACGTTAGGGTGGTCAGGGCAATCAGGTTTGCGGAGGAGCCGGAATTGACCAGCAACGCATTGGAAACCCCGAGTTTCTCGGCGAAGTTCGCCTCGAACTCTTCGGAGTACCGACCTGCAGTGAGAAAGAAATCAAGGCTTGAATCGACAAGACTGCACATCTCGTCACTATCAAAGACGCGGCCGGCATAATGAACAAGATCCTGACCCGGCGTAAAGGGCGCCTTCTTTTGAAACTTCTCGGCATGATACGCTTCAACTAATTTAAGGATCTCTGCCCGTAACTCATTCGGATTAGCCATGATTTTTCTTTCCATAAAACAACGTGTTCATATCCCTGGAAATCCCCTCACCCTAGCCCTCTCCCTCACGGGGAGAGGGAATAGCGCAATACACAAATATTCTGTTTCAATAATTTATTTTCCACTGCCCCGCAAAAACACCAGACAGCCCAACAACGCGGCCACTG
>JBAXPK010000093.1:0-4945 GCA_037132275.1 bacterium
ACACTCAGGAATGCAGCAAGTGGCTGATCGAGGAATTGAAACGATTTCGGAACGAAAAGAAGGCTGTGCCCATCGGGACACCCAGGAAATCTTAATCGTAATCTTAATCGTAATCGTAATCTCCCGCCCCAGAGAGGATTTTCAAATATCTTGATCGGTTGCACAACCCGTGTTATCAGGGTTGTGCATGAGTAATGAAGTTTCAATCGGTGATGTCGCCAGAGCGGCTGGGGTCGATAAATCTACGGTCTCGCGCGTGCTCTCCGGGAAGGCCGTTAAGGGGAGAATCTGTCCAACCACTCAGGAACGTATCCGCACCGTGGCTCGCCAGTTGGGTTATGTTGCCAGCCCGGATACCCGTTTTGCCGCAGTTGCCTCACCCCCTTCTCTACCGTCTCAAATCGCATCGCCCGCATCGCAAACTCCTGTGCGCCAGATCGGACTGGTTCTCTCGGCTAGTAGCCCCGCCAGTTCTCTCTTAATTATCCCCGGTCTGGAGCCGATCCTCGCCGCCGCAGGTTACCAACTGGTCGTCATGACGTTGCCAACGGATTCGGCATCCGCCCGGGAACGGATGACGCGACTGTTCCATGACAGCGCCGGGATTCTCTGCTGCCCCAGTATCTTTCCGGCCGTGTCGGCCACCGCCACCAATCAGTGCCCGGTAATCGCACTCAGCCCCTGGGCCGCTAAGTCGATGGTGGAACGAATTTCGGGTGGTGGTTGTCCGGTCATCGAGTTGTCAGCGGAGAAACCTCAGCCCCCGCCGCCGGCTATGACGCCCAAAGCGTCGATTCCGGTGGCAGCGCCCATAGAACCAGTCCCGGTGACCAAGCCGGCCGTGGCGCCGCCGCCGGTGATGGCGGCGCCCATAGAGCCGGTTACGGTGACCGAGCCGACCGTGGAGGCGGCACCGGTCCCGGCGGCCACCGTAGCGCCCGAGGTAACGATCCCGGCCGCAGCGCCTGAACCGATTCCAGCGGCCATCCCCGTAGAGGCCGTCCCCGAGCCAACACCTGCCGCCGCCCAAGAACCGGCCCCGGAACCGACGCCGGTGGCGATGCCCGATCCGGCCGTGGTGGCGACGCCGATAGCGACGCCTGAGCCAGTCGTGGAGGCAACGCCGATAGCGACGCCCGAGCCAGTCGTGGAGGCGACGCCGATAGCGACGCCCGAGCCAGTCGTGGAGGCGACGCCGGTGATGGCGGCGCCCATAGAGCCAGTTACGGTGACCGAGCCGACCGTGGAGGCGGCACCAGTCCCGGCGGCCACCGTAGCGCCCGAGGTGACGATCCCGGCCGCCGCGCCTGAACCGATTCCGGCGGCCATCCCCGTAGAGGCCGTCCCCGAGCCGACACCTGCCACCGCCCCGGAACCGGCGCCGGTAGCGACGCCGGTAGCGACGCCCGAGCCAGTCGTGGAGGCGACGCCGGTGATGGCGGCGCCCATCGAACCGGTCACGGTGACCGAGCCGACCGAGGAAGCAACGCCTGTCGAGGATGGAAATGAGGGTGGCGGGACTCCTGGCTGAAACCTTTTAAATTTGGAACCATGTGTTGCACAACCCGCAATATGAGGGTTGTGCACTCTATTCAACAAAGCGTGAATATCAAAACGAAAGCCCTTCTTGCCCTGATACTGCTGGTCCCGGCACCCAGCATCGGCACGCTGTTCGGCATGGTCATCTGCCCGAACTCGCTGGCAGGCACCCTGATATTCGGGGCCAGCAAGGTGTGGTTGTTCGGGCTACCGGTCATCTGGCTCAGGTTCGTCGACCGCACCCCTTTCAGCCTTTCACCCCCAAAGCTTGGCGGGTTCATGACGGGGATTCTAACCGGGGTGGCGATCTCCAGCTTCCTGCTCTCCCTGTGGTGGCTGGCGGGGGATGCCCTCATCGACAAGCGGTTCCTTGCGGATAAAGTGATGGCGATCGGGCTTGGGACCCCCGTCAGGTATGTTGGAGGTGCCCTGTACTGGATCCTCGTCAATTCCGTTCTTGAGGAATACGTGTGGAGATGGTTTTGCGTCACACAATGCGAAAAGCTTTTGTCGAAGCGGTTGGCTGTGGTGTGCTCGGCCCTGTTCTTCACCGTGCACCATGTGGTGGCATTGGCTGTCTTTTTCAAGCCCCTCACCGTCCTGTTAGGTGGCGCCGGGGTGTTTATCGGGGGCGCAATCTGGTCAATGATGTACATCAGGTATCGTTCGGTCTGGCCAGGCTACCTGAGCCATGCCATTGTGGATTTGTGCATCTTCGGGATCGGGGCAGCCATCGTGTTCAGACTGGTGTGAACTGAAGGGATAGGAGATCGATCGATCCGTCCATAATTATTCACCAACGACATTTTGACAAAATGCACTAAAAGACGTACGGTATAGCGTACGAAAGGTATTAAATTTATGACAACACTCACAGCTACCGAGGCGCGGAAGTCGCTTTATTCGCTCCTGGATGACGTGGCGGAATCCCACGAGACGATTCAGATTACCGGGAAACGGCATTCTGCCGTTTTGGTTTCGGGGGAGGATTGGAAGGCGATTCAAGAAACATTATTTGTGACAGCCATTCCAGGAATGCGGGAGTCCATTCTGGAGGGCATGAGGACTCCTGTTGGCAAGTGCAGCAAGGAGCTTAAGTGGTGAGTTGGACACTTGTCTTCACCAAGCAGGCCCAAAAGGATGCTAAGAAGCTCAAGGCGTCGGGATTGAAGCCAAAAGCCGAGCGATTGTTTGAGATTCTGGAACTGAATCCTTATCAAAATCCGCCTCCCTTCGAGAAACTGGTCGGAGATCTGGCGGGCGCATATTCTCGCCGCATCAACATACAGCATCGACTGGTGTATCAGGTTGTGGAAGACGTCAAGACGGTTAAAATCATTCGACTGTGGACGCACTACGAATCTTAACTGCGAGCGGAGAAAGACCCCATCGGAAAAGATATCCAAACGGTTTGCTTTCCTGTCGCTCCTGCTCATCGGCATCCCCCTGCTGTGGCTCAAGAGAGAATGCAAGTGCAACTCGTGCGGACATAAATGGACTGTGAAATGAGCCCCTCACAAATGCAGTTCCGCTGGGGAATTAGGGCTACCACCAAGTATTGGCTACGCCGCTGGATGGGTCATCGGCAAACTGGTGGGTGATGTAATGATTACACGAGAGGAAATCAGGGGCTTGATGGACAATCTCCTATGTGTTACCACGCCTCCTGCGGGAAGCACGAAACTGACCGATTGGGCAAAAGAGCGATCGGCCAGTCTCGGCCTCCACTACACCAGCGAACTGGCGCGGCGGCAGGATCGGGAAACGGAATACAGCAGCAATTAGCGGAAAGGGATACCCCATGGACACTCAAACTATTCGACAGGGACTTTACAATATCAAGTCACGCGCGGCGACGATGGACGCCTTGATTGAAAAAGGCAATGAAGTTGCCACGGCGGTTGTTCCCTTGCTGCAGGACCGGGATGAGGGAATCCGTTGGGCGGCTATCAGGATTCTGGCCGAAATCGGCGATGAAGGCGTGATCCTGCCTCTCGTCAGTCTGCTGGATCAGTCCAGAAACGTTCCCGAAGTGATTCGGGCGCTCCAAACGATTACAGGCCAGAATCTCGGGGACAAAGCCATTGCCTGGCGCGAATGGGCACTGCAGAAGCAGACAGGGAATGGGAGTTTGCCCGCCGGACTCCTATCGGACAAAGACCTGATGGCGGCCGCCATCAAGGATCTACAGGTGACCATGAGCGGGGAAGATCAGGAATATGTGGTCAGCGTTCCCCTGCCCGACCGGCGCACACAAAACATCCGGATTGATTTCTCCGGCATGGACACGGACGGGCAGCCCGTGGTTCAACTCACCACGCCTTGCGGCCCCGCCGTGGCGGAGGAATATGAGGCCGTCCTGAAACTCAACATGACCATCCCCTATGGGGCAATCGGTCTGGCTCTGCTTGACGATACGCTTTACTTCGCCCTGATTCACACCCATTTACGCGCCACAGTTCATCCCGAAGACATCGCCAAGGCCATCATGTGCCTCGCCCGCCACGGCGATTCCCTGGAGAGGGCATTATCCCCCAAGGATACTTATTGATGAAATCGATCCTTCGAGCGTTGGGCCCAAATGTGCCGAGATAACAAGTGGGTTTGCCCAAGGCGTTGCCGTGGCTATTGCCTCCCAGTGAGGCGGATTTTCTTAGATCCGGTCTTGTTCATCAGCCGCAACATCTGGAACGGAGGAAAGGATTCTCTGGAAATCCTGTTTACTTCCGCGTTTAGCGCGAGCCATCAGGTAATCTTCCGTCATGAGTGCGGACACTTTCTCCGCAATGGCTGTCGCGATGAGTTGATTGATGGAGGCATGCTCCCGTTTTGCCAGGGATCGGGCAGCATCATGCAGGGAATCCGGCAAACGCAAACTGAGTGTGCTCATAGTTCTTCTCCAAATAGTTTTAGAAATTGTTTGGGTGTCAGTATTTTGACGCCAAACTGCTCGACGCCTCGAAAATCCCGGACATTGTATGTGACAATATAATGGCAACTACCGGCCACGGCCAGTTCCAGGATCATGTCGTCACCCGGATCCGGAAGGCGCGGCCTCCATAAATAATAAATCTTTCGTTTGTCGGAGATCGCGCAAATATAATCAATGAATATGCCGATGTCTGCATGTGAAAATGGCACCTTCGTCCGGGGATCAACCAGTGCTTTTTCGTACTCCACAACCAGGGGTACCGAAACGGTTGTGGTAAACCGGCCCTTCCCCAGCAGAGTGAGTAATTTATAAGAAGCCCCCTGCTTCGACCGAAGTCCCGAAACGAGTACATTCGTATCAAGAACCACCTTGAACACTTTCATGTTGATACCATATGCGGTAGCACGATTAGATTCAATATATTTCTATTTTCTCATCGCCATTCCCGCAATGTAACCCTCATTCTGTACTCCG
>JBAXPK010000094.1:0-4734 GCA_037132275.1 bacterium
CCCCCAGCCGTTCCTGGTGGCCGGGGACAATCGGACAACCAATACCGAATGCAGCCGGCAACGTCGCATGGAGAACGGGCGACACCAGTGCCTGCAGGGCATCTCGCCATGTCTCTAGCACATAAATATCCCCTGCCACCTTCGGAAACAAAGACTTGGCAAGCATATGAGGTACTAGTCCCACAATGGCTCCACCAAGATAGGCAGGAGCAGTCCAGCGGGCTGTTCTCCAATTGTGCTGCAAGCCAATCATGAGTCCGGACATGACCAGAACGGGTGCCGCCAACATCGTAACACTGCAAGCCAAGCCGGCCAGAACCCCAGCCATCCAGGCCAGGCCCCATGGGGTCGACCGGGCATTGAGCGAGTGTTGCGCCAACCCTACCACAATGGCAGAGAGCACCAGAAGTTCGGCATAGCCTGGCAAGGCCATGCCGCTCAATAAGATCAGAAGAAATGAGGATCCCACTAGCATCAAAGCCAATCCTGGCCAGATCTCCCGAATCGACCCCCATCGCCATGCGAGCAAACACCCCGCGAACGTCGTTACAAGACCCGCCATAAAAACCATAATGCGGGCACCAAAAGCAGTCCGGGGCAGAAACTCCATGAGCGGAGCCAGTATATAGGCCGAGAGTGGAAATAAATAAGGTTGCCCCCACATGAACAACGAGAAGTTGCCTTGCATAATGGCTTTTGCCTGAAGCCCGATGATGCACTCATCATCAAAGGCAGGCACATTGGCGCAACTGGCTCCAAACAAGGCCAAACGGAAACCCAACCCGGCAACCAGAAAGAGGGCAACAGCAAACCCTAGTAATAAACGCTTATTCGGCATGGTGGCTCCATCCATCTCAGGCTTTCACACCCACCCCTTCTCGCGGTACCATCGGGCTGTCTCCCGCAGTCCCTGTTCCGTGGTCCGGCTATATTGGAATCCAAGACGATTCCTCAACTTCGACGTATCGAAGGAACGGTCCTTGGTAAAAAAGGCAACCCGTCGCCGATAAATCGGCGGAGCAATCCCAAACGGTTTACAGACCGCCTCGCAAACCGCCGCCATCCCAAAGAACGGCCAGGCCGGAATGCGAACCATCCGGGCCTTCCGGCCATATTCGCCGGCAATGATGCCGACGATATCCGCCAGGGTCAGCGCACAGGGATCACCGCCGATAAATACTTCACCCTCGGCCTGCGGATGCCTCGCGGCCAGAATGAAAATCCGGACGAGATCCTCGACATTGATCAAATGATACAACTGGCCCCTGGCCCGGCCCAAAACGGGAAAGACCGGCCAGACCGCCATCTTGAAGATCTTCAGCAACCGCCGGTCCCCGGGGCCATAGATCGCCGCCGGACGAATTACCGTAAAGGGCAATCCATGCTTCGGCGCAAAGTCCCGGAGCCACAACTCGGCCTCTGCCTTGGTATCCTGATAGATGTCGCCGGGACTGAAGGGATACGCCTCATTGGCGGGAGGATGCTCGATATGGCCATGCACCCCAACTGTGGAGACATGTACAAACCGCTTGAAGCCTGGATTGTTAAGGGCCGCCCGGGCAAGTAATTGCGTGCTATCGACATGAACCTTGCGATATATGTCTTGGGCAATCCCAGCCTCGCGATACGCCGCCGCGATATGAAAAATGTACTCCACACCCGCCACGGCCCGCTCGACCACCACGGGGTCATAAACATTCCCCTCAACCCATTCAACCGGCAACCCTTTAAAAGCGTCCTTATTGGAGGAAGACCGGGCAATCGCCCTAACACGGACTCCGCTTTCACAGAGTTTCCTGGTTAAAACCGATCCGGTAAAACCCGTGGCGCCGGTGACAAGCGCCACGGTTCCCGGCGGAAATGGCAATGGGTCGGCCATCAATACCGGTAATGCGAGGGTTTGAACGGCCCGCTCACCGGAATACCCAGATATTTCGCCTGTTTACGGGTGAGTTTTTCCAACTTTACGCCGAGCTTGCCAAGATGCAGCGCCGCGACCTTCTCGTCGAGCCGCTTGGGCAGCACGTACACGCCGACCGGATACTTGGCCGTATTGGTAAAGAGCTCGATCTGCGCCATCACCTGATTGGTAAAACTGTTCGACATCACAAAGCTCGGATGCCCGGTGGCGCACCCGAGATTCACCAGCCGGCCCTCGGCCAGCATGATGATGCTCCGTTTGCTCGGGAAGGTGATTTGATGGACCTGCGGCTTGATCTCAAGCCACTTGTATTTGCGGAGCGCATCCACCTGGATTTCACTGTCGAAATGGCCGATGTTGCAGACGATGGCCATATCCTTCATTTTCCGCATTTGTCGTTCGGTAATCACATCGCTACAGCCGGTCGCCGTGACAAAGACATCGCCGATCGCGCAGGCGTCGTCCATCGTCATGAGCTGGTAGCCTTCCATCGCCGCCTGTAACGCGCAGATCGGGTCAATTTCAGTGACAATCACCCGGGCGCCCTGGCCGCGTAGTGACTGGCAGCAACCTTTACCAACATCCCCGTAACCGGCCACCACACAGACCTTACCGGCCAGCATAACATCCGTTGCACGCATAATGCCGTCCGTCAGCGAATGGCGGCAGCCATAGAGGTTATCGAATTTTGATTTGGTCACCGAGTCGTTGACATTAAAGGCCGGCATCATCAATTCCCCCCGGGCATGCATCTGCTCCAGACGATGAACCCCGGTGGTCGTTTCCTCGCTGACGCCGCGGATCCCCTTGATGATCCGGTGGAACCGTTTCGGGTCGCGCTTAATGGATTTCTTCAACTGGGCCAGTAAGATGGCCTCCTCACGGCTGTCCGGCTTGCGATTCAGAATGGATGGATCATCCTCGGCCCGATACCCGAGATGCACAAATAAGGTGGCATCGCCCCCGTCATCGAGGATCATGTTCGGCCCCTGGCCATTACCCCAATCCAGGATGCGGTCGGTGTATTCCCAGTACGCTTCCAGCGTCTCGCCCTTGACGGCAAAGACGGGGGTACCGGTGGCGGCGATGGCGGCGGCGGCGTGATCCTGGGTGGAGAAAATGTTGCAACTGGCCCAGCGAACTTTCGCGCCTAACTGCTGAAGCGTCTCAATCAGAACCGCCGTCTGGATCGTCATATGGAGCGACCCGGTGATCCGGGCGTTCTTCAACGGTTTCTGCTTACCGAATTCCTGGCGCATGGCCATCAGGCCGGGCATTTCCTTCTCAGCGAGGTGAATTTCCTTCCGGCCAAATCCGGCCAGCGACATGTCTTTAACAACGAAATCTTTGTTCTTTTTCATCCACGTCTCCTTAATTGAGCTAAAATAATACCATGCTGAATCCGGGAGTCCAGCGCACAATGTTGACGCATCCGGTAGCGTTTGATATAAAGGCGGGCATCTACTTTCCTCATGCGGGTGTAACTCAGTTGGTAGAGTCTCTGCCTTCCAAGCAGATGGTCGCCGGTTCGAACCCGGTCGCCCGCTCCATCCTTCGCTCGGCGCTACGCTTGAGCTACGGATGGTCTACGACCAAGTGTAGACAGCAGGAGCGCATCATGCGTGACCACAGTGACCTGAGAGGGTATGGATTGACTGACACAGCGGCTGTCCTGATCTGTCTAACGGGTTTGATCTTGTTACCCTTCACGGGATCAGCGGCATCCACGCAGGACTGGCAGGTGGTAAGGTCATCCCATTTCCTGGTCATGCATACCGGCAATGAAGCGATGGCGGGGAGTGTCTCCGAAAAGGCCGAGGCCTATTACACCACCATCGCCGCCGATCTCGGCTACACGCGCTATCAGAACTTCTGGGTCTGGGATAACCGGGTTAAAATTCTCATCTATCCGACCGTCCAAGCCTTCGCCACAGCCTGCCAGGCTCCCGCCTGGGCCGTCGGGCGGGCCAACTATGAGCGACATGAGATTGCCAGTTACCGGCAAAGCGGCGAGGGATTTCTCTCAGTCCTGTTGCCGCATGAGCTCTCACACCTGATTCTCTCCGACTGCATCGGCACCACGCACGTTCCGTTGTGGCTGACTGAGGGGTTCGCCCAATGGGAGCAGGAGGGCCGGAAAACCAACGCGCCCACTCGCGAAAACTGGCTTAAAATCAGTGCCCTGGTCACAGCGGATATACGCCAGGATACGGACAGGGACCGAGTCGCCCTTTTCTATGTCCAATCCGCAAGTCTGGTGGGCTATATGATCAAATCATATGGTGGCGAGGCATTCGGAAATTTCTGCAAAGCCTTGCGCGATGGGAAAACGGTAAACTCCGCCCTGGCCACCACCTATCCCGGAGACATTCCTTCTCTTGACACGCTTGAACAAAAGTGGCTGAATTCAATACGGCGATGAACGACACACACTCCATTTTGTCGACGTCCGGCAAGGAACCTCCAGGGTCAGACGAAAAGCGGATCGGCGTAGAAAACGAACTGCGAAAATTAAATTCCGCGCTTTTACGCCAGACCGCCCTTTTGGAGGCGGCCCATGAGGAACTCAAGGCTTTCAGCTATTCCGTCTCGCACGATTTACGGGCGCCGTTGCGCAGTATCACCGGGTTCAGCCTGGCCTTGTTGGAGGACTATGCCGGCCAGCTCGACGCCCAAGGGAAAGACTATCTTACCCGCATCCACAACGCAGCCGGCCGCATGTCGCAATTGATTGACGATCTCGCCAAACTCTCCCGCCTCACGCGAAGCGAGTTGCGGATGGAACCGGTGGATCTCTCGGCCCTGGCCCGACT
>JBAXPK010000095.1:0-4578 GCA_037132275.1 bacterium
GCTCATCCTCCCGCTCGATGCGTTTCCACTCGAAGAACCGCTCCCAATCCGCCGTAAGCGAGCCGATGCGGCTGTCCGTGCCGTTCGAGGCGATGAGCATCGCGTTATACCAGAACAATGACGGGATCTGTTGCTTGTAGTGCGTCAGATTGTCATCGAACGCCGCGCGTGCCGGTACACCGGGCGACTTCAACTCGATGACCACCAGCGGCAGGCCATTGACGAAACCAACCAAATCCGGCCTACAGGTGTAGAGCGAGCCGGTGACACTGAACTGGCTTACCAGCAGGAAGTCATTATTCGCCGGCTGCTCCCAATCAATCACGCGCAACCGTTCCGTCTTCTGTCCTCCGCGCTCGCGTTCCGGCACGGACACCCTGATGCCTTCTTTGAGCAGCAGATAAACCTCACGGTTCGCCGCCTCCAAACTCATGGCCGAACGGTCGCGGGTCAATTCATCAACTGCGGCGGTGATGGCCTCGGGCGGCAACGCGGGATTGAGCCGCTCCAACGCCGCGCGCAACCGGGACGCCAATACCACCTCGCCCTTTGTCTCACGTAGCAACGTGCCGCTCGCTCCAAAGGTTTCCTCTAACGCCGACACCGTGGACCAGCCAAGCTCCGCTAACAACCCGATGGCGGGCTGCTCGACAAGTTGGTCTTCAGTGAAGGGGTGCGTCATTTCAGCCTATTCCTCTGCGGCGGGAAGGTTGCTTGCTCCAATCGACATCCATCTCCTCCCGAATAAACCGTGCAAAGGGCGTGATATCCCCCTGCGTAGAGGCGCTTTCCAGCGCATTCAAATAGACGTCTCTCCGTTCGGTTCGAACAATGGTCCAGGGATATCCTCCCGTTGCCAGGAACAGATTCATCAGGAATCTCGCCAATCGCCCGTTCCCGTCGAAATAGGGATGAATGAACCCGAAAAACATGTGCCCCAATACAGCACGTACAACGGGAGACGGCTCGACTCGAAGACACTCGAAAAGAGCCTCCATGCAATCTGAGACGGCCACTGACCGGGGTGGAACATGTTTGGAGTTGCGGATATAGACAGGCCCATCCCTGTGCCCTGCCATCCGGCTGGCTTCGAGCAGGCCTGCACTGACCGTAGCGCTGAACAGTGCCCGATACCAACCCTGATACTGACTGCCCGCCACTTCGGCAGCCTCAGTGCCGGACAAAACAGTCTGCACCGACTCTTTCACCAGCGTGAAGGCTTCCAGATAACCCTTGGCTGCCATCGCATCGCGCTGAGGGCGATCCCGGGGATCACCCTCAGGATTCCAATTGCCATCGCGAATACGACGGACAAGATCAGAACTCACCCGGTACCCCTCGATCGACAGCGAGTTGTAGGCGTCATTCACATAAACGTCATCTATCTGCGAGATACAGTCCTCAGCCTTTTGATTGGCCGCCGGTCGGACATCCTTAAAGGTTTCCAATACGGGTTCCCGCATGACGCGGAACATTGCCTGAATGCGCCCAGCGTAGGGAGAGATTACCCGCACACCAGGCATCAGGGCTGCAAGACCCCGATCAAAAGGATTTTCGCGCACAACAGAGATTCCTGCAGCCTGACAGGTCGCCTCGATTTCATGAGCCTTTCCATCTTCCCCGAGAAATGCATAGGCTCCGGCGAAACGGCCTGCCAGCGCAGCAGAACGGGCCTCGATAATGATTTTGATCAGTGCCCCGACATCCTGCACCGTACGAAGCGCTATCTCAACATTGACCGGATTGGACCGGAAATAGACCGGCGACAGACGGCATAACGCGTTGGGCAGTTTCATCACTCGTAGCCCATCCACTATATCCACATCCTTCGGCAGCCACTTTTCGTCTTGATAAACCAGGACTGAAGTCTCGTGCGGGAGGGCCAGTAATGTCTTGCCTCCGTGTGCGGTCATGGCGACGACCTGGCGGGGAACCGTGGTCGTCCCCGTATGCAATTCCAAGGAAGTCACAGCCGACAGGCAATAGTCGTTGCCGAAACGCTCGGAAAGATAAGTTTCGAGGAAGTTCCAATAGGATGCATACCAAGCCGTGCTCTCCCCAGCGGGCAATCCAGGGCGGACAAGGAAGTACCATCCTTTAACGATATCTTTGAGATACCCAGCCCGCTGCAGGAGCTCCCTGTCTTTGCGCGACAAATCGGCAGACCGCACCACTCCCTTCGGACTGGACTTAACGGCTTGATCGAGGGCATCCGCAAGTTGTTGATTTGAAGTCTTCGTCATTGTTACACTTGTTTTTTGCCTCGTAACGCTATCATCGACTGTGTTTTTATGCAACAGTCAACTGTGTTTTTATGCTCAGTTATATCAACTTCTTGACATCAGTCAGGGTGCCGGGTAAGCTGGAAATCACGCGTGACGTCCAGCTTACCCGGCACCCTGACTGATCCACCAGAATTTCAGAAGTCCAGAATAGCAAATACAGAAACATAATAAGTCAAACATCATAACGCATACATAACATGATAATTACAAATGTGTTAGATGTATTACCTTGCGATCACATTTTGAAGGATCGCCCCAATGTAAGGTCTCCTATTATAGGCTAGGACTTCTCCAAACTGACACTGTGACTGGCACATTTAATACGATATGCCAGAATGACCACAACAGTCTTATGGCAGTGTTATTGCGCAGATGCAAACTGTGTTATTCTGCGCGATCTCGGAATATCCCAAACACAGGAGCAGCCCAATGGCGGACTGCTCGACAAGTTGGTCTTCAGTGAAGGGGTGCGGGCTCATTTCACAGGGCAAGTACCGTCTCTCCATATTTTCGGGAAAGCGTAGGATAGGTCTTTGCGGTTATCAGAATGCGCTCTTTAGCCATATGACCGCTTTTCCCTCAAAGATGTTTAATGCATTTCAAAGGGCCACCCATCTGCGCCAGCGCGTCGGCAACACAATGCCGGTGACACTGGGCAGGTAGCCGTTCATAGCATGTCAGAGCCACCCGTTCTCCGGCTGCAACCCAACCCCTGATTCTAGTCAGGGCCAAGGGCTGCCCCGGCAGGGTGGTTCGTGCATACGTTGCAAACAGCGTGTCATAATCAACTTGCGAATCAAGTTCCTGCCGTTCATCCGAGGCGATCCCGAGCTCCGGCAGATGCTCGTAGCGAATGCCCACACCTTCGCAAGCCTTGCCAAGGGTACCTTTCGAAAAACCATACTTCCGGCTGAGGGCATTTCGTCGTACATCGCAAAGGACCGTTACGCTGGCCCGCAGCAGTTCATTCAGATACCCCTCCAGGCTCCGGCCTTCGTAACCGATGGTCAAAAGGCCTGCCCCGGACTTTTTTGGTTTAGCCGCCGCGATACTTGCCAACGTGTCGGTGTCGAGATGCAGTTTTTCCAGGATTTCACTTCTTGAGGCGTAGTACGGGAACCGGCGATATTGTTCAACGATCAATGAACTGCCTCTCAATTTTGCATGCTGCCGGCAAAATGCCACGGCGCGAAGTGGTTCCACCGCCTGTTTTCTGGCAACAGCACGACCTGAGTCCGTCAAAATCCAATTCTGGTCATCGTCAGCCAAGAAGCCCTTTTCAATGAGTTTCCGCTTGTCAGCATATGAGGTGAAAGAAAACCCGCCGAACCGATACGGAACGAACTCATAGGAAGGCACCGTTTCACACTGTAAGGTGAACAAAAACAACAGCTTCTGGAAATCCGTATGCCCCACCGGTGACCCAATGGCATCCAGCAGAGTTAGCAGCACTTGTTGTCGTTTAAAAAGCATGCCGGAGTCTACTCAATTCCCAATGGACAAGGCAACCATGCAGAACACATCTCATGGGTCAAGCGATTGGTCATGACAGATAAATGATTTCTGTTTCCGGTTCAGCCTCAGATAGGACGCAGGCCAGCATCCCGGCGGGATTGAGATGGCCAACGACCACCCGCCCGCTGTGAGCCAGCACATATTGGTTACACCAGACAGCGCGACGCGCACTGGGCGCCTCGATCACGTCCGCGAAGGGTGAAACAACCAGCAATCGGCCTGATTCAACGGCCTTACGGACAGGCGTTTCATGCGAGGCCTCATCCAGCCCCCATGGCTTTACCCAGATCATTGGCTTGCGATGTTTCAAGCCGGCCTTGAACACCTCCCGCTCCATGGGAGAGAGGAACCCGGAGAGAATGACCTCCCCCGCTTTCACCGGCAGGCGCCCATGCAGCGCCACCACACCGCGCGAGGCAAGAAACCCCAGCTTGGGCATTTCCAGCAACCCCTTGTCGCCCAAGAAGCGGGGTTCGCCAACATTCATCACCATCTCATAATTCCGCGGATTGGATCGGATATAGCGCCGGATATTGGACATGGCCTTCTCATCGCGCACGATCACATCCCAATAATTGCGATGCCATATCGCTGAAGCGCCCACCGCAATTTTGACCGGCACGACACGGGCAGGCAATTGCCTGCCCTTCTCCCGGCCGATGACGCGCGACACGGCGGACTTGTAGGCCCCAATCACATCGCCCAGAGAGTGCCGTTCGCCGCGTGGAGGCGACACCAACCGCACAATGCCGTGCATGTGATTAGGCATGATCACGAA
>JBAXPK010000096.1:0-4416 GCA_037132275.1 bacterium
CACCACCGTTTCTGCCATCTGAATCGATTCAGATGGCTCAAAGAGAAGTCGGACCGGGGCAATCTATATCTCTGCCCTGTACCGCCGCAGCTATGTCTGCGGCGGCTTCCTTCCCACCACGCCGCGTCATAGTCGCGGCGTTACTATACCCACGGCCTACTCAACCTCACCCTAAGGGCCCTCAGGATGCCGGGACCTGAAGCCAAGGCAGGACAGGACTGAAAACGGAACCGGTCAACCAATCGCAGACTCATCGTACTGCGGCGTGCCGCCAACTCCGAAGATCTCACGCTTGAGTTTGAGGTAATACTTGTAGTTCGCGAGCGTAGCGTCGGCCTGCACCCGGTGGTCCACGCCCGGAATGAACCCGCCGGCGCGCACCAGCGGCTTGAGCCGCTCCATCTCACGCCGGATGGCAACCTTCCCTTCGGTAAGCCGCATCTTGCAGAACCCGCCTTGCATCAGGATATCCGGCCAGCGCTGGCGCATCAAGACCGGGTCGCTGCCGCCATTCACCTCAACCGGGAACATGC
Organism: bacterium; assembly: GCA_037132275.1. Lineage (GTDB taxonomy): Bacteria > Verrucomicrobiota > Kiritimatiellia > CAIKKV01 > CAITUY01 > JAABPW01. The sequence goes on from JBAXPK010000096.1 coordinate 534, forward strand.
AATTGATGCCCCCTGCCCGAAAACAATCCACAATCGGCGTAATGTTTCCGTCGCAGTCGGACCAGACAATACCGACCCCGTGCTTGCGCAGCAGGTCCGTGATGCGCTTGTAGCGAGGCGTAACCACATTGCGCATGAAATCCACGCCGACAATCGGTCCGCTGTTAAAACAGATATCCTCCCACCCGGAGGCAAAGTCGAACTCGACGTCCGGCAGGACACGGGAAAGCACATCACAGGAAAGAACGCACAATGTCTCGACGATCTCTTCGAGCAGTTCCGGATCGTCATAGATCATCAGCGCAACTCCTTCGAAACCGATCCAGTCGCGTGGCGTACCGATCAGAGAACCAAACCAGACCGACAGCGGATAGTCGCGGCAATTGTACTGTGCGGCCAGCTCCGGCCAATTCTCCGGAAGCCGTGAGGCCGAAGGCTGCAGCCGCTCCTTGAACGCCTCCCACGACTTGCGATCCTTGAGCGCAAAGTCGATAAAATGAGGAATGGACTTGTGCCCCTGCTTGTTGATCTGGGCCGTGCAGCCGTTGCCATCGCGATAGACCAGGTATTCCGCATCCTCGCTCACCACGCTATATCCAAAGTTGGGAAACAAGCCCAGATGGGCGCCCAAGGTAGTCCAGTTCTCGATGCCGAAATAGGCGTAGGCCGAGGATTCGTCCTTTACCTCCGGCGGCAGCCCCTGCGCGTGCCAGCCGGTCAGGGTCTCGTCCCAGTAGCCAAACTCAAAGTTCGGCAGCCGGTCTACGCGCTGAAAGTGCATGGTCCGGCGATAGCGATCCCGCAGCGTCATCCCTGCCACGCTCCCGCCGTGTCCTGCTTTGATTGTGCGTCCCTTTTCCAACATACCCGCGATGTCTGCTGCGTCCATGAATCCTCCTTATAAGAAATTATTGCACGCCGTGTCCGCGTAACTTCCAGACCTTTAAAACCCAATAATGCCAGTCATCTTGGGCGACTTGCGACAGAATTAAACTGGACAGACTTGGAAATAAACTGGATTATATTGCAGTGAAGAAACTGCCGGATACGCAATGCCGGTCCTATCTGGCCCTCCCCGCTCCCGGGCTGGGCCAGCTGGGAGCCTGGGTGGAAAGCATTGGCCACTGGAACACCAGTCGGCACTTCTGTCCCACGCGCTGTCTGCCGGAGGACGTCCTGATCTACTGCATTGGCGGCGAGGGAACCTTCGAGGCCGGCCAGCGCACCTTCCCGATTGGCGCGGGTGATATCTTCCTGGCTCCTGCCGGTATGCCGCACAGTTATCGCGCCAGCCTGCAGACCGGCTGGGAGATCTGGTGGATGCACCTGCGCGGCGATCAACTGCCTCGCTGGAGCCGGTTCGCCGGGTTCACGCTCGAACGACCGGTGCGCGCCATCGGCCGGCAACCGGCCGTGCTGCACAGCTACCGCACCCTCCTGAGCATTATCCGGCGCCAGGCGTTGCATGGCGCCCTGGACGCCGCCGTACTCCTGCCACAGTTGTTTGCCGCCTTGCACAAGACGATCGTGCCGGCGCCGTCCCCGGACACCACCCGGGCTTTGCTGGACGCCGTGCAAGGCGCGCCCATGGATCTGGCCGCCATGGCCCGACAGGCGGGCATGACGCGTTTTGCCTTCCTGCGCTCCTTTCGCCGCCTGGCCGGTGTGACCCCCTGGCGCTATGTCATGGATCGCCGCCTTAACCGGGCCAAGGAGCTGCTGTTCGATAGCGGGCTGCCCGTGAAAGCCATCGCCTATCAGTGTGGATTCACCGATGCCAACTACTTCTCCCGCCTATTCCGTAAGGAAACAGGCATGACGGCGCGGGCGTTCCGGCAGCGTGCCCGCGGGTGAGCGTCGCCTCCTCCTCCGGCCTGAGCCACGCGCCTGACGCGGCGTGACCATTACCCCTTCGTGATCTTCGTGGGCTTCTGTTCAAACTCTTCCCCGTCCATCACTAGCCATTATGTAGGCAGAAGAATTTTGTCATGCGCTTGTGATTACGTCCCTGGGGTATGTCCCTGGTGTCAATTTTCTTGCGATTGACGGGCGGGAAGGCTAGGCTTTTGGCCGAATTTAAAGACAGGCAGGCGAATATATGTTCTCGACGATGTTGAAGGCGAAATTGCACGGGGCCCGGGTGACAAGATCCCATCTGGATTATGAAGGCAGTCTGACGATTGACCGGGATCTGATGGACTATGTCAAAATCATGCCTTATGAGAAGATTCTGGTTTCCAACTTGGAAAATGGGAACCGGTTTGAAACCTATGCCATTTCAGGAGAACGCGGAAAGGGCGAGATCTGTTTAAACGGGGCCACGGCGCATCTCGGCAAAGTGGGCGACCGCCTCACCATCTTCACCTTTGGTCTTGTTCCCACCGACCAGGCCGCTCAACTCCAACCCCGTGTTGTCCGTCTCGACGAGAAAAACAGGATTATTGGCGGATTGTGCCCGGTCTGAGCAGGTTTTGCCGTCCACAGCAAAATCAACCAGGGCTTAGAGGCCTTCCAAAGAAAAGAAGGACTTCACCACTGATTGGGGAAATGAGGGAAATCCGGAAAAAACAATAATGTTGCGGGAATTTCAGCTGAGGTACTCCGCAGATGAAACTCCCGCAACATTCTCTTTCTCTGGATTTCCCCCATTTCCCCAATCAGTGGTGAAGTCCTCTCTTCCCCGGACATGAATCCGCCCCTTTTCAAATGCTTTACATCTCAACATATTTCCTACATTATTAACTTTGTAAAGGAGACCCCTCTATGACTTTCGCCACACTTTCAAGCAAAGGACAACTCACGGTGCCGGTTGACGCCCGGCGGGCCTTGGGACTTCACCCGGGAAGCCGGATGTTGATCGAAACACTCGCGGATCGAATCATTATCCGGACTCCCGGCGATCTGCTTTCCCTTGGCGGGGTTCTTGGAAAAGCGAAATCCCGGTCCATGGAACGAAAAGCCATGGTCGGTGCGGTATCGAAACGCTCGCGAGGCGCCGCATGAGACGGGTTTTTGTGGATGCGAATGTCTTTCTCCGCTTTTTCACACAGGATGACGACGGTCAGCACGAAAAGGCCCGGGCGCTCTTCACCTCCGCCGGGGCGGGTAAAATTCAACTGGTAAGCGGGCCTCCCGTCTTGTTTGAAGTGGCGTGGACCTTGCGCAGCGCCTACGCGGTTTCGTCCGGTCGGATTCTGGATATCCTGGATGCCATTGCCGCCTTTCCCGGCCTGTCACTTTCCGACGAGGCCACAGTGCTTTCGGCAATCAGCCTGGCACGTGAATCGGGTGTTGAATTTGCCGACGCCTATATCGCCGCCTCCGCGCAGTCATTGGGTGTGGATCAAGTCGCCACGTTCAACGCGAAGGATTTCAAGCGCCTTGACACCGCCTTGTATCACTGGTGAATCACCCCAAGTCTGCCCGTGTCGCACCCCAAGAAGGGAGAAGGACTTCACCACTGATTGGGGAAATGAGGGAAATCCGGAAAAGACAATAATGTTGCGGCATTTTTATTCGGGCAGATCTACCTTGGCGCGGGGGGTGGCTATGGGTGAACACGCCCGAACCAAAAATGCCGCAACGGTTTTCAGGGAATCCCGGGAAATGAGTTTCCCAACCTTCTATTATCCTATCCTCAATTCCCAGAAAACGTTGCGGGAATTTCAGCTGAGGTACTCCGCAGATGAAACTCCCGCAACATTCTCTTTCTCTGGATTTCCCCCATTTCCCCAATCAGTGGTGAAGTCTTCCTTGGATTGAATAACATTGACGAGGTAAGCCAATGGCGTATAGTAAAGGAATCGTGTTTATAGAAACATACGCGTGATCTATTATTGGCTCGTTAACGAAAATGAGATTTATTTGCTGTTGGCATACGGAA
>JBAXPK010000097.1:0-4277 GCA_037132275.1 bacterium
GTGCTTACCCAGATCGTCAAAGATCCGATTTCCAAAACGCAAAAGGGGCGCAAGCACATCAAGCAATCCCTTTTGATGCTTGAGAAATCCCTGCTTGAACGGCTCAGGACCCTGGCCGGTGATCAGGCCGCCCAAGCCACCGAGGCCATGATGGACGAGATTATCGAAGACCTGGATCTGGAGGCGATCACCAGTAAGTACATGAAAACCCGGCGTGCGGCTGAGAAAACCAGCGTAAAATTAACCCATCTCATCGAAAACGCTGCGGATGATCCGGACCAGATGAAGGAACTGCGCGACCGCCTTCTCGATCAGGGGCTCTCCCCTGAGGGATGGCAGCAACTCACCCGCCACCAAGAGCATGCTACGGACAGAAAGAGCGACGCCCCGGGCGAAGCGATTAATGAAATCAAGGTGCTGACCCTGCTCCTGACCAGTCTCGGCGAAACCATCCATCACGCTCCCTCCCCTGTGGCTTCAACTGAGGTGCAACAATTAATCTCGGACGCCGGGCAACATCTTGCTTCACTTGCCATCAAGACGGAGAAGAAAATCGATACCTTGAGAACCCTGCTCACCGATGAGACCAAAGCATCGCCCCCTTCGCGCCGGGAACTCCTTGAAATCCTGGCCGAAATCGCTCAGGAGATCTTTCAGCCCCTGACGATCATCACGGGAACAGCGGCCATGATCCGAAGTCTTCGCACCGGCCCGCTCACGGAAACCCAGGGCGAGTTGTTGGGTATGATTGCTGAGAGTGGCGACCGTATGACGCTTCTGGTTAATCACCTGATGTATCTTGCGGGCACTCCCGAGGCGCTGCACCCCGATCGGGCGATTCTGGATGCGGCCTATCACCCATCCCCGCGCCTTGACACAGGCGGTGCCTGCTCATAAAGTCTAAGCAGAAGGTCAGCCATGATAAAAAAGGACACAGTTGAACTGATTTGCAGTGTGGGTGAATTAACCAGTCTGTTCGAAAGCAAGACGGGCCTCACCGGTTTTCTGCAAAAAGTGGTAAGCCTTGTGGCGTACCACATGAAATCCGCCGTCTGCTCCGTCTATCTCTACGACGAAGATAGCGAGGAACTGGTTCTAACCGCCAACCAGGGGCTTAACCCTGACTACGTGGGCAAGCTTCGTATAAAGCTGGGGGAGGGAATTACCGGCCAGGCCATGAAGGAATTGCGGGCTATCCGGGAGGGACGGGTTTCGCAAAATCCGAACTACAAGTGTATTCCCGGCCTTAACGAGGAACAATATCAGGCCTTTCTTGCGGTTCCGATTCTTCACGGCAACCGGAAAGTCGGCGTGCTCGTCGTCCAGGATCCGCAACCAAATTATTTCACGGATAATGATGTCAAGGCCTTCCGGGCGATTGCCGCCCAGCTTGCCAGCACCATTGAGAACGCCAAGATGCTCATGAGCTTGCATGAGCAGAAAACCATTTCAAAAACCCGCCATGAAACCCCGTCCGTACAGCCCGGCACCCCGCGCTTTATCCACGGGGTCTCCGCCTGTGAAGGGGTGGCCTTGGGACACGCCCTAAAACTATCAGGAACGGATCACGAATGGGATCTCGCCCCGGGCGATTCGGCCGAGAATCTGACCGAGGAGGACTTTCACCGGGCCATCCGCCAGACCGAGGAGCAGTTGGCCACCCTGCAACGTCAATTGGGTGAACGGATGGCGGATGTGGCCTCATTGATATTCGACGCCCACGTCCTGATTCTAAAGGATGACGAATTCTCGGGCGTCATGCTCAAACTCATCCGCCAGGGGAAGCCGCCGGAACACGCCATCCGGGAGGTGGTTGATAATTATCTCGCCCTGTTTGCCAATAGCACCAGTCTTTCCCTCCAGGAAAAGGTGCATGATGTCAGGGATGTCAGTATGCGCCTGATGTCCAACCTCAGGATGCGCACCTCCGCGCCAGTGGACTATCAGGGACAAATCGTGCTGGCCGACCGTCTGCTTCCGTCCGACCTGCTCAAGCTATCCGCCCAGAGCGCAGAAGGGGTGATCCTCATCGGGGGCGGCGTGACCGCCCATGTCTCCGTGCTGGCTCGCACCCTTCGCATCCCCATGGTCATCGTTAAGGAAACTCCGCTGGCCGACTCCGAGAAGGGGGCGGATACCACCCTCATTCTCGATGCCGATCAGGGAAATATTCTGATCAATCCGTCGCCTGATATTCTCGATCACTATCGCGCCATTCTGGAAAACCGCAAAGACAACGTCGTCGAGGTGACCGTCCAGCCCACAACCTCCACCCGGGATGGACGCCGGATCCGGTTGATGGCTAATATCAATCTGCTGAGCGAATTGCCGTCGGCACATCGGATGATGGCGGAGGGCATTGGACTCTACCGCAGCGAGTTCCCCTTCATTGTGCGAAATGACGTCCCCACCGAAGAGGAGCAGTACCGAGTTTATCGCAAGATCATCGAGTCCATGCCGGAACAGGAAGTGGTGCTCCGCACTCTGGATGTGGGGGGCGATAAACTGTTGTCGTACTATCCGGGCGCGATCGAAGCCAATCCGTCGCTGGGGTTGCGCGCCATTCGTTTTTCCCTGAGAAACAAGGACATGTTCATGCAGCAGTTGCGCGCCATGCTTCACGCCGGCGCCGGACGGCCCTTGAACATCATGTTCCCGATGATTTCTGCTGTGGATGATTTTCTGGAAGCCCGTGCGGTGGTTGACGAATGCATCCAGTCCTTGAAAAATGACCATATGTCGTGCAACGAACATCCGCGGCTAGGCACCATGATCGAGGTTCCCTCAGCCGTGGAACTCGCGGGTGACCTGGCTCATGAGGCTGATTTTCTGTGCATCGGGAGCAATGATCTGATCCAGTATACCCTCGCCGTGGATCGAGCCAATGAGCGGATTGCCGACTTGTATATCCCCCATCATCCCGCCGTGCTCCGCTCCATCAAACGCGTAATCGATGGAGCGTTTGCCCACGGCAAACCGGTCTCGCTGTGTGGTGATATGGCTACCGATGAACGCGTCCTTCCCGTCCTGATCGGGCTCGGCCTCCGCACGTTCAGCATGGACTCCCGGCGGATTCCCAAAATCCAAACTTTTATTAATAGCCTTCTTTTTGATGAAGCTCGTCACCTCGCCGATGACATCATGGGAATGGGCAGCCTCAAGGCCGTCGAAGCCCGCCTGGGCATTGTTAGATCTTAACCTAAGGAAAACAGTATAATATGATCACCCTGCAGCAAACCCTGAAGTCCATTCGTCCCGCCGATCGATCGCTTGCCCCTGCCATCCAGGCTCATCTGGATGACCTGACAAAGCCTCAAGGAAGTCTGGGCCGACTCGAGGAAGTTGCCATGCGTTATGCGCTGGCTACCGGCGTCGTCAAGCCCCGTCCGGGAAAATGCCGGATCTATTGCTTCGCAGGCGATCACGGGGTGGCCGACGAAGGGGTCTCCGCCTTTCCCAAGGAAGTCACTCCGCAAATGGTATTCAATATGCTCGCCGGCGGCGCGGCTATCAATGTCTTTGCCCGGCACGCTGGCGCCGAACTGAAGGTGGTGGACATGGGCGTTGATGCCGACTTCGCCGATACCCCCGGTCTGTTGAAACACAAGGTGGCGCGCGGCACGGCCAATATCGCCAAAGGGCCGGCCATGACCCAAGCCCAGGCCACGCAGGCGCTGGAGACCGGTATCGCGCTGGCAACACAAGCCGGCAAGGAGGGCATCAGCCTGCTGGGAACCGGTGAAATGGGCATTGCCAACACCACCCCGGCCACCGCCCTCTTTTCCGCGTATCTTGGCCTGAAGCCGGCCACCATCACCGGCCGCGGCACCGGAGTGGACGATGCCCGCCTTCAGCATAAAATCTCCGTGATCGAAAAAGCATTGGCCGTGAATCACGCTTCCCTGACGGATCCCCTGTCCATCCTGGCGGCGCTTGGCGGCTATGAGATCGCCGGCATTGCCGGTCTTGTCCTGGGCGGCGCCGCGAACCGCATCCCCGTGGTTGTGGATGGTTTCATCTCGACCGCCGGCGCTCTGGCCGCGTTGAAACTGCAGCCGGCCGTCGCCGACTACATCTTTTTCAGCCATCTCTCCGAGGAAGCCGGCCATCGGGTGGTCATGAACTCCGTCGGCATCAAACCCATCCTCGACCTCAATATGCGGCTGGGCGAGGGCACAGGCGGCGCACTGGCCATGACGATTATCAACGCCGCTCTCAAAATGATGACCGAGATGGCTACCTTCAGTTCGGCACACGTCAGCCAGAAGGACGGCTGA
>JBAXPK010000098.1:0-4209 GCA_037132275.1 bacterium
CGCCGCAACACGGGCCGCTGTCTCACGGGCGCTGGCCCGCCCCCCCCCGCTGGACGCCAGCACGCCATATTTCGCCCTGTACGTGAAATCAGCATGCGACGGTCGTGGAGCGGCCCGCATCTCCCCGTAATCTTCCGGTCGCGTATCGCGGTTCGGAATCACAAGGGTCACTGGCGATCCCAGCGTTACTCCGTTCTCGAGTCCGGAGACAATTTGTACGGTATCCGTTTCCTGACGAGGAGTCGTCAAATCACTCTGCCCCGGCCGACGCCGGTCAAGCTGCGGCTGAATGTCCGACTCCCGCAAATGGAACTGAGCCGGCAGACCGTCAATGACCGCTCCCACCATCGGCCCATGCGACTCGCCAAACGTCGTGACGCGAAATACTGATCCGAATGTATTACCCATAATCATGTCTCCAGTGGGCACACCTTACGAAATCTATCTTGCCCGATGCAATGGTTTCTTAGATAATGATGAGGGTAATCCAAGAGGGATGGCCTGGCGGGGGTTATTACGTGAACAACAATAATAAACGCTTTACCGTGATTCTCATGGTGATGGGGGCGATGATGTGCAGCGTCATCGCGGGTTACTTCTATTATATTGCACCGCCAACGCCCCCCCCCTCATTGCCCAATATCTACGAAACTGGCAATGAACCCGTCGTGAAGACCACGTCTGACCCATCACCTCTTCCGGCTGGAGAAGCCCGTTTGAACCCGCTGGCAGGACTCAATAATAATGGCCCTTCAGCCAAGACGGAGTTTGTCGCCCCCCGTTTGCAAGCTCAAGACGAAAAAGGGGAAATGAAGGCTGCCGAAGAGGTACTACATGAGGCCCCTCCCCTGCCCCGTCTGGCTCCAGACATGTTCGCTTTTTCATCACTCCCCTATGACGCCCCTATGGCGGAATTTCCGCTTGTGCTCGTGGGACAAAAAAATGTGGAATGGCCAAAAATCATGAGTGTTGGCCAGGGGGTTAGCGGGGGATTCGGAGGTCCAGCGGGTCCCCCTTCTACTATTTACTCAAAACCGACGGGGGAACCGCCAGTCGTCCCTCCTGTAAGACCGCCCCCGGGGCCGCCCGGGCCGCCGGAAATTCCACCCACGCCCCATCCGCCACCTGAAGTCAGTTACTCGGGACTCTGAGGCTGGATGAATGTCATGCTTCCTCTTCACCTCGCGTCCCTGTTTTTTGCCATCGTCACAACACCCTGGTTTATCAGTCGTCTTCTCTTGCCCCGCCAATCACGGCTCATCACCCTGGCCGGCTGGGGGCCGGTCATGGTCGCCGTAAATGTGATCGTACCCGTAAGCCTTCACCTCCTGGACATCGCCATAACGCCTGACTCGCTCGCTTGCGCGCATATTCTTTTGGCGGGCCTCAGTCTCGCCGGCGCATGGCGCTTTTGTTTTGCACAGGGGAAACAGTCCCTCTTTGCGGGCTGTGTGGACTTCTGTTCAAATCGTCCTTTGATTGCCTGCGCCATCCTATTCGCCTTGCTCGTCCTTCCCGTGAGCCATCTTGCCGGGATCGACACCTATAAATGGCAGGATCTAGCGGGCAACGTGGCCGTGGAGCAGCGAATCTCCTGGCTCATCCATCCGCTGTCTCTCCTGGGGTTTACCCCCCGTTCGTATTCAAGCGCCCAGCCGCTTGTTCTGGCCACCATTGAAATACTGGGACATACCGGAGTGGACTGGGGATTCTACATCCTATCGGTTGCCTTCGGGATGGCCGGGCTTTCCGGGGCATGGGTCTTGGCGCGCCACCTGTTTAAGTCGGACACCGCAGCCACCTGGTTTGGCATCCTATACATCTTCTCGCCGGTCTTTATGCGTTATAATTACTGGGCCACTGGCCGGGGGTTGACCGTGGCATTATTGCCTGTCTATCTTCTGGTTTTGCTCAAAATTGGAGAGGCATTTCCGCCCCGGAATATCTCGCGGTGGAAAACGCTTCTCCTGCTCATCCCGGCCTGGTTCTGCCTATCTCTCCTGCTGTCAATCGCTCATAAGGCAGGACTCATCGGTGCGGGGCTCATCCCGATCCTGTTTGTGATCTCACCGGTCCTTGCTCTTGTGCGCGGAAGATGGGGTCTGCTGCTTGCCGGTCTCGCCTCACTCATGATCGGCCTGATATTAGCCGATGGCAACCCCCTCACGCTAACCTATCGCCTGATCACCCGTTTCGGCTGGCTGTTGCCGTTGTTCATCCTGGCGCTCGTCTCGGCGCCGGAACGATTCGGTACCCCCTCCTTCCGCGCCATGCTTTCCGCCGGGCTGGCCACGCTTGTCCTTTCCTGTACGCCGGACATGTATGGCGCTTTGCTGGCTTTGCCTTTTATTACTTTTATCGCCGCAATCGGGTTTGAGACACTGGCAGGCCGCTCCCGGGTAAAACTGGCTTTAATCCTGATCCCGGCGCTCGCCATTGTGATCAATCAGACCCGTGATTCTCCAGATGCGGCGCTCTACCGTGCGGCCTGCTTCATTGAACAACATGACCCGCGCGGCCCTTTCCGGATTGAGGCCTCCGGCGCGGCGCGGCGCCAGATCCAGGCCTATGTTTCCGGCTGCCCCCGCTTCACGGTAAGATCGGGCGAGGCGGCGCTTCCAACACTCCATCATCCGCCGCATGGGACCGGTTCGCTGCCTCATGATGCGCGGGCATGGATTGACTATCTGCGGCGCATGTTCGAACTTCGCGGTGCCGACACCGACTGGTACGGGGATGGAAATAAGGTTTATTATGTTACGGTAGACGGCCTTGGCACCGTCCCCCCCCAAGCCAGGCAACTCTTCCAGGATGGAAATGTGGCTGTTTTTGAAGCGCGTTAGAGCAACCGTCCTGTACTTTCGATGGACTTGACCCCAAATCGCTTGTAGCACAGATCCGTGGCCACGCGCCCCTGGGGCGTTCGCTTCATAAAGCCTTCCTGAATCAGAAACGGCTCATACACTTCCTCGATCGTATCAGCCTCTTCACCCACCGATACAGACAGGGAACTGAGCCCGACGGGACCGCCTGAAAATCGATGCATGATGGTCTCCAGGATGCGCTTATCCATCTCGTCGAGGCCATCTTCATCAATATCCAACATACTCAATGCTGCGGCAGCCACGGGTTGCGTGATCTTTCCATCGGCCTTCACCTGGGCAAAATCCCGCACCCGCCGAAGAAGATTATTGGAAATACGGGGTGTGCCACGGGACCGTCGCGCAATCTCCCGCGCGCCCCCCTCATCGACATCGACATCCAGAATGCGGGCGGAGCGTTTGACGATATGTTCCAGATCCGCCGCCGCATAATAATCCAAACGGATCGGCAATCCGAAACGGGCCCGAAATGGTGCTGTCAGCAATCCGCTTCGCGTGGTCGCACCAAGCAAGGTAAACGGCTGGAGATTCAAGCGCACCGAGCGGGCGTTGGCCCCCTGGTCAATCATGATATCGATAACGAAATCCTCCATGGCTGAATAGAGATACTCCTCCACGGAGCGCTGCATCCGGTGGATTTCGTCAATGAAGAGGATATCGCCACGCTCCAGTCCCGTCAGAAGCCCCGCCAGATCACCCGGCTTGTCAATTACCGGCCCGGAGGTGGATTTGATATTCACACCCATTTCCGCCGCGAGGATGTAGGCCAGCGTGGTCTTGCCCAGTCCCGGCGGTCCCGACAAGAGCACATGCTCCATCACATCACCGCGTTTCCGGGCGGCCTGGGTAAACAACTCAAGCCGTTCACTGGCTTTCTTCTGGCCAACAAAATCCTTGAACCGGGTCGGCCTGAGCCGTACATCCAAATCCTTGTCAGGCTTGTTTAATCCATCGCTGATAAGTCGTTCTGCCATAACCCCACGCATCTGTAAGACCCAATGATTCGATCGAGCGCCGCCAGTCTCTCACCAGAGACGCATTCGGCGAAGGTAATATTCCCACTAGTCTTTATCAATCCGAAAGTGTTGAATCGGGGCTAGGCTAGTTGTCGCGGTCCAAATCGTTCTGAGAGGGACCCTGTGGGCAGGAGGGAGATGTTACTGCCTTAACATCCCCTTGTTCTGCGGATCTACCGGAGTGGCATTTTGTCGTGGCTATTAATGTGGCTTTTAGTTTCCGTATTCTTCCTTTAATTCCCTGAACATTGATCCGTTCTTTTGAATGAAGTAGGCTTTGAAGCGACTTTATGGTTTCCATCAAGTCAGTC
>JBAXPK010000099.1:0-4144 GCA_037132275.1 bacterium
CCATGACCCTGATCGCCTTGCTGTTCACCATCGTGGTGATGTTCTCCATGCAGGGTCAGAAGATCATTGCGAAGCCCGGCGATGTCCTGTTGATTGCCGTGCCGCTCCTGATTTATTTCGTGACGATGTTCCTGCTGAGTTTCTGGATGAGTGCCAAGGCGGGCGCCAACTACGCCAAGTCGGCAACACTTTCCTTCACGGCGGCCAGTAACAACTTCGAACTGGCTATCGCCGTGGCCGTGGGCGTGTTCGGCATCAACCACGGTGCGGCGTTTGCGGCCGTAATCGGTCCGCTGGTGGAAGTGCCGGTATTGATCGGGCTTGTGAACGTGTCGCTTTATTTCCGTCGGCGTTATTGGGGCGCGGATCATCAATCATGATTAAAGTCACTCCCCATCCAAACTATCCAGCCGAAGCGGGGAGATACATCCGTGGTAATGATGCCTCCCCAGTGGCTTTGGCCATTGTCCTCAATACGGATGAGGATAAGATTCCTCCCGATCTGGAGAGACTTGTGCGAGTGGGAGTCGAAAACGGGGCGGCCTTGGCTGGCACCGTGCAGACCCCCAACATCGGCTTTGAGAAGATCATCTGCAACATCGTGGGTAATCCGAATATCCGCTACCTCGTCCTGGGCGGGCCGGAATCCCCCGGACATCATACCGGCGCCTCGCTCAAGGCGCTCTTCGCCAACGGGGTGGATGACCGGAAACGGATCGTGGGGACGGATGCCGCACATGCGGTGCTACACAACATTCCTGCGGAATTTATACTTCGCCTCTTGCAACAGGTGACACTCATAGATCTGCAGTTCGAGCCAGATCAGCAGATTCGCGAAGCGGTTCGAGCCTGCTATCAGGAACAGCCGGTGTCGTTTCGAGGTTATTCGCTATGGGATCCCGGCCCCTTCCCTGCCCCGCCGTTGGATGGACAAATCACCTGGCGAGTCACCCAGCCCTGGTCGGAGCCAGACAATGACGCAGAACGTGCCGCGCTTGCGCGGGCAAAAGCGCTCATGGAAAAACTGAAAGTCAGGAAAGTTAACAATATATGACTTGTTGACGCGAATGCATTCATTGCCTATTATGTAGGCATGAAAACGATGCAATATACTATCAGGGGAATCCCGTCGCGTTTTGATGTGGTTGTACGACATGAGGCAGCGGTTTCACACCAGTCGTTGAATGCCGTTTTGATTAAAGCGCTTGAGCGGGGGCTTAATCTGGGGCCGGAGCCGACCCGATATGATGATCTTGCCGATTTGGCTGGATCTTGGGTTCATGACCCGGAATTCGACAAGGCGATGGCTGACATGGATAAAGTGGATGAGGCGTTGTGGAAATGAGAATCGCCATCGATACCAATTCGTACCGCGACTTTTGCGAGGGTGCCAGTGAGGCTGTCGAGTCCCTTGCGCATGCTTCCGAGATTCATATTCCGTATGTGACTTTAGCAGAATTGAGGGCTGGATTTCTGTGTGGCACCGTGGCGCGGAGGAATGAGCGGATCCTGATTCAATTTCTAAACCGTCCGCGTGTCCATATCCTGCTTCCCGATGAAGCCACCACCCACCATTATGCGCGGGTCTTTGCCCAACTCCGCGCTCAGGGAACCCCGATCCCGACCAACGACATGTGGATTGCCGCGCTGGTGCTTCAGCATGATCTTCAACTCTACTCCCATGATGGTCATTTCAGCCATCTTCCCCAAATACCACGGTTTGGATTGCAAGGGTAGCACCTGCTTTCGGTGAAAACCGGTGTTGACAATGCGACGGGTTTACGATTGAATATGTGTTCATATGTTTCATATATGGAAAGACCATGGTACTAGACCCTAAGAAATCCGATGAAGAAGATGTGTGTGAAATCGCGTATGTCGACGAACAACACGTCCAATTGGCGTTGAAGGCGATGCCCAGCGATCCTGAGGTGAATGATTTGGCGGAGACCTTCCGTTCGTTGAGCGACCCGACACGGGTCAGGATCATCGCCGCCCTGTCACGAACGGAACTCTGCGTCTGCGATCTGGCTGCCGCCTTGGGTTTGACCGGCTCCGCCGTGTCGCACCAACTGCGGCTTCTTCGAGGACAGAGATTGGTCAAGTACCGGAAAGAGGGCAAAATCGTGTATTATTCGCTGGACGATCAACACATCAATAATCTGTTCGCGGAAGGCATGCGTCATGTGGGCGCACGGTGATCCTTTTTTGTCGCTCATACTACAAACGACTGTTCATATATGCAAATGCAAGAGAACCCACAATGGAGAACGACATCGAATGAAAGGTGAAAGGTTACTCGTATTGTTTGTCGCGCTGATAGTCTTTTCCCCGATCACTGGTGTCAGTCGCGCCGAAGACACAGGATTCACGATTGTGATCAAGGATCACCAGTTTTCTCCCGCAAAACTCAAAATTCCGGCAGGCAAGAAAGTGAAGGTCGTGATCGAAAACCAAGACGCAACCGCAGAGGAGTTCGAAAGCTACGATCTCAATCGGGAAAAAGTGGTGGCGGGAAACGCAAAGATCACTGTGTTTCTTGGGCCTCTAAAACCAGGGATCTATAAGTATTTTGGTGAGTTTCATAAAAACACGGCGCAGGGCGTTGTGATCGCAGGAGAATAAGTATGCTGTCCATATCGATTATCGTTTTCAGGGAGATACTGGAGGTCGCTTTGATCGTTGGGGTGCTCCTTGCGGCAACGCACGGTGTCCGATTCGCGAAGCGGCTTATTTGTGCAGGCATTGCGGCAGGGATCATGGGCGCTCTGACCGTGGCGTTTTTTGCGGAAACCATTTCCAACGCCATGCAAGGGATGGGACAAGAGGTGTTTAACGCCTCCGTTCTGTTGTTGGCTGCCATCCTGATCGGGTGGACGATTGTATGGATGCGGCGCCATGGCAGGAAGTTGACCGAGCGCTTTAGCGAGGTGGGGCGTCAGGTCACAGAAGGGGAGATGCCTCTGTATTCGCTATCCGTCGTGACGATGCTGGCACTACTTCGCGAAGGATCGGAACTCGTACTCTTTACCTATGGAGTGCTTGCTTCTGGCGCGGCTTTGGCTGGGGTGATCCTTGGGAGTTTGCTAGGCCTTATTTTAGGGATCGTTGCGGGGGCCATCATCTACTATGGCCTTGTGAAAATATCGGCGCGCGCGCTTTTCGCAACCACGAGTTGGCTGCTCATCCTTCTGGCGGCGGGTATGGTTTCGCAAGCCGTCGCATTTTTGGCTTCCGCCGGATTCCTGCCGGAAATCATCGCCCCGGTGTGGGACGCCTCTCGAATCTTGCCGGAGTCCAATTGGCTCGGGCAAGTCCTGCATACTCTCTTAGGGTACAGCGCACGGCCGTCCGGGATTCAAGTATTGGCCTATCTACTGACCTTGGGGGGGATGATGGTGATCTTAAAATTGTTTGGTCATGCTGCCGTTTCGCGTGGAAATGGGAATAAACAGGGCCAGCGTGCGAAGCTCTTTGTGGCGCTCCCGTTAACTTGTTTTGTTCTTCTCGGGTTATCAAAGGGGGCCTCTGCGGCTGAACACGTCTATTCGCCGCATGTTGTGCAGGGCGAAGTCGAGATTGAGGCGCGGGGGAGTTATGACTTTGACGGAAGAGATGACCATAACGGTTTACAGGGACAGAAATGTGCTGTGGGATATGGCGTGACCCACTATTGGTTTACGGAACTTTATGGGGAGATCGCAAACTCCTCTGAAGAAGACAAAGGGTGGGAGTTTGAGGCGGTGGAGTGGGAAAACCGTTTTCAACTGTCCGAGCCCGGGGAGTGGCCCATCGACACTGGACTTTATCTTGCCTATGAATTCTCAGCGAAGGATGGCGAACCGGATAACGCGGAAGGGAAGTTACTACTGGAAAAACAGATGGGTGATTACGATCATATGCTGAACGTGATCCTTGAAAAAGAAGTTGGAGCCAATGCGGAACAGAACCTGGAAGCGGGATTTGTCTGGAGCACGAGGTATCGCTGGACGCCGTCGTTTGAGCCGGGTTTCGAATGGCAAAGCGACTTTGGAGAGTTGGGCAAAGGAACATCCTTTGATGAACAACAACATCAAATTGGTCCGGCCGCGTACGGAAAGATCGGCGCTCATCTAAAATACGCTGTTGGCTATCTTTTTGGAGT
>JBAXPK010000100.1:0-4012 GCA_037132275.1 bacterium
CGATGATGGAAGTCTTCTTCAGCCACTCAACCATTTCATCCTTCCAGCTATTCCAATGCGGTGCGCGACAGTAGCCCATCTCGTGACCGCCTTGCTTCACCTTCACGTACTCGGCTGGCACCTTCCTGGCCTGCAAGGCATCATAGAAAGCCTGGCTATTACTAGGCGGGGCGACGTTGTCATCCTGCGCGTGGGCCAGGAAACATGGGCATGTATTCTCCGTCACCTGCTTTTCCGCCGAATACCGTTGAATCATTTCGGATGTTGGGTTCTTTCCCAGCAAATTCTCGCGTGAACCGGCGTGGGTGTTCGTTCCCATCGTGATTACCGGACAGAGCAGGATGGCAAAATCGGGACGGCAACTCATACGCTCGACGGGGTCGTCGGACTTTGGATTCCCGTCGTCAAAAGAGGTGGCGGCCGTGGCGGCCAGATGACCACCGGCTGAGATCCCCATGACGCCAACCCGTTTCGGATCGCACTTCCATTCTTTCGCATGATAACGGACATGTCGCAGCATGCGTTGGGCGTCCAACAGCGGGATTTCTCGGTTGCCTCGCGGCAGCCGGTATTCCAGGACGACCAGCGTAACGCCGTACGGTTTCAGCAGTTCAAACATCGGAGGCGCATCGCCAAGGTTGGCCAGGCCACCGTAACCTCCCCCGGAACAGAAGACCACTACCGCGCCGGACGGGTTGGTAGGAGTCATGACCGTAAAGTAGGTTGTTTCCGTAGATGGTTTGCCGTTCCCATTCGGAGCCGCATGGGGCCACAGTAACATACGTTCGGATCCTTTCGCTGAGCCTAGTAATAGAGACAGGAGCACTACCATTGATGCAGACTTCGTTCGAAATGGCTGACTTCCGGGACTGCTCGTTCGGTTCTTTGTGCTCTTCATAATCCCGAAACCCCTTTCGTGTCCGTTTGTCCCGCCTTGTAGCCCATGGTCTCCAGTTGCTTATCAAAATCAGCCGGCAGGTCGGCCAGCGGTTTGTCAAGATTCTGCCCCGCATAGTTGAGCAGGTTCCGCAGCAGGCGTTCGGCCACGGGATCACTGCCGAGATTTTCGCGAATGTTCAGGCCGTTGGCGATGAAACGCCCGGCGCCCAATTTCCAGACGCCGAGATGCAGGCCGGAAAGGTAGGGGCTGCACGTGTTGATTCCTCCACAGACCGCCTCATCCGGCGCATCACTCCCCATGAGACATTTTCCACCCACCGGCGCGATGGTTCGATAGAAGGTCCAGTCCATAAGTCCACCCGCAGGCAACCCCTCAAACAGCGGATGGCGGCGCACCCAATCGTCCCGATGATACAACCCATTAACCCACCCTTTTAACGAATCCGTCTCGGCCAAGCGCCCCTTGTTCGCCAGCGGCAACCAGCAGAGATTTGCGCCCTTTTCTTTGTCCGGCAATGCATCATCAACCAGCGTCTGCAGAGTCAGGAAGACAACCGTCGAACCGCGAGCCATACGCGAGGCCAAATCTTTGAACTGCTCCGCATTCCTGGCCGCTTTGCCGACAACCAGAATGGTTTCGCGTTTCTGCAGCGGCTGTCCCGCCGCCACGGCGTGAAACGCGATCCCATGCTCCTTCAACCACTTCTCCAGTCCCTCGTCCTTGCCCCAGATCGCGATATCGGCCTTCACCGGCGGCATTGTCGTTGGATCGTCGACAAAGAACTCGACCGGCTGTCCCTCTGCCGCCGCGCCTGAAACGAAATGTGCGGCCAGGCGATAGCGCCCCGCCGGACCATTGATCGGCACATTCGCCGCCAACACCCCCAGCGCAAAAGGCGGATTCGCCTTGGGATCGCTGATGGTTACGTTGACCTTCTTCTTGAAGACCGGTTTCTGGTCCGGATCGAAGAGGACGACTTCCACTTCGTAGACGCCCGGTCGCAGGACATCCTCATTGGCCAACACCGCTTCGATCCGCACGGTGCCACCCCGGTAAAGCTGGGAGGGCTCGGCGAACAAGCACCAGCGCAAGGGCGCCCAGCCATCGCGCATCGCATCCAGGATGCCGGGTTTGAGATCCCGGAACATCGTGATCAGGCCCTCGCCACAGCCCACCTCATCAAACAGGCTCGTCATGCTGTAGCCGATCAGGGCGGGATTGGAACGTAGCGCGTTCAAGCCCAGTGTTCGCTGAGCTGCGTTAGCCGATTGGCAGGCACGTAAGTAGTCTTCCGTCCGGCCGAAGATCTCCGCCAAATGCCAGCGCTCCCAGTCGGCCAGGAACTGGTCTAGGCTTTGACGGTAGTATTTTGCATCCATCGCGCCGGTCGCGCCCAACCGCTCGAAGTTGCGGGTCAGCTTCACCAAATCGAGCGCGCTGCCGATTCCGTACTCCGATATGAAAAGCGGCCCTTTGCCGCCACGCAACGTCGAGATCGTACCGGGCTGATGGGGAACAAGGGGATATAAGTGCTTATCCTCAAGGTTCAGTTCATCCCAGGCCTGTGAACCAGGATTGCTGAGGCTGCCAATCTTAGACTGGTGGTCAAATCTTCCGCCATTCAGGAAACAGACGCGCGAATTATCCAAGGCACGCACCTTGGGCAGGACAGCCACGGCGTGCTGGAACTCACGGGAATTACCCGTCTCATTGAGGAATTGCCACATCGTGACGCTGGGATGGTTCCGGTCTCGCCGGATAACACCCAGCAGCGAGCGGTCAAATCGTTGGTCGCCCAGACTCGTGTCCTTGGGATAATGCCAGGTGTAGGTCCAGGAGACCATCGACTCCTGCATGATCATGATCCCCAGCTCGTCAGCCAGTTCGAGGTTGCAGCGCGGTGCGGCAAAGGACAGGTAGCGGATAGCGTTGAACCCCATCGCCTTGGCATTAAGAATGTCTTTTCTCAGCATCTGGCGATCCCGGGCGGAATGGATTAAGACCGGCGTTGACCAGACGATGAGCGCGCTGCGAAGAAATATCCGTCGGCCGTTCAGCCGGAAGCAACCATTCTCGTAACGGAAGTCTCTGAACCCGATACGGTCCGATCGTTCATCGACCGAAGCCGTCCCCGAATCTTTGAGCTGCGCCGTCACGCGGTACAGCATGGGATCGTCCAACTCCCACAATCTGTGTTGCGGCACATGGATCGTACCCGTCACCAGCGTGTCGCCGGCAGGGACTTCCTGCTCCTGGACAACCTCATCGATCCGTTCACCGCCCACAGCCGGGGCGACAGACAGGGCCAGCCGCACGCGGACTTTCCCGCTCCCGGAGTTGCGGACATTGACCTGCACCTTCACATCGCCGCTCTTCCAGTCCCCATCTGCGTACAGATCCTCGATCCGTACCGCCGGCGCGACCAGCAGTTCCACTGAATCGAGGATTCCCCCGAAGTTCCAGTCTGACCCAGGAACTCCGCCCTTCGGGCCGTTCGGCGTCTCCTGCTGCACGATCCCATCAATGCTGGTCGCCGTGGGATGGAGCACGCGCACGGCCAGCACGTTGGTGCCCGCGCGTACGGCCTCGGTGGCATCCAGGACAAAGGGCTCATCGGCGGCTTCATGGGAACCGACAAGCTTGCCGTTCACCCAGACATCGGCCTTGTAGTCCACCATCCAGAACCGCAGCAGGTACCGGCCGCCGGGAAGAGGGTTCTTCGGTGCCTCGAACTCCTTCCAATACCACGCCAGCCCGGCGTAGTTGGTAAATATCTCCTGAATCGTACAGGGCACCGTTGCCGGCTTCGCCTCCGGCCGGGGCGCTTCAAACCACTTCTCATCACGCCCCTTGTTATTTGGATCGATGGCAATTGTCCAGTCCGGCCCGTCGAGCGTGATGGTTTGCGAAGGTGTGGTGGTGTTTGGGGTCATGGGCTTTCCCTCATACTTGTTCGTTTTGGTATCCTTGCCGCTGACCGCGACAGAAGAGTCCGCAGGCGCCGCTTTCTCGGCGCCTGTGGCCCCATTGGCCGTGACCAACATCAGTCCTGCGAGCACCGCGCCCGCCATTCGTGCCACTCCGTGTTTGCCGCTCTGTGTGTGTTTCATA
>JBAXPK010000101.1:0-3915 GCA_037132275.1 bacterium
CCGGGGCCGGTGTTGGTGTTGGATCCGCCACCGGTGTCGGCTCGGGAACGATGACGGGCGGTGGTTCGGGAATCACCACAGGCGACGGCACTTCCGCAACCGGTTCAGGTCTCTCCGCAGGTGGCGCCTCCGACTCGACGACGGCAGGCGCCGGCGCGGGTTCCTGAATAGGCTCAACCACGACCGGCGTCGGAACTGGAGCTGGCGGCTCGGGCTCAGGAACGACTAGTGGCGGCGGGACTTCCGTTGTCGGCGTGGGCGCAGGTTCCGGGACGACCACCGGTACCGGGGCCGGTGTTGGCGTTGGATCAGCCACCGGTGTCGGCTCGGGAACGATGACGGGCGGCGATTCGGTAACCACCACGGGCGACGGTGGAAGGGGTTTCGTTGTCGGTGCCGACTGGAGAGGGGCGGCGGGGGGAATGGGTGTATCCGCTCGGGTTGCCGCGATGTGGGGCTTACCCAATAGCGTTTTCGCCGCCCAAGGGCTCAGCGCGATCAACGGATATTGGTTTGCCACGGCGGATGACACGGTGGTGAAGAGGCTGGGGCAGCACAAGATTCCAATAAATCTGGCAGTGACGAGGTCGGCAAGTCGCCTCCGGGTGCCCTCACCATCGGCGGGGAGGGCGACGATGACCGTCGTAAAGCCCTCTGTTGCCAGGAGCAGTTCCTGTCCGGGAATCAGGGCGAGGGAAGACGCCGGGCTACCGGCTCCCACCACGAGCCCGACCTCCCGTCTGATGGCTGGCGTCTGCCCCGCGCTGTCCACCGGATGCCAATTTCCCATGCGGATATCCCGCGCCAGGCTATTCGCCTGATAACCTAAACGGAGAGCGCCAGTCCGTATCCGCTCCTGTGTGTCCCGGCCAATCCGGTACCTGTCGCCCTTCCCATTGAGTGTATACGAGACCGCCGCAACCGACACCTCTGCCACCCTGGCAACATCCTTGATTGAAACTTCAGTACTCATGCTTAAACTGTTAAGCATTGACTAAAATGAAGTCAATACCGATTTTACAAGCCCTGAAAATAGGGGATGATGTGGCGTTCTTTCAGGCTGTGCGGTCGCAACTGGTCAAACTCGGCAGTGGCGGTGGTGGCGGTGGTGATGACGGCGAAGGGGAACTCCGGGGACTGTCCCCAGCGGAATTACGTCAGTGCTGAGGATCGGCGAGCTTGCGAGCCGTATCCTCCGGCACTTGGTTGGGAGTGATTATCTTTCCTGTTCTGGCGGGAATGAAGAACCATCGTTCGTTCTCATTGGAAACGATAGGGCGGTCAGGGAGCGACATATGGATGACCCATACAAGGTCGCACGCCACGATGTCGTCATTCACCTTGTCGGCTATCCTTCGCAGGTGAACAACCCTCGGAAGGCGGCTCATTGCGTCAGCCATCGATTTCAGCTCTTCCTTTGTGAGGCTCTGCCAAACCAGGCTTGCAGCTTCTTCCGGCGTAGCCACCTTGCTTGTTCGTAGTTCAGCAAGGACGGCAACAGCGTCCGATGGGACATTGTTAGTTACCTTTCCAGCATGCAAAACATACGGATAGTAATCGAGCACCTTTCCGGCAAACAACTTGAGTCGTTTCCATTGAGGAACGTGTTCCACCTCAGAGACGACCAACGAGAATGGTTGCTCAGCAGGAAGGTGCCCTGCGTACTCTGGGGAAAAACCTGCGAATCGACCATCCAACCGCAGACAACCGTTGCTCATCAACGCCCACGTGCCAGCGAAATCATAGGCGGGCGGGAATGCCGAGCGTATCTGTTGGCCTTTGAACGCTTGGTTTGGGAGGAAGCGAAACCCACTCCCGGGGCCATCGTCCTCGCCTATGTGAAGAAACACGCTGTAGTCTGACAATCGCTCGTTTATAGTGAGAGAATCGGCGAAGACGTGATTCCCGGAAATGAGCAACTCACCCGGCCTGCAACTAATGGCTTCGACGTGATGATTCGTCCCCGCACAGCCACAGGTTGCTAGGCACACTATTACGACAACAATCAGTCTTTCTATCTCTTTCATTTTCTGCAATCCAACGGCGAAAGTCAGGTTCCGAGCGGAACGCCAGGTAACCTGGACTTTCTGGTTCGATCATTTATCATAGATTTCCCGCCGGTGGCCTATTCGCAGGATAAGGACTTGTGTTCCCAAGATGGCATAAATGACACGGTAATCACCGACGCGAAATTTTCTCAATCCGGCAAACTGGCCTTTCAAAACAGGATATGAATCTGCACGCAAGGCGAGATTCTTGTCAATCTTGTCAAGTATCCGCCTAGCTTCGGCTTTACCGAGACTTGCGAGATCTTTCGACACGCTCTTCTTATAGGTGATTTCAAAGGCCAAGGGATTTCCTCAATTCGTGGCCGGACACAACCACATCCTTTTGATCGCGCAGCCGATCAAGGGCAATTTGCACATCGGCAAAGTCCGCAATGTAAGATTCCAATGCCCTTTGAATATGGAAGGAGCGGGGCCTTTCCGTTTCATCTGCAATATGGGTCAGTTCATTAGCCAGACCATCAGGCAATCGAATTGATACAGCAATACTCATGTCATCTCCTTGTGTATTCTTCTGTAATACAATGTATGCAATGCCATCATTATTGTCAATTCCATCTTTGTCTTGGAATCGAACGCCAGCCTTCTCCAGCGGCGCAAGCCGTATGGAGAAAGGCGTGGTTCGGCTATCTGTAGATTTCCTTCCGCAGTCCAACTGCAACAACAAATACGATCAGTAGATCATCCTTGATCGAGTATAGAATCCGATAGTTGCCTTGTCTCAGACGGTACTGCTCGCGCCCGGAAAGCTTCTTAGATTGGGGCGGACGCGGATCATCAGCCAGTGCCTCAATTGCCGAAATGGTACGCTGAAGGTCTTTCTTTGGGATTGAGTCAAAATCCTTCTGGACACTATTCTTCAGTTCGACTCTATATTTTCCCATTTCGCTTCAACTCCTTTAGGGCGGATTCCAATGATATGGTAGGTTCATGTGCCCGTTTCTGAAAAATCTCCAAATCGTCGAGATCCTCGTGAAGAGCCGTGGATACGGCTTCATTGACCAATTCAGATACGCTCCGCGATGTTTCGGCGGATTTCAGCCGCAACACGCGGTGAAGCGATGAGTCGAAGTACACTGTTGCCCGTTTGATTGCGACGCTCATGTTTGTTCCTCTTTTCTCTGATAACAACATAGCGTTATGACGTCATGATGTCAATTTATCATCATGCCGAACGTCAGCGGCCAGGATCGGCGACCTTGGGAGCCGTAGCCTGAGGAGGATCCGGGGAGGATCCGGGGACAGATAGTTAATTCAGGGGTAATCCGGGCTCCTTCAGCCTTGCCAGAGAGCACCCGCGAGACCGTATAACTCACCGGGGACTGTTCCCAAATGTTTTTAATGGGGGCAGGGAAGGGGGGAGGGCTAGATGAAAAAGGGGCTGCATAGGATAACTGACCGCTTAGTCCATTCCTGCGTATTCCGGCGGCGGCCGGACACCTATTCCGATTTGAGCCGGACACCTGTTCCGATTTTGGCCGGACACTGATTCCGGAGTGGCCGGACACCTATTCCGGTGCTGCCGGACACCTCTGAACGGGGGCTGGCGATGCTGGATAACAACGGTCATTATGGACCACCAAAAAGGAGGCGCAGATGGCAAGGGAGATGTTATCCCATGGTATGCTTCTCACCATAGGCAGTTGTTTTACGATGCAGGCACGCCCGACCACGGCCCCGATTGCTCGGTAAGGTGGCATGGATGGAAGAAAGAGATTGCCTTGCACGGTTTTTCCAGGTGCAGCTCCGTAGTTGTCGTGGTCCGCTGAATACCCACGCACGCAAGGCAAAACTGCTAACCACAAATTGTCCCCAGTGGTCACAGTGCTCATGCTTAAACTGTTAAGCA
>JBAXPK010000102.1:0-3637 GCA_037132275.1 bacterium
TAACTGATAATGCGTCATGTGCAACAAGTCAAGGCGCAACAGATCGCAACAGATAGTCCCTTCGAGGCCCATCAAAGACAGCGCTGAAACTGGCGTCCACCACAACATTTGTAGAGGTGTTATTTCGCGAAGGCTGATTCCAGCTTCTTGAGCATGGCCTTTTCCTTGCCGGAGATTTTCGAGGTCAGACCGAGGAAGCCGCCTGCGGCCTCGGCGATGCCGAGGGCACGTGCAAGAAAGAGGGATTTGATCTCCTTGATCTCGTCATCGGTCATGACTTCGCAAAGACCGCGGATGTATACGATCCACGCGTCCAGCATTTTCGCCGGAGGCTTATTCTTGAGCCATTCGTCCAGCAGGACATAATCAACAGAGCCGGGCCCCATGCCATTCCGCGTCGACCCGGCCAGGATGGCTTCCCGTTCGGAGTCCTGAACCTCGCCGTCCGCCCAGGCGGTCTCCACCAGGGGAACCAGCGTCAGGGTTGCCAGAAGGTCGGCGTGAATATCGAGTTCCATCAGGCGCTTGAGAACCGCCTCGTTGGTAATGCCGGAGACCTTTGACAACGCCTTCTGTGTCTGCTCCATGCGCTCGAGTTCGCGAAGCTTCTCTATCAGAATGGCGTCCTTTTTGGCAAAAAATTCATCTTCCAGTAGGCGTCCGTTTTTCGAAAGTATTTCGTCCATAAATCAACTCCTTGCTTCAATGGGCGAAGACTATCGAAAAATTGCCCTAAGTGCAATGCGGTCACGACTCCGCAAGCGACAATTAGTCGGCCACCCGCCCCACCACCATCACCCGCGATCAGTTTGATTTGATGATGCGGTGTCATCGTTTCATATTTTTGTCGCATGAGGAGACCCCCGATCGACAGACTCCCGCCGCCCGTGCCACATCCTGATGCGAAACATAACCATTCATGCACATAACTGAGAATGCGTTATGCGCAATAAGTCAAGGCGCAACAGATCGCAACAGATAGTCCCTTCGAGCCACTTGTCGGCTCTGTCCCTTGTCGGCTCGAAATGGGTCAGCAAAGGGGAATGGACAGGAGCCTTGGGGAAGGGTAATGATGGTGATTGTTCTCGCAGGACGACAGCATGAGTCCGAACCGAATCCATATTCTTCGACAGGCCATTGCGGGTTTCATCCTTTTCGTGGGGCTTTTCTGCATGGCCATCTCATCGAAGGCAGACTATTTAGGGGGTTGGTCATATACCTCGGATGGAACCAATGTCACAATAACGGGATATACGGGAACGTGTGTAAATATTGTCGTCCCCATCATGATTGATAACCTCCCCGTCATCAGTATTGGAACAAGTGCTTTTATCTCCTCTCCTCTAACAAACATCACCATCCCCTACACCGTGACCAGCATTGGACATCTGGCATTCATGGGGTGCGCCAGCCTGGCCACCATTACGATAGGTAACGGAGTCACCAGTATCAGACGGCTCCAATGGATGGACTCCTGCAATATGCCGATCCGGGTTATGCAGGGGCGACGAATGCCTTTTATCGGGTCAGCGTGGTGCCGTAGCCGACTTGAACTTCAGTCAATCCTGTTGGGGTTCCTAGATGGTTTTTCAATCTCAAAACACGTCTTTTGGTGCAAAATTCAGGAAACAAAAATAAAGCAACTGACATGAGCTTATCCATTCCGAAACAAACACTGCCGCCGGCAACTCGACACCGACTATTGGTTTCCAAAGGTTCCCTTATGATAATCACACTTCGTTTCCTCACTCTAACGGGCCTCGCAGTTGTGCTCGCGTCGCCACTCCACGCCCACGCTGCGGAACTGCCCATTCTCACCCGCAAGGGCGATGCCTTCCTTCTGCAACCCAAGCCAGCCACCGGGCCGGTGGTCAATCCGGGCAAGGGTTGGATGCTCTACAGCAAACCCGAACAGACGCCTCCGGAGGCTCTCGCCATCGGCAGTCTGGGCTACGCGCGTTACAAATGGGGAGACCTGGAGCCCAAGGAAGGCGAATATCACTGGGAGATCATTGACCGTGACCTGGAGGCCTGGGCCAAATTAGGCAAGCAGTTCGCCTTCCGCGTCGCAGGTGCCAGCAGCCATTCCAAAGACTTCTGGGTGACGCCAAAATACGTGTTCGATGCCGGAGCGACCTACAGCCGGTTTGAAATCAACAACCCCAAGCTGGAAACCCTCGGCACCCCGGGATCCAAGCTGGTTCCGGTTTTTGATCATCCGATCTACATGCAAAAAGTGGAGAAGTTCGTGCGGGCCCTGGCGGCGCGTTATGATGGAAATCCGAATCTCGCCTTCATTGACATCGGCTCCTACGGCAACTGGGGCGAGAGCCACATGTATCCCATCAGCAAACACGAAATCTCCCCCGCAAAATACCAGGAACACCTGACCATCTACCGCAAGGCCTTCACGAAGACACCGCTGGAAGTCTGCTTTGGCAATGAGAACTATCGAGACGTTTTCAAATGGGCCGCACAGAACGACATTGGCATGCGATGCGACGGCATTGGCGCCAACCGGGACGGCAGCGAAATCCTCTTCTGCGTCGGCCGGCTGCCGGCCGTCTTTGAATTCTATGCCGCTTATGAGACAATGGCCCAATTAGGCTATTGGTATGGCAAGACAAACAAATATGGCTACGGCCACCGGCTCAAAGATTGCGTGGAGACGGGCAAACCCACCTGGTGCAGTTTAAAGGACAAACAAAAGGGCCTGAAACTCCTCGCCGACGAACGCCCCTTGGTGGAAGCTCTCGCCAACCGCCTCGGCTATCACTTCGTGCTGCAACAAATACAGTTCCCCGCCGTCTTCACACGCTCCAATCCAGTCATGTTGGAAAGCAAATGGGAGAATCAGGGAGTGGCCCCCATTTTTATTCCGGCGAACTTATGGTATGCGCTCTTGGATGACCGAGGCCAAGTGGTGGACGAATACGCCGCTTCATCCGCCAAACCTGCCGAGTGGAAACCGGGTCAGACCGTCGTTGCCCGCGACAGCGTGATGTTTTCCAAAGCGAAGCCAGGCTCTTACTCTCTAGCTGTTGGTCTCAAGCGCCCCGGCATCTTGAATCCGACCATCCGCATCGCCATCGAGACGGAGACCTCCGGTGGCTGGCAGGTTCTCGGCAAGGTGAATGTGCGCTAGTGGACCTTAGCATTCCGACACCAAAACAACCATGAAAACACAGGATCATGCACTCCAGGTGAAAATCAGCAAGGGTGCGTGGCTTCGCCACGTTAAGATGTTGGGATGAAGATTGTTGCGGCTTATTATGTGCCCGAATTGATGCTTAAAGGCATCTAATTGGTATCTAAATTACTGCTTTAAGAGATGTTGGGTTTGTGGCAGAGTTCCAGGAGTTATGCCGCGAGCTTCACGATATCTTCGGGAGGGATATACCTTTCACCTCACGCATCGGTGCCATGATCGGCGCTTCCTGCTGAAATTCGCCCGGGACCGGGACCTGTACCGTGAGTGGTTGCGTGAGGCGGTAAAGCGGTAGCCGCATCGATGAGGCCCGCCGCAAGTTTGTCTATTCCGAGACACCTATGGGGGCCGCGCCCTCAGCATGGAGCCTACGCGAGGAATCATGTGCTTACAATCCGGTTTCGGGGGCAAAAACAGCCGTTTAAGCTA
>JBAXPK010000103.1:0-3535 GCA_037132275.1 bacterium
CCGTCAGTTGCCGAGTCGCCCGTCGTTTGAAAACCGGCAGACGAAAACCGAGCAGGAGATCTTCCAATATGGATAAATACCCTTCGACCGTACTTCGACTGACCTGACATTCCCGGGCGACTTCGGTGGCATTCAAGAGGCTGCCATGGGAAAAGCTCATGGCCTCCAAAAAGCGGCTGAAACTGCCCGTGTTACGGGCCAGCCCTTCCTGCTGGACCTCCTCCCGCAAATAAGCCGTCAGATAAGCGCCCAGTGCGGATTCCCGGTCCTCCTCGCCCCAAACCACAGGCAACATACCCCAGCGCAGGGCAGAGAGCAGGTCAAAGCGTGCGCCCAATTCCGCACCCATGAATGGATGGAGAGTCAGGACGGCGGCCCGGCCGGCCAATAGATCCACCCCTTGGCGCTTCAATTTCCGTGAACTGGACCCCGTAAGGATAAAACGCTTTCCCGCTTGTTGTGAAATGGCCTGGTGAACTTCGTCGAGCAAGGCTGGAACCTTCTGAACCTCGTCGAGCACGACGGTGGTTTGCCCGGCGGGCATGCCGGCAAGGACATCCCGGATTTTTTCAGGATGAGCCACATAGGTGCGGTATGTTTCGGAATCCAGAAGATCGATGCGACAGGCATCCGGATGGTGATGGCGCAACCAGAGGGTTTTACCGGTGCCGCGCGGTCCGAAAAGGAAATAACTGCCTGGAGTCTCTCGGAAGAGTCTTTCCTGATATTCTTGCATAGCCACCTCTTTATTTCAGATATTCGACTTCTATTCCGCAAATATAGCAGACAATCTTGCGGCGTCTATGACAAATATGCCAGTTACATCAAATTAATGGTTTTCAGGGACTATATCCGTCACCCATGCGACACCAGCACCCCGCCATACTTAACCTGGTTAACAAACACTCCATTTTCGGCAAATATGGATTCCATGGTTTTCAGGGACTGTCCCCGTCACCTTGTCCCCGTCACCTTTTTAACCAGCAATCGCATATACACTGGCATCGCGGGCCGGATATGCCTCATAGAAATGTTCAAAAAGTGCTGCGCACTTTTGTTGATAGACCACTGGTTCGTAAGCGACAGGCAGGCTGGAGTCGAGGAGATCCTCGATCGTAAGCTTGATCTGGGCGCGGGCTGATGCCTTTTGTCGCCAATTGAGAACTAGTAACTGCTTGAGTTTGGTGAGAAGTAACCGTGCCACTTTTTTGACCTCGGCACGCTCTTCGGGGCTCAACTCGGGAGCGGGACGGGTGAGGATGTCGAATATGACCAATTCCTCCTCTGTCATGTTCTCCCGCGCATGGCGCTGCTGTTCCTCGGAGAGGTTACGGCTCAGGGTGAGCAGTTCATTAAACAGAAACTCAATGTTACAACTGCCGTTGTTGTAGGATTCGATCAGCTCCTCGAATTTCTCCGCGAAATCAGCCCGCGTCGGATTGAGCCGGATCATCCGCTCCAACTGGGCTCGAATGGCCGCTTTAAGGATCTCCAGGTCCGTGTTCCTGGCCTTCTTCTTGCTGAGTCGCTTGGCAAGCGCCTCAAAGTTGATCTTCGAGAGATCCAAAGGCGGCGGACCCTCATGGGCAATCGACGTTCCAGTGATGGAGTTGTCCAACAACTGGCAAATATCCCCCATCACCCGAGTGATGTCTGCCGGGTTCGGATTCAGTTTGGACCGGATGGCATCGGCAATGGCGGCAATACAGGTGGCGCGTCCGGCGAATTCAAGTGCCGCCGGGTCGGGCTTCACCGCCCCGTAAAGCGTTGAGACGAGCCGCTCATGTCCCAAAAACTCACGGCGCAGGGGATCCGGTGATATCAATGCGTTTACCGAATCATCAACTGCCTGAAGCCGCTCCAGGCCAACCGCAGGGAACTGTTCAATGGCGGCAAGCATCACTTGTCGCGTCGCACAGAAGGCTGTGGCGGCGTTGACAGCCTGGCGCAACTCCTCCACCAGCTTGGCTTTGTCCTTCACTGGATTCTTGCCATCCTTACCCGCCCCGTAGATGGCCAGAGCCTTCTCCAAAGAGGCGAATACGTTGGCATAATCGACAATCATGCCGCTGTGCTTGCCCGGGAACACGCGGTTCGCCCTGGCGATGGTCTGCATGAGGGTGTGATTCCGCATCGGCTTATCGAGATACACGGTCGAGCAGCTTGGCGCATCGAACCCGGTCAGCCACATCGCGCACAGGAATACCAGCCGCAACGGATCCTCTGGATCCTTGAATTTCTCGTCCAACGGGGGCTGGGACTCATTCATACGTTTCCGGTGTGGCACGATGTCCAATCCGCGCGCCTGCATCTGCGCGATCTCGTTCTGGCCCGGTGAAACGATGAGCGCCATGTCGGTGGTCTTAAGGATATGCAGGCGCCTGTTCAGTTCTTCAAACTGTGCCGCGCCCGGCTTGGCCGTATCCCGTTTTGTGGAATAGCCGGATAGTTTTGCCAGTTCCTGCTCCACCCGCTTTTGTTCTACCGCCCAAAGCTTCCGCACCTTGTCGTACATCTTCAGCGCAGTGGCCTTGTCAATGGACACCACCATCGCCTTACCGATGAAACCCCGCCCAAGGAAATGCCGAACAATATCCTGGGCAACCGTCTCCAGCCGGTCATCGC
Source organism: bacterium (assembly GCA_037132275.1). Taxonomy (GTDB): domain Bacteria; phylum Verrucomicrobiota; class Kiritimatiellia; order CAIKKV01; family CAITUY01; genus JAABPW01. The sequence continues at coordinate 2,626 of JBAXPK010000103.1, forward strand.
GTGTCAGGATGTGGTATTGCTTGCTCAGCTCTTTCTCGAGCTTCGCCTCCTGTTCGGGATCAAGCTCAGCATCCTCAATGAGTTTATAAATGTCCTCATTTAAAGCCGGGTTCACAAGCTTCAGCTCAGGCGTACGGTTATCATAGAACAACGGCACGGTCGCGCCGTCCTCAACCGACTGCTGGAAGTCGTAAATAGAGACGTAATCGCCGAAGACGTCCTTTGTCCGCTCCTCGCCGGCAATAAGCGGCGTGCCGGTGAACGCCAGAAACAACGCCCTGGGTAACGCCGCGCGCATGTTGACAGCCAGGGTGTCATATTGGCTACGGTGTGCTTCATCAGTGAGCACAATCACATCAAGCCGGTCACAGAGCATCTCGGGTGTCTGAAATTTGTGAATAAGCGTGAAGACGTAGCGATGATTCCCGCGCAGGAGTTCCCGCAGGTGTGCGCCGCTCCCGGCATGACACTCATCGCCCTCGGTTTCACTCACCGCACCGGTGGCCTTGAACGTCTTGGCAATCTGGTCATCAAGCTCGACGCGGTCCGTTACGACCACGAATGACCAGTTGCCTGCTACCTTGCGCAGCACCTTCTGCGCAAAGAACACCATCGAGAAACTCTTGCCTGAGCCCTGAGTCTGCCAGAACACACCTCCGCGCCCATGGCCCAGTTTGCGCGCGGCGAGCATCGAGGTGATGGCGTTGTTCACGCCCAAAAATTGGTGATTCTGCCCGATGATCTTCACCAGCCCGGCCTTGTGCTCGGAGAACAATGTGAAATTCTCCACCAGATCGAGCAACCGCGCCTTATCACACGTCCCGCGCAGCATCACCTCCAGCGACACCCGGCGCGGCTCATCCTCCCGCTCGATGCGTTTCCACTCGAAGAACCGCTCCCAATCCGCCGT
>JBAXPK010000104.1:0-3239 GCA_037132275.1 bacterium
TGTCACAATTTCAACTACATTCACAGAAGGCAGCCACATTTCCATGGTCCCTCGGCAGGTGCCCGTGGCATTGCGCCAGGGTCGCGAAGGGAATTAAAAGACTGGAGACGCGAGACTCGCGCCGGAGGACTGCGGAAACCTGACCCGCACCGTGGTTCCCTTGCCGGGTCCACTCAGGACATCCAACGTACCGGCGAACGCCATGATGCGTTCGCGCATGCTGAGCAGACCCAAAGCCTTCGACCTCGCGACCGAATCCGGGGTAAAGCCCTTCCCGTTGTCCTGAATCTCAAGCTCCCAATCGTTTCCCGCCGCGCCAAAACGCACCTTGACGTGAGTCGCCTTCGCGTGCCGAACCACGTTGGTCAGAGCCTCCTGCATGATCCGGAAAAGGGCCAACTCGCAGTCTCGATCCAGGGGAACATCCTGGTCGGGAAGCGACACCTCACAGACCAGGCCGGTACACTTTTCAAAATCCTCCGCGTGCCATTCGATGGCGGCGAGCAACCCGAGATCGTCCAGCATTCCTGGTCGTAACGAGCCGCAGATCGTTTGAGTCATTTCGGCCAGGCGTTCAACCACCGGCATCATGGCGACAATCTTGTCTTTGACCTTTTCAACTGCTATGGGCTGGTCAGTCCGCAAGTGACGATCCATCCAACTCAGGTCGATTTGCAGTGCCGTCAGGTTCTGCCCAAACACATCATGTAATTCGCGGGCAAGTGCTTTACGCTCTTCTTCCCGCACGACCTGAAGGCGAGCCGCCAAGGCATGCAGCTCGACCGTGGTCTGCTGCAACTCCGTCGTCCGAATTCGAACCCGCCGCTCCATTTCTTCCAGCGATCGTTCCTGTTCCTGAAGCAGCAAGGCGTACTTTTTTTGGCGCGCCACCGCCGCCGCCGCGTTACCCACGGCGGCGAGAAGTTGATGCCGGCCAATCGGCTTTACCAGATAATCGAAGATACGCAGGCTGATAGCCTCGTTCGCGGATCCGAAGGTGGGCAAGCCCGTTATGAGGATCGTCCTCACGTCGGGTTGCCGCTCACGGATGTGCCTCGCGACCTCCAACCCCGTGCTGCTTTCCAGGTTGATATCAACTATCGCCACATCCAGGGACCGCTGATCCACCCATTTTTTCGCCTCTTCGGCATCAGCCGCTTCAATCGTTTCGTACCCACTCTCCCGGAGAAATACCCCGACAGTGGTCCTGATGATTTCTTCGTCGTCCACAAGTAGAACGGTTGCTTTCATGCACCACTCCTCATAACAAGCCCGCCTCACTCAGCCAAGTGGTTGCTGATCGCATAATGCGTCAGTTCGGCATTGGTCTGCATCTTCATTTTTTCCAGAATGCGCGCACGGTAAGTGCTGATGGTGTTGCTGCTGAGGACTAATTCGCAGGCTATCTCCTTGACCGTCTTGCCCCGGGCAATACACTGCAGAATCTCGAACTCACGATCGGACAGTCTCTCGTGCAAGAGGCCGCTCCCGGGGCTGCCCAGTTCGGACGCCAGCTGTTCGGCCATGACAGCACTGACATAACGGCCTCCCGCGAGAATGCGCTCGACGGCCCGTATCAGCTCCGAGCCAGCACTCGCCTTGGTCAGGTAGCCGGCGGCGCCGGACCGAAACGCACGTACAGCAAAAGGCCGTTCCGCATGCATGCTCAACACAAGCACCGGAGTTTTCGGGCGCTGCATGTGGAATTCCTTCAATACGTCCAACCCGCCACGACCCGGCATCGATACATCAAGAATAATAAGATCCCACATATGGGCGAGCGCGACCTCCAAGCCTTTTGGGCTGTCCTCGGCCTCGCCAAACTTCACGTCTCTGAAAACCTCCGACAGAATAAGCTTCAATCCGCTACGCATTACGGCGTGATCATCTATAATTAGAATTCTCATGACTGACCTCTACATCTCCAGTGCTCTCATTAGAGGCCTTGCGATGCGTCATTGCAACACAAAATAGTCGTGTTGGCGTAACGCGTTTCCGCAGTGAGCCGACAGCAGTAGGCAGAAAGAGCCAGCGGGCAGATCAAGTCAGTCGGCAGTAGGCAGTGGGCAGTTGGCAGCAGGAAATCAGGGACACAAACTGCCGACTGCTTACTGCAAACTGCTCACTGATTCCCCGGCTGCTCACTGCGCACTGGCTACAGCGCACCAGCGCGGAGCAGTGCTGATCATTGAGCCAATGAGGCGACCGACCTCGGCACTGGCATCGGATAATGTGGCATGATCTGGCTTGGAGAGATATTCACATGCGAAGGCTGTGTCTAGCCAATGCTGGGTTTCGGTATTTTCGGCGTCCGCGTCCGTAAGTTTTGAAATGAAATGGGCCTCATAGCGCCTTTTCCGCCATGCTTCGGCAATGTTGGCCCCCACGGATCGTGATGAACGGCGTATTTGGTCTGTCAGCGAATAGGTTTCCTCCTTGGGGAACTTTTTGCTGGCAACGAAAATGCTCTGCTGTTGGGTGAATGCCTTTTGGTTCGACACTAAATCACGGTAGTTGCTGACTGGCTTCATGTCAGCATGATGCCTAAAGTCTGGCTATATTTCAACTATTACTAATGATCAAGCCACTTTAGGCTCTCTTACCTCAACGGCAAGGCGGAGGCCAATGTTTTTCAGAATAGTTGCGAGGCTGGAAAGCTGGGGATTGCCCTTTCCGGAAAGCATGCGATACAGGCTCACACGATTCAGGTGAGCCTTCTTGGAAAGCCGGGCCATGCCCTTTGCGTCTGCGATGTCACGAAGAGCCATCAGAAAGACCTCTTGAGACCCATCTTCGAGTGCAACATTGAGATAGGCGGCCGCCTCTTCAGGGTCGGCGAGGTCCTTCATCAGCCCCTCGCGATAACTGGTGGTTGTCTTGTTCATGATGTCCTCCGTTTATACGATTGCCAATACTGTTTCGCGGTCACGATGTCCCGCGCTTGGGTTCGCTTGTCACCCCCACACAGCAGAATGACCAATGTGTCACCTGCCTGCCCAAAATACACCCGGTATCCAGGCCCGAAATCCAAACGAAACTCCATAACACCCTCGCCCACGGCCTTGCAATCGCCGAGGTTGCCGAGACGCACCCGATTAAGCTTGACGCGAATCCGCGCACGGCCCTGCACATCCCGCATGGAGTGAAGCCATTCGCGGAATGGGTTATGCCCCGTCTCTGTCAGATATTCTCGGAGTTCCCGCTCTTTCATTAGTCCAAATGTAGCTTATACGCTACAG
>JBAXPK010000105.1:0-3204 GCA_037132275.1 bacterium
CGCCAATCTCCCGATTGGCGATATTAATAACGCCAATCAGGAGATTGGCGCTCCTGAGTTTTTCCTGATAATCCAGGCGTCCTGGTAGTTCTGGTTGCCTTCGGGTTGGTAGTCCAGTAACTCGGCGCCGACTGAGGCGATGATGGCTTTCATCAGTTCCGGGCAATGGATTCCGGTATACATCTGGGAGCCGTCATGCTGGCTGTGGATGGAGGCGAATTCTCCGCGATCCAATGCGTCTAACTGCATCGGATCCAGGTCTCCCCGGTGGTGCCGCCCACTGTGGGCACTGAACCAAAACACGCCACCCGGCTTCAGGATCCGCATGATCTCGCGAAACCAGACGCGGGTCAGCGGCTCTGAAAGATGGGTGAACACGGATACGGCATAGGCAAAATCCACGTGGCCATCCGGGATCGAAAGCGGGGGATTCATGCCGTTGCGATGGAATGTGGTATGCCCGTCTTGAATCGATTGAGCCCAGCGGATGGATGGCGCATACATATCGGTTCCAATGAATTTCATGGTCTTCCCGGCATCCATTGCGGCAAGCGGAAATAGAATGCGCCCGGGACCGCATCCCCACTCGCACACCACGCCGGTTTTCGGGACGCCCCATGTCTCCATTACCCCCTGCATTTGCATCGCCATGGTTTTTCCCGTGGTGACGTAATATTCCGCGTGGCTGCAGGCGATAACATCGAACCGGAGTCGGGATGGCGGCAGTTTGAGCGAAGGGTGTGCCGCCCGGAAGGCGCGGTTGGCCGCCCGGAATTTGCGGTGATTCTTTGCAAAAACATAATAGTAGATGGCTGGCTCCAGGCCGATTTTCCGGAGCGCCAGTTCAGTGCGCCGCTTCAGCGTTAAGGGTGTGTTTTCCATCACCCAATCATAAACACATCCGCGCAAACCCGGTATCTGCGGCCGTACTGATTTTTAGGTCGTCATTCCCGTGATACATCTTCCGCTAAAGAGCTAAGAATATTGAACAGAAGCACGCGAAGATCGCGAAGGTGGCTGCGGCGGAGTCCGCCGCAGCCCTGTAGTTTGGCCTTCAACTAGTTTTTTCTGAATCTGCAGTGCAAGCCGCCGCACTCCAAATCTTCAGCGTAAGATTGAGCCAATATGGCCGGGAAGCCGAGAAATTAGATGCGTCTATCCTGCCTGTTGCCGCCAGTAGGCTTGACCGTTTTCGCCCATTCTGTATTCTGGCTCTGGAACCTATGAACACGAAGCTCATAACTATCGGCGTGAACACACTGTTTTATATCCCGGGTGAAGTCGGGGGGACCGAGACGTATCTCCGGCAGACACTTCGCGCCATGGCGGAACAGGTGTCGGGTGACCGGTTGGTGGTTTTCACCAATCTTGAAAATGAGGGCGTCCTGAAGGCCGATTTGGCGGCGTTTCCAGAGGTCGTTTTTGTGCCATTGAAATTCCGGGCTATGAGCCGGCCGCAGCGTATCATTCGCGAGCAGATTGAACTCCCGGGGAAAGTCAAAGCCAGCGGAGTGGATGTGCTTTGGTCGCCCGGCTATACCGCACCGGTGTTGGCATCGTGTCCGCAGGGGGTGTCAATCCACGACATGCAATACAAGGCTTTCCCCCAGGATCTGGGCTTTTTCGCGAGACTGATGACGGATATTCTGGTCAAAGCCGCAGCGCGGCGCTGTGACCGGATTATTGCCGGCTCACGCTTCTCCCGCGATGAGATTGTCAAGCATACGTCCGCCAGAGCTGGCAAAGTGGAGGTGGTCGCTATGGCCGCCAGTCCAATGTTTTCCGAGCCCCTGCCGGAGGAGCGGCGGAGAGCGCTGGTGGGGCGCTTGATCCCGTTTGAAAAGCCCTATCTCCTCTGCGTAGCCGCCACCTACCCGCATAAGAATGTTCAGGCGGTGGTGACCGCTTTTGGGAAATTGATGCCGTCCATCCCCCACAATCTTGTCCTTGTCGGGAATGCCCGATTGGGAGAACCTGAGGTGCAGAAGGCGCTGTATTCGTTGGCTGACCCTTCGCGGGTTATCCGTCTGCGGAAGTTAACCGAGGTGGAGTTGGTGGCCCTGTATCAGGGATGTGAGATGGTCGTTCATCCCTCACGCTATGAGGGGTTTGGTCTGCCGGTGTTGGAGGGATTGATGGCCGGGGTGCCGGTGGTGACGACCCGCTGCGCCTCGATTCCCGAGGTGGGCGGGGAGGTGGCGCTGTATTTTGACCCGGGCGATCCCGCCGCGCTGCCGGCGGCGATTCGAGAAGTATTGGGATGGTCGACTGCGGAGCGGCAGGCTCGAATCAAAAAAGGCCGCGATTTTGCTAAAGCCTTCTCATGGTCAACCACCGCCGCCGGGACGCTGAAGATTTTGCGGGGGATTTCTAATTCGGCATAGTCAGAGCCAAGAATTAAGAGTTTAAACAGAAGCCCACGAAGATCACGAAGGGGTAATGGTCACGCTTCACGGAATACATGCTATGTCTATTGATTAATTTCCATGTAAGATATCTCAAAGACGGGGTTTCGAGAATGGTTTTACTTAGGACGAATCTGGAAGATATCGATTTTTTGGCCTGAACCCGCCACAGGCGGCGTACTCGCCGCGTGTGGCCTTCGTGAGCTTCGTGGGCTTCTGTTCAATACTCTTTTTCGTTTCGGGATGAGAGTATATGCCTTGGCATATATATATGTGAGGATATATAGGCCTTTTGAGTGATGTTCAAAATTTGTCATGCACCCTGTGCGTGTTGAAAGTGCAGCCGCCGCTTGACGGGAAGGGGGGTCATCCTTCATGATTCGCCCCTCTTGATCTTCAAGGCGGGCAGTTAGCTCAATTGGTTAGAGCGTCTGGTTTACACCCAGAAGGTTACAGGTTCGAGTCCTGTACCGCCCACCATCCTTCGCTCGGCGCTACGCTTGAGCTACGGATGGTCTCCGACCAGATCACAGATTAACCACCCGCTTGGAGTACCCTCCTTCGCCAAAGGCTACGGAGGGCACGCCAAGCTCGAGACACAGAGACACAGAGAATGCCTGATCCCGTGTGAATGTAGCGGGATTTTCGTTCGGGGAGTACCCCGAGCCAAAAATTCCGCTACGGTTTCATGGAGCCATACCATGAGAAACAGGAGAAAACACCTACCTCCTCCCTCTCGATGTATTCCTCCAAGAAACCGTGGCGTTTATTTTCTCCACATGTACTCGTGTGGAAAAAT
>JBAXPK010000106.1:0-3138 GCA_037132275.1 bacterium
AAAGTCAGGTTCCGAGCGGAACGCGAGGTAACCTGGACTTTCTGGTTCGGCGATTAATCTCATTCATCAGTCAATGTGCCAAGTTTGTTGAGAACATCGTGAACAGCCTCCGCCGGAAGTTCGCAGCAAAAGGTTGCCCGTCGAGCCTTCCAATCCAAGCTTTTTACTTGATCAGCCAAGACAACACCTGAAATCTGACATCCCGGTGGTACGCGAACCTCAAATGGATACCCCTTAACCTGGCTGGTTATTGGGCAAAACAAGGCAAGGCCCACCTTGCGATTGTAGGGCTCTGGGGAAAGAACCAACGCAGGCCGGTGGCCCGCCTGCTCATGACCGGCTTGCGGAGTGAAAGAAAGCCAGACGATGTCACCACGCTTCGGGCAATAGGACGCCATTACCACGCCTCCCGTCCGACGGCAACCCCCGAGTCAGATTCAAGATGTCGATTCCGCGTCGTAACGCCTTTGAGCAGCTCATCGAGACGAAAACGCTGACGCCGGGCCGGCGCAATCACGATCTGTCCATCCTGAACAGCCACATCCACCGAATTTCCTGAACTTAAATGCGTATCCTGCGCAACGGACCGCGGAATTCGGACCGCCAGACTATTTCCCCATTTTTGGACTTTTGTGATCATGCTATTCATCTCCTCATGTATCTACTATGAAGATACACTCTCAGTCCCGTACCTGCAAGCCATTACATAATCTTTCTGGCCGAACGTTGCCCTTCTCGGGCGGCGCGTCAGCGACGTACCGAGCAAGGGCATGTTCGCACCCTCGTCTTTACTCGTCGTTCTTCAGTCGTGATTCCAGCCACTGTGTTGCCAGTTTCACCTGACGTGCCAACTCCTGATCCCCGGGCGATGCCTCTTGGCTTGCCAGAATGTCCGCGCGTGCGCGGGAGAGCCACTGTTTGTCTCCGGACGAGAGACGCAGCGCGTTGATCAACAGCCATTTCGTCTGGGCGTCTGTTGAGGCACGCAACAAGTCCAAGACGGTCTGCCTGGCAACCTCTGCCTTGGTCTTCAATGCAGCACACACAATGTCTTCGCGAAGTCCACCCCATTCGGGCCGCGGTGACAGAGGGACCCACCGGCGTGCCGCGCTGCCAAGGGCGTCACCATCCTTCTCTGGGAGGACCGGTTGCCGTGCCAGAATGCTCGCAGCGCCACCAGCAAGAGGTTGGCAATCAACTGTGGCCAGTTTGAGCATCGTGTCGAGGACCACTGGGTCAGGATACCGTTCCGCCAAGTGTTTCCAGAAAGGTTGCTTCCCGGTAAACACTGCCTGGATCACTCGTTGTCTGCGCTCGTCAACGTATTGCCGTCTACTCCACACCGTAACGTATGTCTCCATCGGGTTTGCCGCGAGCCACTCCCGCGTTGATACGCGTAAGGTCACACCCCCCATATTGCCGTCCTGCTTCTCCAAGTCATTGCCCGAATCGGGTAGGTCGATTGGTATGGCCAGCGGAACCACGACAGATGCACCCGGTGCAAGTTGCCGGTCTATGCCCGAACCCAGAACGTACTGGCCATTGCTTGCTGACACCTTGTTCCAGACGGTATCCGGGCCGTAACGGACCTCTACTATGAAATGCTCGGCCCCTGGATACGTGTCAGGGCCGCCGCACCACCAGGAAATTAACTCCTTTCCAATGTTTGTGACCGTCACATCGACAACAATAGGCCAGCCCGAAGGCTGATGACGATCAGCTCGAACTGCCAACGTGACCTCGCCCTTTCCTGTAGGTTCTATGGCTTGCAGAAGGTTGCCCGTTAAGGCAACCAAGCAAACCATTGAAAGTAATGCTTTGCCTTTCATGCGTTCATCTTCCCTCTTATGCGAACGTTGCCAGCCACCCTGCGAGCGGGACGCGAGCTAGGGTGCGCTGGCGTGTTGGGGTCTTCTTCATTTGAGTCTGAGTTGGATGTCGATGTCCTGCGATCGCCAGAGGCAACGCGAATCACCTATGAACTGGCGAAGCGGGAAGTCCTGGCAAGTCCATGTATTCGTTACCCTGAGACCAAGACAATAGAAGTATGCTCTCTCGGTAAGAACGAGAGGGGGAAAAGAGCCCGCGGCATGCACGCGTTTCGTTAGAGTGCATGAACCATGGGCGTCTGTATTCGTAGCCGTGAAGATCTTCATCGGGAGTCTCTCCCCCGTTCCATAGTAGTCGACATCGGACTGGTAAGTCATCGCGACGCGGCTGTTCGTGACCGGGTTCCCACGTTGGTCCAGAACAGTCACATGGAATCTGTAGTCCGCAACGCCATCCCAGCACGCGCAACCAGCAATCATTGCTAGCGCGAGGCAGAACAGAACCTGCAATAGTCTCCTCATAATCATCATCCCCAACGCCCGGCGTCACCAACGCCGCATTTGGCGGCGTATGGTGCGCGCCGATGTTCGGGTTCAATTTCATCCCAATTTGCTGAGTTTCCGCAGGATCTCCATATGACCCCTGACGTGTTCGTAATGGGCCGCAATGTCGCTGATATTGCTGGAATTCCATGCGAGTTTTTCGCCTGGATGCTGCTCCGCCGCCCGCGTGAGCGCCAATTCAATGGGCAATCCCATTTCCAGTCCGGCAACAACAGCATCATCGTGCGCAATCTCTCCCAGCGTCCGCTTGCCGATGAGTTGCTCCGCGCTCGCCAGATACTGATTCATTTCTTTCTTTTTGATGTTCATCTAATTCCTCTGCCCGAACGCCCAAAATCACGGAAGGCGAAGCCGTACCGTGAATTTTGTGGTTCAGCAATTTCCCCTCATGCTGCTATCGCCTCATAAAGAAGTCCTGCACCCTGCAAACTTCCTATAAACACCGGAACCGAAAACGTGACAATTGGCCACCGGCGGTTTGTTCGATAATACCATATGACAGATGCTATCATTACCCCAACGCATATCACGATTAGAAACAGGCCTAGCACCATATTCTTTGTGTGAAACCCTGTCGCAAGGGAAACGAACTGGAATAATGGACTCATCATCATGAATCCCAAAACATCCATCATCTGGAATGAATCAGCTGAGATCGCTGCTCCTGTTACTGCACCGCAAAAACTTGCAATGATGTATGTTCCGATCAATATGAATGCTTTTTTCATTTATGCCATGCCGAACG
>JBAXPK010000107.1:0-3053 GCA_037132275.1 bacterium
GGGGTTTTGCAAAACTTGTATCCTACGCCGTGGACGGTCAGGATGTGGAGGGGGGTGCGTGGATTTTTTTCAATCTTCGCGCGGAGCATCGCCACAAAGGTATCCAACGAGCGCTGGGTTCCGTAATATTCCGTTCCCCAGACATCCCTAAGCAAGGCTTCTCGCGACAGGGATTTCCCTTCATTCGCCAGCATATAGGCAAGAAGATCAAATTCCGTTCGTGTCAGTTCAATGGGTTTGCCGCGGGAGGTCAAAGCCCGGGTATCCATATCGAGCATAAAATCCCCGAATCGGAACTGCATCCCGGCTTCGATTTTCCGGTCTGCCCGGGCAAGGATAGCCTTCACACGGGCCAGAAGTTCCTTGATGCTAAACGGCTTGGTTACATAATCATCTGCGCCCAATTCAAAGCCCTGTAGTTTGTCGGCCTCCTCTTTTCGCGCCGTTAACATGATGACCGAGGAGGCAAGGTGCTGCTCCCGGAGACTTTTGCACACCTCATATCCGCCAAGATCGGGCAGAGTGAGGTCAAGCAGTATCAAATCCGGCTTGCGGTCAACCGCCAATTTGAGTCCGGCAGCCCCGCTGGACGCCGTAAACACACGATATCCGGCGACCGTCAGGTTCTCCTCCAACCCCAGCATAAGCGACTCATCATCTTCAACAATCAACACTGTATATTGTTTTTTCATCAAAGCCCCCTGTTCTCCCGTGGTATCAAACAGCAATCAAGAAGTCGTTTCTTTTTCTTAGCCTGAATTTCTTCCATTTCTTCAATAAGTCGTGAAGTCCTCATCTTTCACAGCCCATGCTAACATTCCGGCAGGAAGACGGAAAACTTTGTGCCTTGTCCAGGTTCGCTTTGGATCTGGATACGGCCGCCATGCGCCCGCACAACATGATGACACAAGGCCAGGCCAAGCCCGATGCCCCGCGCATTGTGGTGTTTTGCATTCTGGCCGCGCGCATAGGGTTTTAATACCTGATCCACCTCCGCCGGCGACATCCCAACCCCATGATCCTTCACGAAAAACACAATTCTCCTGACGTCCCTGACAACTCCCACCTCAATCGTGATCGGCCTGTCTTTTTCTGAATACTTCACCGCATTATCCAGAAGATTAAATACCACCTGCTCCATCGCTCCCGCATCAAACATGACATGCGGCAACTCCGGCGATAATTCAAGCCCTATCACTATCCGGGGGCCGGAATCTGAGATCTGAAATCTGAAATCTGAAATCTGATTCCTGACCTCCGCCCCCACTCCCACCGCAAAGGTCTCCACTGTTCCCCGAACCAATTCGCCCAAATCCCCCTCGGTAAACTGATATCGAAGCGCGCCTTGGCCATACCGGATGAAATACAGGGCACGATCCGTCAACCGGCTCAAGCGGTCGCTTTCCTTGATAATCGTTCCCAGGAATTTTTTCTGTTTGACCTCCTCCGTAACATTCCCCATGAACAGGCTTTCCGCCAGCATTCTCATCGAGGCAAGCGGGGTGCGCAAATCATGGGACACCGTGGCCGCGAAGTCACTCCGCTCCTTCGCCTGGCGGATCTCACTCGCTGCTTCACGCCAGACAAGCCAACCGCCGGCCGCGACACTAATCAGGAGCAGAAACCCGCCCCATCGATAAAGCCGCGACTGCATCCGGGCATTGGCCAGAAATGTCTGGGCATCTGTCGGTGTGGCGGCAATGGCAATGGAATTAAATGGGGCGGGTAACTGGCGCGACGCCAATAGAAAGGCGGGATTGATCTCCTGCCCCGTCTGGCATGCCACCCGAATCCCGGTATTGCTGGTAACGGAATCAAACAAGGCGTTCAGATACCCGCCCAAGCGGGACTCATTGAGTTGAAGCACCAGAACCACAGACGCGCTCCCGGCTCCAGGGATTCTTGTGACCAGAAGATCCATTTTGTTCAAACGTGTCTTCATCCAACCCGTATCAGGAAGGGAGGGCGCCAGCATTCCCATTCCACCCGCCAGGTCGGCCCGCTCATCCCCTCCCAATTCCCGCCCCCGCAGCCGCTCGCGCCACTGGGCCATTTCCACGCTTAAAGGGGTGTTTTCTTCCCCGCCTCCGGCGGAAATACAATTCTCTTCCTTTGCGATCTTTGCGGGCTTCTGTTCAACAGTCTTTTCTTCTCCCTCCAGCCACTCGACCATGGAATCCCGCTGGAGGGGGACAAGATCATCATAGCGGGCCAGCACCCGGCGAAGACTCTCCTCCCGACATTCCGCCTCACGCGCTTTCAACCCCAATCCCTCAACCACGCCGGCAAGTTTTTTCAGCGCAATCAGGTCGTAATAAAACCCCTCCTCCGGATCCCGCGCCTCAATTTTCTGACCTCCAAGTTCCATGGCCGCCGTAGACTTGGCGAAGAAGGCTGACTTCTGGATTCTGGATTCTGGATTCTGGATTCTGAAGTTCGCCACCCTCTCAAAGCATGCCACGGCGGCATTGGTCTCTTCCTTTGACAGATAGACGCCGCCCAGTCGGAGCAACCCGGCCGCCACGGCAGGTGTCATATTCGACTCCCCGAGAAATCGTTGCGACTGCAGGATAATCAGGTCAGGATTCGCTGTCAGGAGGTCGCCGTCCGGGGTGGCGACAGAGTTTAAAGGCTTGAACAGCGGCGGTGCTGATGTGCCCGGCGGATAGACCAAGCCGGTGCCAGACTGAAAAACAAAGACGCCGACCAGCCAAGAATAGTCCATGGACAAGGCGGCGGCCTGAGACACCAACTCACCGGTTCCCGCGCCCGGTCTGATCGGGAGGGATAAAGATCCGGCACGTTCCCTGATGGATTCCAGTTGCCGCCCCCACGCACCCACCGCCTGATCCAGAACATGGGTGGCCGCACCCTCCATACTCTTCTGTCGAACAATCTGCCAATTCCCGAGAACACGAACCGCAAGGAAAGACAATGCGATGGCAGGCCCCACAACGAGCACAAACACCAATATGATCAGTTTGATTTCCCGTCTCACAAGAAGACCTCACCACCAATCTTCACTGATTCACACTCATCCAGAATGAAAAGGG
>JBAXPK010000108.1:0-3020 GCA_037132275.1 bacterium
ACCGTCACTTTATCGTCGGTAATCGCAATGATCTTGAAGTCATCGATCTCGTCGCCAACCCCAAATACCCCGCGATCCGTCATTGCCAGAGGTCGCTTTCCATCACGAATAATACCGCTCAACTTGAACGTTACCTCCGACGGCGGATCTTCCGTGGGAGCAACCGCCACGGTCCACGGCTTCCGACTATCCAACCCCTTCATTGCCAGGGATTCGCGCGTTGCCTTCTCGCGCGCCTTGATCGCCTCCGCCGACTGCGCAAGCCGCACTCCCATAGCATCCAACTGGGCCATCGAAACTGGCGGCGCAGAGGCGTACATCTGGTTCTTTTGGGAAAAGGCCACATTCCTGGACAGCAACGTTATGGTAACCCCATAGGCCACGTCGGGAACCAACCGGTCTGCCTTGAACCCTACATGAGCCACACGCAACCGCGACTGGTGCTGCAAACTATCCAGCGCCCCGATAATCGACTTGAGAGATCCTTCCCCGCCCATCACCACCGAGTAGTCTGTCCACGCTTCCGCCCCCGTACCGACCTGTTTCTCCACATTGACGGAGCGGATGGCCAATCCACTGACCTCAGCGGCCTGATTGGCGCACAGGGTCAATTCCGATGCCTTGTCGCTGGCCGCGCCATCTGCGGCAAAAGGTTTAAGCGCCTGTTGCGCGGTCGCCAACTGAACTTCCGATACAGGCAGTTTTTGTAGCCACGCTTCGCGCCGGGCAAGATCCTGCGCCTGGCTCCGGCGGTATAAATGCCCGGGGATCAGGGTCGCGGCAAGCACCACCAACGGCGCCGCGATGCACAGGGCGAATTCCAAACGGCCCGATCTGAATTGACTCTGGTCCATAACCTACTTACCCCCGCCCAGTGTTCCGGAAAACCGCAAACTCATCACGTCCTGGTCACCGACCCGACTATGCTCGCTCTTTTCCGAGGTGATTCCGCTGAGCTGGCCCGCCAACAATGGCTGGGCATTCCACAACGCAATCAAATTCGGGGCCGACCCGCCATTTTCGCCCTTCCGGGCCACCGGCGTATACACCGTAAATCCCAAACGCAACCTGGCGCCATCGACATCCACCTGCCCCAGTTCCATGCCCCCGGGCAGGGCTAAAGCCAAGCCCAGCAACGCCCCCGCCGCGTGATAATCGCCTGCTTTCTGAAAACTCTCCACGGCTTCCAATTGGCCCGCCCCGAGTTCCATATTACGATGCAGCGAGGACGCATAGGCGGCCACACTTACCGCCCCCGGCCTTTCTTTCAGAAATGCCCGTTCTCTCACCTCCATGAGCGTGCGCTGCCCCGAGAGTGCCACCAATTTCTTTGTAAGCGATCCAACCGCCCAGACAATGCATACCAGCATGATCAGGCCATAGACGGCCAGCCAGCGGTACCACTGCTTCCGGGTCTCCATCGGAATCACCTGACCATGAGCCATATTGACTTGATAAGGCAGCATTTTATCCTTTCCTCAAGGACAACCCTAAACAGGGGCCCAACATCTTGCCACTCGCGACGTCCCCGGCCAGGCGGGCTTTGACCCGTTTGGCCGAGCAATCCAAGACGGATAGCGGGCTCCAACACTCCACTGGTAACCGCGCTCCCTCCTGAATTTTCCGGCTAAATTCAGTCCCCGGCGGCACTTCACCCGTCAGAACAATCCGCCGCACCGGTTCCCAATCCAGTTTAAAATCGCAGTACTTCATCACATCCCTGATGTTCTCGCACAAAAATTCAGGCGCCTCGGCCCACGTCGTAGCCCGGCAGAGCACCGTATACGGATAAATTGAACCCGATTTCGTTACCACCATCACATCCGCAGAATGCGGTGCCAGGTTCACCAGGCACAAGGCCGACTCATCTTTCTTTTCGCCCAGAACCGAATAGAGATTAGCCACTGCCAGAGCCCTGACATCCAGAATGATCGGATCCAGTCCCGCCAGGAAAAGAATGTTCAATATCCGGTCGACATCCTTGACGGGCGCCGCAAAGAATATCCCTTCGATGGCCTTGCCACGGGCGCCAATGGAGTACTCGCCCCGATTGAGATGCCAATCCACAATCAAATCGCGTCGAGGAACCTGCAAGGCCTCCTCGGCCTGAAGTTCCAAGGCCGAGCGCAATTCCTCGGCCGACATGGAGGGATACTTGAAATAGCGCATCACCAACGACGAACTGCGAAGGGTGGCGCAAATGGCCCGAGTGGGGATCTTTGATTGCCGCCACAGCACTTTAACCGCCCCGGCAATCACTTGTTCTGAGGCCCCCGAATCGTAGGGCAGCCAGTCGGCATGGCTGAGCGCATAAGGGCCATCGCCCTTGCGGGAAATCCGTGTCGCCGAAATGTGGCTATCCCCGAAATGAATCCCGGCAATATCCGATGTTGACCAGCTAATCACAATGTTCTTCCCCTTAACTCAACAGTATCAAAATCAATAAATTTGAACAGACGATCACGAAGCACACAAAGATTAAGAGTCTTCGTTCAGCCGAAGGCGGGATGAAATTCCCCTTCGCGATCTTCGCGTGCTTCTGTTCAAACTCTTCTCCTAACAACCGGCTCCCAGGCAACCGGGTCTAACCCTTGGGCCGCCATGGATTACTGCACTAACGAACCGCCGAATGTTGCCACATTCGCGATGCTATTCGTCATGGTCAACGTCTCGCCGCTCACCACTGCCTTGGTGCCCGTGACCACAATCACAAAGTTAGTCGTGGTGGAAGTAACCTTATAGTCGGATGTGATAAAATACGTCCCATCCAGGTCATTTGCAGCAATTCCCTTCACATTTCCATTCGGGACAACGCTACTTAATACGGGCATACCTGAATCAGCCTGCATCACCCGCAGCGCCATCTTAATGGCGGCGCATCCCGTCTGGGCCTCGGTGGCATACGCCCGTTTCTTGTTTGCCGCCATCAGCGGGATCGCCACGGCCGCCAGGATGGCAACAATAATCGCCACCACCATCAACTCAATCAATGTAAACCCAGCTTTATTCTGCGTTTTCAT
>JBAXPK010000109.1:0-3005 GCA_037132275.1 bacterium
CATCCAGGTGCCGTGGCGCGACACGTGGGATTTGGCTGTGTTTAAGCAGAAGTGAGGTGCGAGAATCTGCGAAATCTGCGGACAACAAAACCAGAAGGAGTCCATCGTTATGCACATGAGAAGTTCAAGCATCAGGAGGATGATCATTATGGCGACTATTGGAGTGAGTACGCTCGTCCATGCCGGCGATGTTTCGGCTGGCGGAACCAATGCGGCTGTGGCCCTGACGCAACAGGCGGCCGGTGTGAAAGACGAAGCCCTGGCTCCGCTGGCCGCGCTGCACGCCGCCGGGCCGGTTGAATGGCGATATGAGCGGAATATGGAGGGAGCCTCGGTGGCGAAGCAACCGTACCCGGTATTGAACGGCGGCGCCTTTGACGGTCCGGTGGTCAAGGATTCGCCCGACCCGTTGGTCGCCTATCGATGGAAGGAGACGAAGGCGGAGGACGGACTGCAAGTCTACGCGCTCAGGCCGGTCGCCGCCGTTGCGGATACAGATGCTTCTTTCAATAATCTTGCTTCATCGACCGGTGGGAAAACGGATATTGCCGTGATGGGAACGGGTTCCATCCGTTTTGATTTCGGGGTGGAGAGCGCCGCCTGGCTGGAGTTCGACAGCCCGGATTGCCCGGGTGGCATTGAAATGAGTATAAGTGAGTACAATCAACCGGCGATTGTTAATACAATGCCCTTACACCCGGTTAAAACACTTGCTCCCGTCAAGTACGGCAACACCTACCGGCTGGAGTTGAACAAAGATCTGTATGAGGGCGTGCGCTTCGGCTGGATCCACGTGCGGTCGTTCACCGGTGTGTGGCACATCACCGGAATCCGGCTGGTCTGTCAGGTCAAACCCAACAACTATAAGGGAAGTTTTTCATGCAGCGATGCCATGCTTACCAGGGTGTGGTACACCGGCGCCTATGGAGTGAAACTGAACCTTTTGAAGGATTACATGGGCGCTATTTTGGTGGACCGGGGCGACCGGCATTCCTGGACCGGAGACTCTCATCCTTCGCAAGCCGCATCCATGGTGGCTTTTGGCAATTTCGATTTCATCCGGAGCAACCTTGAACGCACCTCGGGAAAGGATTGGATCCAGAGTTACATGCTGTATTGGGTATCGAGCATGCTGGACTATTACAATAACACCGGGGACACGGAGCTTCTGAAGAAATATACGGATAATATCAGCGCTAAACTCGATGCCGCATACACTGCCTACGGGACAAATCCCCAGCTCGGGTTCTATGGCTGGGATGAACGGTTAGCGGGATTTGAAGTGCAGTCCCGCAACTGCCCGGAAGCTCAGAATGCGTATAAAATGCTTTCAATCCGGGCTTGGAACGATTTCGCCAAAGCCATGGAAAGCATTGGCCGTACTGATTTAAGGGACAAATACAATAGGTACGTTACTGAAAAAGTTTCCCAGTTGAGGCAGAACGCAGGCTGGTATCAGGAGTTCGGCGTCCATGCAATGACCGACGCGGTCAACGCCGGGTTTACCAGCCGGACCGAGCAGGAAAAGATGTTTGCGCTGGAATTCAATGACAAGGTCAACCGGGTCTCTTTTTCACCTTTCAACCAGTATTTCATCATTCAAGCTATGGCATCCATGAAGAGGCACGATGAAGCCCTCGACACCGTCCGCTATTTATGGGGCGGGATGATCGAGTATGGCGGCACGACCTTCTTTGAGGTATTTCGCCCCGCGTGGGCCAAGGTTCTGGGAAAGAACGACCCGGTGCCTAACAACCAGTGCGGATTTACCAGTCTTTGCCATCCCTGGGGCGGTGGGGTGGTCAAATGGCTGAGTGAGGAAGTTGCAGGAATCAAACCGGTTTCCCCAGGGTTTAAGGAGTATGCTATTGTTCCGCACCTGGGACGAACCCTCAAGTGGGTAAAAGGAAAAGTGCCGACGCCACACGGCGAGATCGGGATGAGCATCAATGTTGATTCAGGCGAAATGTCCATGTCTGCGCCGGCGGGAACCACAGGACGGCTTGGCATTCCGAAAATGGAAAAGACCATAAAATCTGTTACCTTTGACAACGTTGTGGTCTGGGACGGCGTCTTTCACTCTGCGAACGGCGTGGGTGGCGCCGATGAAGACCCGGATTTTGTCTATCTCACCAAGATCCAGCCTGGAACACATGCAATATCCGTAAAATACTCCGGCACTACGCCCGGTTATGTCGAGCCGCTTGAACATTATGATGTGGATTTTATCAAGCAGGACTCTGTCACTGGCGGCAGCTGGGGTGGTAAATACGGAACAGAGGGTTATGTATTATGCAGCTATAGCAACACGGCCAGTGATCTCAGGGTGCTTCCCTCGTATGTCAATTCAATTGATTATTCCAATCATCACAGCGTCCAGTGGACCAACCAGACGAGCGACCTGCGGGCTTTGTCGCCGGATAAAAGCAATGGCGTTCCGCGGAAGGCAGCGTGCGTATATACCGGAAATGGGGGCCCCACCGATATATTGCGCAGTTGGAACGGTCAACCTTTGACAGTTACAATCGAAGTAAACGGGACCCGCTCTTATCAGGTGGCCCTTTACTTTGTTGACTGGGACAGGCTGGGCCGAAGTATCGCTGTTGAAATGTTTGATGCAAAAACTCTCAAGATGGTTGCCCCTGTTCAAGTTATCCAGGACCATGCGATGGGCAAATATCTTTTTTATAAGTATGACAAGTCGGTAAAGTTCAGGATTCAACAAATTCGGGGGGCCAACGCGGCCCTCAGCGGCATCTTCTTTGATCGTATACGTGACAAACAATAGCGGCGGGGCGGGCTGTCAACGGCCGTCAGTGCGTAGCGGCCCGCGTGTACCCCGGCCGCGCGGACAGCCTGGGCGTATCGCTGCGCGCCCAGGGGAACGACGCGGTGCTGAAGCAGTTCGACGCCTGGATGATGAAGAGCATTTACGCGGAGTAAGGAGAGGCAGTGGATGAGCACGACCGGTATGATGCAGCGATGCTGGGAGCACGACTACTGCG
>JBAXPK010000110.1:0-2799 GCA_037132275.1 bacterium
TCTTGTCAACCGAGACTGAATATTGTTTTACGCCTGTTGGAATCGAGCCATCTACAGACCAGAACTGCGTCATGCGGTCTCCCCAATCCACCGTTGCAGCCAATGGAGCAATCGCATTGCCGCCTATCAGGTTATTTGTTTCGATATTGATTATTCCTTGAATTGAAGCACCGGGTTTCACAGTGAGCTCGGTATGCCTGGGGTCTATCCCACTGCCATTCAATGTACCGCCAGAGGTCAGATGGATATATCCAGTTGCGTTGGAAATGGAAGAGGAAATATCCAATTGCACGGAGGAATTTGAACCTGCTTTGACGCCGCCGGAGGGATTTTGAGACAAAACGGTGCCGGCGGCGATGGCTGCATTGTAGGAATAGGTTTCCGATCCGACGGTCAATCCAGCTTTGATAATGGCCGATTCTGCGCCGGATTTGTTCATCCCGACGACATTGGGCACGCTGATGGAGGCCGGGCACCCGGAAAATAGAACGAATGCGAAGATTCCTGACACCACAACTACCAACCGTTTTACCATGACTTGTTTCCTCCATTCATACCCGTACCCGCCATTTTTCGAACAGACCACACCGCGGTCGCCCATCAAATCAAAACCCCATTTTACAGATTACATAATCTTAGTTTTTGCCTTGCTCTTTGTCAAAAAAGAGGGGGGCGTCTCCAAGGGCGACCTCACCCAACTGCAATTCCACCACCCCGAAACCAACGCGAGAATGATCTACACCCTTGCCTGATTACACCTCAAAAGTGCCAATCCCATTTCCACCCGGATCAGGAAATCTGGTGCGGCTGGGCAAGGTCGCGTAATCTAGCGGGTGAGAGTCCCGCCCCGGTAAGGAGGTCGCCGCCGGGTAGCTAATCCTTGGAGGAACCGCAGTGATACGGAACTTTAAGCGTAGGACGCAAGCAGGTAGGCCGTAAGCCGAAAGGTTGAAGGAATTGAGCCCCGAAATCTGCAATGGGAAGGACGACGCCCTCAGACTGGCGGAAGTCAACACGAAAGACCAAACCGTGTCGATGAGCGGCACACCGGCCAGGTCAAGTAGCTTCCCCGGGGTCTTAGACCACGGCATGCATGCACAGAGGACGCGGCAACCCAGGAGACCCCGTGTTTGCTCCCACGGATGGGAGAAGGCGCTGCCAACTGTAACAGGGAGAAGGCGCTCATGAGGCACGGGGAGTCGGATTGCCTCATAGTACTGAGGATGGCGGGTAATGCCGCCGGAAGAAAGGAGGTAACATACGGACACGCGAAACGAGGCGACATGGGCCGCGCCCAGGAGCGGAGAACCCGTGGAAACGAAACTGTTTCGCATAGCCCAGAAGGCCCGCAAGGAACCGGGGTGTGTATTCAACAATCTGTATCACTTGTTGAAGCCGGAATTGCTGCGGGAATGCTACCAGCAGTTGCGCAAGGACGCCGCTGCGGGCATTGACGAGGTAACCAAGCAAGGCTACGGAGAGCATCTTGAAACGAACCTGGCGGGTCTGACGGACCGCCTACACCGGATGGCGTACATCCCGCAGCCCGTGCGGCGGGTGTACATTCCGAAAGTGGGCAGTACGAAAGACCGGCCGCTGGGTATCCCTGTCCTGGAAGACAAACTGGTCCAGGCGGGCCTGGTGCGGATACTGGAACAGGTCTATGAACAGGATTTCATAGACAGTTCGTATGGGTTTCGTCCGGGACGCGGCTGCCATGACGCCCTGCGCGACCTGAGCCGGACGGTGGAAAGCGGGAGAATCGAGTGGATTGTGGAGGCGGACATCAAAGGATTCTTTGACCACGTACAACACGATTGGCTCCTGAAGTTTCTCGGCCACCGTATAGGGGATTCGCGCATTGTGCGGATGGTTGCACGGTTCCTGAAGTCTGGCGTCATGGAAGAAGGCCGGTTGGCGGAAACGGATGAAGGGACACCCCAAGGGGGTGTTGTCTCACCTATCTTAGCTAATGTATATCTTCACTATGCCCTGGACCTATGGACCACGAGAGTCTTCAAGAAAAGCTGTACAGGCGCGATGCGCCTGATACGGTATGCGGACGACTTTGTGATGTGCTTCGAGCATCAGGCAGACGCGGAACGGTTCCGGGAGGAACTGGTGACGCGCCTGGCCAAGTTTGGCCTGGAAGTAGAACCAACGAAAACCAAAGTGCTGGCGTTCGGCCCCAAGGCGTACCGCGAGGCGCGCCAACAAGGGCGTAAGCCGGAGACCTTTGACTTTTTGGGGTTCACGCACTATTGCAGCGTACGCCGCGATGGGACGGGCTTCCGGATGAAGCGCAAAACGGCCCGGAAGAAATACCGCGCCAAGGTGGCGGCGCTGAAACAATGGCTACGGGAAAACCGGATGAAGTACAAGACGCGCGAAGTCTGGGATGCGGTGCGCGCGAAGATTCGCGGGCACTATGTCTACTACGGCGTCACGGACAACATCCACGCCATTACCCATTACGGCGACCAGGCGAAAAAGCTCCTATTCAAATGGCTCAATCGCCGCGGTGGCCGAAGGCCAATGACGTGGGAAAAGTTTAACCGAATGGAAGAACGATTTCCCTTTCCTCGCCCCTGTATCAGCGTCAACATGTTCGAGAAGTCAAACCCAGCCGTGCAAGGACATCTGTCCGGATTCTGAGTGAAAGGACGTATGAGGAGCCGTGTGCGTGAATAGCGCAAGCACGGTTCTGAGAGGGGGACGCCCCGCGAGGGGCGTCTCTACTCGCCAAAAGTTTCAGATTTCAGACTTCACACTTCAGACTTCATCTTGCAGATTCGAATA
>JBAXPK010000111.1:0-2793 GCA_037132275.1 bacterium
CAGGTTCTCACCGCCTGGCAATGGGATGCCAGCGACATGACCGGGGCGGGCGGGATCATCCAGTTGGATCCCCGGATCCTGTATCCCATCGAAGGACTTCGTTATGTCGCCTCGGTCAGGGGGCGTGGAAACCTGTCGGGTTCATTTGGGACGGGGTTCTCGAATGATGCTTTCAAGGTGGAGGTGACCAACGGGACGGAGTGGAGTTGGATCGAGATTCCTATTCCTGAATTGCCGACGGGGCGACAAACCTTGTTAGCTCCGGCCTTCACCAATAGGGCGGGGACGGTAGAGGTCGGCATGATCACGCTGATGGCGGGTTCATGGAAATGGCTGCGACCGGGTGAGACTCAGGTCATCCCGGCTGAGGTGTTTAGCGGGACCGGTTATTCGGATCCTGATTCGGGCTGCATCCATCTGGAAAAGGCGCGGGTTCAGGCTGATGTGGCGTTTTATGCCCCGGTGGTTCCGGTTCTTCCGGGCCGCTATCGGGTGACGCTCAATTACACGGCAGCACCCATCACCCCGCCCCTCTCCCACAAGGGGCAAGGGAGCTCAACACTTCCTCTCCCCTTGCGGGAGAGGACTGAGGTGAGGGGTTTGTCCCTGGGAGATTTTTCCGTATTGCGTTCCGATGGCCGGAACCGAGTGACTAGTCCCGTGCTCGCTGGTCAGCCGGCGACGGTGGAGTATCTGGTGGACGGCCCGCGTCCCCTGCGTTTCGAACTACGGTTTAACCGAAAGGCCGACATGGTCATTGAGTCGGTGGCGCTAATGCGATTGGAGTGAGCTGAACCCTGCCAGAACCGCCATGGCCGCCACTTTGTTTCCTGTTGCATTCCAGTGCCGGTCGGTTTTGAGATAGCAGGATTGCCAGCCGCCGGGGGCGGACTGGATGGCCGGCATCAAATCCAGATACTCAATGCCCAACGTACGGCACAACTCGCGCATTTTCCCCGGCAGTGGCGGTGCGCCGACTTTTTCTGTCCGCTGAAAATCAGTATCGCAGGGAATGGTCAACACCAGAATCGGAAGGGCGGGGGCGGCTTTGCGGAATTCCTGCAAGACATGTTCCATCCGATCCCATTGCGCCGGGGTGAAGTCAAAATACCCGGCGTAGTCGACAGGCAGCACGGCCTGTTTGTGACGGGAGAGTTCCTTGAAATGTTTGATGACGTTTCCTGTGTAGGTGAATTGCAGCAGGAATTGCTCGAGGTATTTTGACGCGGCGGAGGGGGCCTGAGGCGAGGTGATGGCGAGCTGATAATCGGGTTTTGCGCCTGTAAAAAAGGGACGAATTCTTCCGGCATGCATCGTCCGGCAATAGTCATAGTCATCATCCAGAAAATCGTTGTCGGGCAGAATCGAAATGATCAGGGCAGTGTGCTCGAATTCTTTTGCAAAGTGGGTGTAGAGCATCAGGTATTGGGTGGGCCCAAATGAGCCCGACGTGCCGAAGTTCAGATATTCCTGACCGGTTGTGCGCTCCAGGATGTCGCTCATCCGGTCATCGGTCGCGACGCCCCAGCCCTCCATGAAGGAGTCGCCGAGGACGACATGACGCTTCCGACCCTCGGCGTTTTTGTTCCGCTCCTTATCCCTCATCCCCCAGGCATTGGCATGGTAGGTAAGGTTATAGTCAGGCGAAACGTGCTTAAAGGAGGAATGCGGGTCATGCCAGACCCCGAATGTCGGGTTACTGTCTGCCCAGAAGCGGGAGCCGATGTTACCCAGGCAGTAGGTGGGCCGGGCTATTTTAAGGCGACCACTGGAGCAGAGCCACGCCAATCCGCCCTCAAGCAGAATGAAAGTCAGGAGCAGGCTGACGGTTAGCCGCAGCAACACTTTCAGAAAGGTTTTCATGGGCGGCAGGTTATCGTTTTGCCCGGTAACCTGACAATCAATCTGTTTCAAATGGAACCCTATTTGTGAATGACAGAGATCGCGGGCATTTCGGTGAATTGCTGGCGGACGTAGTGGAGCGTTATACGACCCCGATTCGCCAGACCCCGATTCGCCGAGTAAAAGAACCGAATTATGCAATGCTGAACCAGTTCAGCATTGGTTATTTTTCTTTACGGCACCGACTGTCCGGCGGCCGCTTGATTCAGTGCCAGAAGCCGCTCAAGGATGGCCTCATCAGTAAGGTTGCTGGGCCAGCCATAAGCGGCCGCGACGGCCGCGTCAAGTTTCGCGTGGCAGGCGGCAAGCCAGGCGGGACGTTCGTTGTAGAGCTTTGTCAAGGTGCGTGCTTTGAGGCGCGCAGCACATTCGGCGTCACGCGCCACAAGGCGCGGATAGTCGCGTTGATTGATGAACGCGCCGTGATTGAGCGGATTCTGAGACATATGGGTCTCTGGGCTCAAGGGGTACGGGTGAGCCCATCAACCGGACCGCCTGAACCTGTATCCGGCGAACGCATCATCGAGCCGTGGCTGGATGACCCATTCCCGGACTATGACACCGAACCGGTAATGGCGTACGCGAACGGCTGAGCTCACTCGCGGTGGGACGGGTTTGTCTCCTTTTGGTGCCGCTCACAGCAAAACAGGTCCGCTTCGATGATCAGACCGGCCTCAGCGCTTCAAAATGGGGGTTTGTACCCGATCTTGACCTTCTCGCCAGCTTTCTCCATGATCTCCACCATGAAAACGATGTTTCAGGGATGGTTCCGGGCGGTCTCAACGGGCGTGTGCCCGTACCACCAGAAAAGCGATTTCTTATCCATTCCATTCCATTGGATAGGTAGATTGGGGCATCCAGGGACAGGCACCTGCCGCGAAAGTAGTTGGC
>JBAXPK010000112.1:0-2531 GCA_037132275.1 bacterium
CGCTGACGATTACCAACGTCAACATGGATACCACCGTGATCGCGTTCTTCTGGCCCGCCCCGCCGGCGATAACCATCCACCAGGTCGGGTCGTCGGTAAACCTGGCTTGGCCTGCTGGCGCGTCCGGCTACGTGCTGGAATCCTCCCGTAGCGTCTCCAGCGGCCCCTGGACCCCTGTTCCCGATGTGACCACTAACGCGGTGATGCTACCCATCAGCAATACCAACCAGTTCTTCCGCCTCCGGCGGGAACCACTGCCCCAGTGAGAGGGGCTCAAATCAAAGGACTGATTCACCTGCCGGGTGAATGAAAGAGGTAGGCAATCCAGGCACAACTATCTTTCTTTATGATCTTTGCGTTCTTTGCGGCTAAATCAATGCCGTTACCAGGGTTGTTTGCGGATTTGCCATCCAAAAGACGCGTTCACTGCAAGAACCCCGGCGTTTACTTCAGGAAACTCACCTACTGTGCCGCCCGGCCGAAAGGAAGGGCGCTGACCATGATTTTAGCACGGGAAAACGCCCCAGCTCTGCTGGCCACGCTCGTATACAGCGGCCGCTTGCCGAGTGCTGCTGCCACCAACCCAACGCTCCGGCCTAATGACGTCGGAAGTCACCCGCGTAGCGTTGCGTGCCGGCGGGCGGGTAAAAAGCGATTTCCGGGCAGTTGAACGCTATGCTTCCGCCCGGCTACCGCCTACGATCAATGCAGGAAGCCGATTATTCGGCCATCGCGGAAATCTGCGCGCGTGTTTACCCGGCGGACACGCCGTACACGCTAGCTGAGCTTGGCGAGCACCACCGCCGGTTCCCCGAGGGGCAGGTAGTGGCGGAGCATGTGCCAACCGCTGCCGTTGCCGGTGTTCATTTCACCCTGCGCCTCCGCTTCGAGGATTTCCACGTGGACGATTCATGGGATGTGCTTACCGAACAGGGCACCTTCAACGATGATGATCCCTCGGGCCACACGCTCTACGGGGCCGACATCATGGTGAGCCCCGACCACCAGCACCACAGCCTCGCGCACGCACTCACCGATGCGGCACGCGCCATCGTGGTCGAGGAATCGCTCTGGCGGATGGTGGGCGGAAGCCGCCTGCCGGGTTACGGTGCGGTAAGCCAGAAGATGAGCGCCCCCGAATACGTGGAGGCCGTGTGCGCGGGGACTCTGATCGATCCGGTGCTGACCGTGCACCTTAAGGATGGCTGGAAGGTGGTTCGCCCGATCCAAGGCTACTTGCAGCACGATCCAGACAGCGCTGGGTGGGCGGTGGTGATCCAGTGGGTTAACCCGGCATGCCCTCCGCCACCGGGGCTGGGACTCAACTAGTCTAGCAATTCTGGCGAGGTCACTCACACGGCTGCCTCACCTATATCTTTAACCTATTGCCCCCATAGCAACGAAGTATTGGGCAGACTCAACCCAAAGTGGAAGAGTAAGGAGCCATCAAAGGCTTAAGAGCCATTGAAATGAAAACAACAAGAGCATTGTTCGGGATTCTCGCCATCACAATGGTTCTGGCTGAGGACGGCTCGAAGCAGTGGTCACGAATGTTTGTTTTGGTAACCGTATTATGAAAAAGTCAATAACGATGTTTGCAGCAATAACGCTGATTGCTGTGGCCGCAGCGAATACCGCTTCAGCTCAGAACAGTTGGTCCTTCGTGATGTTGGGCGACACCCGGGGTGATAACAACACTTCCACGGGAATTAGTCCATATTTGAATACCATGGCACAGATGATCGCCTCTGTGAGTCCTCAACTGGTGATCGTGGCCGGCGACTTGTGCAATGGTAACTGCCTGGACACAAATTCCCCCCTGTATCCACCAGACGGCAATTTTACCAATGCGGCTGCGAAAGCCATCTATGCGGGGTTTTTTGCCAACTGGAAGACGGCCATGCAGCCTGTCTTCAACTACTCCACGGGCACAGGCATCCCGATCTACACCGTGCGTGGAAACCATGAGAGCAATGATACTGGGCAAGCGCCCATTGAGGTGTTGAAGCAGGCGTATAAAGAAGCGTTCAGCGCTTATGTGCCGACCAATGGGCCGAACAACGGCCTGACCAACAATCAACGGTATTTCAGTTGGTCCCTCACCACCAACAACGTCACTTTCGTGGCCGCCGATCAGTATTTCAATTTCGATCCGGCATCTACAAACACGCCCTGGTCGGGATATCATTATCTAGACCAGGCTTGGGTCACCCAGCAGTTAGCGCAGTCAACCTCCCCCTACAAGATTTTCATCGCCCATGAGCCGATCTTCCAGGCGGATGGCAATGGTCCCGGCGAGGAAGCGCTTGATGAGGACGCCCAGCATTTCTTCGGCACAAATTCCGCCGCCTTACAGACTCGCACGCATTTCTGGAACGATATCGGTGACGCTGGTGCCCAGATCTATTTGTGCGGCCACCTTCACCTCGAAATCGTCGCCTCCACCACCAATGACCGTGGACACACTATCATTCAATTGCTGGCGGGCAATGGCGGCGCGCCGCCGCAGGAGTTCATTGATGGCCCGGAAT
>JBAXPK010000113.1:0-2050 GCA_037132275.1 bacterium
CCCAAGCCGGGAAGTAAAGACTTCACCACTGATTTGGGAAATGGGGGAAATCCAGGCAAAGGGGAAAAGAGAATGTTTCGCGATTTTTATGCCTGGCGAGTACACCAGCCACAAAAATCGCGAAACGACTTTCCCGGGAATTGAAGATACTAGGGAAAGAGCGGAGCGCAATTGGAGTGGCCTGCTGATTTCCTCCGATTCCATTAAAGAACCGTTGCGGGATTTTTGGTTCGGGTACTCCCGAATAAAAATGCCGCAACATTATTTTCTTCTTCTCTGGATTTCTCTCATTTCTTCAATCAGTGGTGAAGTCTTCATCTTGACTTGGTTGGTTGACCTGGTATGATGACTTTATGAAAAACATGGTCATTTCCGACTTCAAGGCCAAGTGCATTGCGGTTCTCAAAACGGCGCAGCATGATGGCGAACCCATCACCATCACCTGGCATGGTCATCCCATTGCCCGGGTGGAGCCCATTCTCGGCAAGGCCGCGCCCCGGAAACTGGGCGCCCTGAAGGGGATGATGCGAATCAAGGGCGACCTTGTCCATGCCAGTTCAAGTTCCGACTGGGAGATGAACCGGTGAACCTGCTCCTCGATACGCATGTCTGGATCTGGTCCCAGGAATCACCCGATGAATGCGGCCCCCTGGCCTTGGAGCGTCTGGCCGATCCCTCCAACACCCTGTATGTGGCCACGGTTTCGACCCTCGAAATCGCCCGGTTGTTGGAGGGGGGCGGACTGGTCCTGCGCGGTTCGCTCCCCTCCTGGATCCGGCGTTCGACCGATTTGTTGCGGTGCAGGACAGTTGAGTTGTCGCACGACATCGCCCTGGCGGCGTATTCATTGCCGGGGCCATTTCATAAGGATCCGGCGGACCGCATTCTGGCCGCGACCGCCAAGCGCCTCTCGCTGACCTTGGTCACCGCTGATGAACGCCTCCTCGCCTATCCCCATATCCGCAGCCTGGACGCAAGAAAATAAGCGCACGTGACCTCCGTAGGGGTTTACTAATGGGCCAAAGAGAGACGAGGATTGAAGATTTACCACGGAGGCACGGAGACACAGAGAAGAAAATTTAATGTGGCGATTATTTCGCTCCTGCGAGTACGCAGGCCCAAAATAATCGCCACGGTTTCTTGAAGGAATACCTTGAGGGGGAGGAACTGTCGATTGTCCCTCCTCTTTCTCATGGTATGGCTTCAAGAAACCGTCGCGGGATTTTTGGCTCGGGTACTCCCGAACGAAAATGCCGCGACATTCTCTTCTTCGCTCTTATCTTCTCAGTGTCTCGGCGTCTCTAGCGAAGCGGGTGGTAAATTCTTCGTCGTGGAGTTGGATCATGAATAACCCCTACGGAACTAATATGCGCCCCCAGAAAATAGGTGCCGGAGATTAGGCTTTTATTGTCAGCCTGTGGTGCTAATGTATAAGCATGATCAAGCGAATGATAACAAAATCAGGACTGGGGGATGATTCGCTGCGGCGGGACTTGTCCTATTGGCTTGGCAGATCCTTGGAAGAACGCATGAGCGCGGTGGAAGTCCTCCGGAGACAATACCATGGAAATTCAGCCAGACTTCAGAGATTTGCTCAAGTTGTTCAACGATCACGAGGTTGAATTTCTAGTCGTGGGCGGCTATGCCTTGGCGTTCCATGGGGCGCCGCGTTTTACGGGTGACTTGGATCTATTCATTCGCCCCTCCCCATCGAACGCCCGGAGAGTGCTCGACGCCCTTAATGATTTTGGTTTCAGTTTCCCCAACATCACGCTCGATGATTTTCAGATTCCCGACAACGTGGTGCAACTGGGTGTTCCGCCAATCAGAATCGATTTGATGACATCCATTTCCGGTGTGTCATGGGCGGAGGCTGAATCTCATAAAGTGCCTGGGATGTATGGCGATATTCCCGTCGTCTATCTGGGAAGGGCGGAATTCGTGCAAAACAAGCACGCCACAGGCCGCAAAAAAGATCTCGCCGATCTGGAGGCTCTTGGGGAAGCATGATCTAGCAGGAAACGACTGCTTGGGTAGAGCCGCGACTATG
>JBAXPK010000114.1:0-1823 GCA_037132275.1 bacterium
TTTTTTTCTGGATCTTCTTTCTTTCCTAAATCTATATGAAACATCAAAAGCTAAACATCATGTCCATCGTTGGGGCGCGCCCCAACTTTATGAAGATCGCGCCGTTTGTCCGTGAGATTGAACGATTCCCGGCGCATTTCCAGCACACCCTGATCCATACCGGCCAGCATTATGATGTCAGTATGTCCGAGGCGTTCTTTAAGGCATTGAACATTCCCAAGCCGGATGTTGATCTTGAAATCGGCTCAGGCTCCCATGCCGAACAGGTGGGGAAAACCATGATTGCCTTCGAGAAGATTGTGCGGGATCGCAAACCGGACTGGATTATCGTTGTGGGTGATGTCAACGCCACCTGCGCTGCCTCTATCACCGCCAAGAAGGAACACGTCAAACTCGCCCACATCGAATCGGGCCTGCGCTCACTTGACCTGGATATGCCTGAAGAAATCAACCGCATGGTGACCGACCGGCTGTCTGACCTGCTTTTCACCACGGATGAACTGGCCGACGCCAATCTTCTCAAGGAAGGTGTCCCTCCCGACCGGATCAAGCGGGTGGGTAACATCATGATTGATTCATTGGAGCAACAGCGCCTCGTTGCCGCCGGCTTCAATCTCAACGCCATCTGCACCGCCTCCGCGCTTCCCGGCGCAATCCACCCCAACCCGCCGCTCGCGGACAATCGCTTTTCCACTATCACCCTGCATCGCCCCTCAAATGTTGATGACAAGGATATTCTCGGGGGGCTGGTCGATTTCCTGACCACCGAGGTGGCCCCGGTTCTGCCGTTGATCTGGCCGGTGCATCCCCGGACCCGCAAGCAACTGGAGCAATTCGGGTTTTGGAATCGCCTTCAGAACTGTCCCGGCGTCATTCTTACCCAGCCGCTCGGTTATCACCAGATGCTCCGGTTGACCATGGGCGCCAAAGTGATGCTGACCGACAGCGGTGGTCTGCAGGAAGAATGTTGCGTATTAGGCACTCCCTGCCTGACCCTCAGATGGAATACCGAGCGACCGGTCACCCTGCGCGAGCACGGCGGGGTCAGCGTATTGGTTGGAAACGACATTCAAAAAATCCGGACAGAATTTCGGGAGGCCGCAACCCTGCCTCGTGCCGTACACCGGCCGCCGTTATGGGATGGCCACACTGCGGAGCGGATCGTTGCCTGCTTGAGAGAATGAACCGGGGCCGGACAAATGCGACGGCTGCAGAAGAGGAACAGTCGTTCATCCTCTCTTCTGTAGCCGTTCGACGCAGGCGAACGGGGGTTACATAGGGATAATCAAGACAGGCGCGTGCACCGGATCGCAGATGAGCTCCGGCCGCATTATATCGGAGTAGCGCCGGGACTGCGGCCCGGCGCTGGCGGTGGAAGGAAAGAGCCACGTCACAATCGCGGCTCTAGCAGACGCCGTATGAGGTTTGCGAAGTACATATCTTTCCTTTGGTAAGTTTACGGAGTATATTCCGTAATAGTTCAACCGATAAGGATTAACATCCAGATGGAAAACATTAAACGCCGAATGGTTACCCGAGCCAGTCTCGGTCACTGTCCCCGAGCCGGTGACGGTTGCGCCCATTCCAGTTCCTGAACCACCACCCCAGGCACCTCCACTGGCCCCCGTGGCCGACGTCCCGGTGGTCTCGGGAGTGTCCTCCTCCGACGCCGGATCGGACGCGCCTCGCCCTCCAGAAGAGGAGGAAGCAACGGTGAGCCGTCTTATGTTCCCGGCTCGGATCAACCTCGCCCTCCAAAGGAGCAGCCGCTCAGGTCTAAGGTCTATGGTCTAAAGTCTATGGTCTCCAACGTGACGCTCTTC
>JBAXPK010000115.1:0-1793 GCA_037132275.1 bacterium
CGGGAAGCTGGATTGGAGTATGTGGTGTTCGGACATATTGGAAACAATCATCTCCATGTGAATATATTGCCCCGATCCCTTCGGGAGTACAGTCTGGGTAAGGATTTATATCTTCAATGGGCTCGTACCATCATCGCCTGGGGTGGAACCGTCTCGGCGGAACACGGGGTTGGAAAATTCAAGGTAGCTTTACTCCGTGAAATGTACGGTGCGGAAGGAATCCGTCAGATGCGCGCCGTGAAACGGAGCCTCGATCCTGCCGGAATTCTAAACCCAGGGAATTTGTTCTGAAAGGCAGCGTTATGATCACATCAGAAAACGAGCCGAAAGAAGACGCCGTCCAAGGCCGTCAATTGGAAGAAACTCGGGCAAAGCTGTCCCAGTTGATTGTGCGGGACATGAAGACGCCGCTGACCGGTTTGGCGAATCTTCTCGAGATGGTGGATCGCGACTCCCTGAAGCAATTCAAGGAGGATGCCTCCGGTTATGTCAATGAAGCGCTCGGTGCTACGGAAACGCTGGAGGAGTCCGTTGAGTTTCTGATGGGCGTCCGGAAATTGATGGCGGGCGAGGAAGGATTTGATAAACAACCGTGTGACTTGCTTGAACTGGCGCGCAACGTTTCGGAGACCGTTGCCGAAGGGGCCCTGGCGTCGGAGGTCTCCCTTACTGTGGACGGGGACTCGGCAACCCTGTTGTGCGACAAACCCAAGGTGACACGGGTGCTCCGGCATGTGATTCGGCTGGCGCTCAAGGGAAAACCCCGCAAGAATGAGATCAAAGTCCGGGTTGCGCGGGTGTCCGGACGGATTCTGTTGACGGTCGACAGCACAGGCGGCGGCCTTGGCGCTGTTCATGACGCTGACGTGCTGGGGCATACCTATTGTCGGCTGGTGGCGGAGGGGCATGGTGGAAAATTCGGCATAAAGCGCTCGTCTGGTAGTCCTGAACGCTGGTGGCTCTCTTTGCCGGAAGCCGGTGAAATTGTGACTGTTCCGGTTGCCGTTGACACGGCCACGGCGGATGGCCCGGAACGATCCCATCGCTATCCGGATGGAGCGAGCAGGCGTCTCGGTAAAAATCGGTCTTTGGTCAAGCAAGGAACCCGGCAGCAGTTTGGTGTGGCGGTGGCCCTGATGACCGTGATTCCCCTGCTGGCCTTTACATATGTGCTAGGGGATGCGATTGCGTCTCGGTCGTTGAATCTTGAAACAGTATATTTCCTGCTTCCCTCAGTTGGTGCGCTGGTGGCGATGGGGGTGATGTTGCTGGCACGACACACTATAGAAGTGAACCAGTTACGAACTTATCTGGAACTTATGTCGCGCGGTGAGTTACCGACAACCGGCGTTGGTGATTCCAATGATGATTTTGCGGCGATCAAACGATCCCTGGGGATGGTGATCAAGCAGGGTGATGAAAAGATAAAAAAAATAGAGGCCCGGGCGGTGGCACTGGTCAAGGCCGAGCAACAGCGGGTCATGGCCGAAACCGTGGGGGCGGCCTGTCACCATCTGGGGCAACCGGCGACGGTTATCCGAGTCTATCTTGACCTCATGAAGCGGGCCGAAACTTCACCCGAGATGCAGTCCATGATTCAGGAATGTCAGTTGGCTACCGAAGACGTGGTCACGGTTCTCCAACGGCTTCAAGATGTGGGGACGTATGAGACTGAACCCTATCTATCAAACCATGAAGAGCAAGTCGGTCTTATGGACGAACGCATTCTGAAAATTTAGGATGGGTTCATCCGCAGTGCGATTGGCTTGCCTAGGATCTCGGTGGCGATGATT
>JBAXPK010000116.1:0-1694 GCA_037132275.1 bacterium
TGAATCTCCTCTAAGCCCCTTTTTGGAGGAGCCAGAGCTTCTCCTTAAGGTGCATGATGTTAGCGGGCTTGCCGCGAGGGCGGCATCCCAAGTTATTCAACACACAGAAGGAGAAGCCGGATGAATTATTACACAACGACGACGGAATACAATTGTGGAATCGACCTGCATGCCCGCCAAATGTACATGTGCCTGATGGATCGGCAAGGCAACAAACTGGTCCACACCAACATCCAGGGGAACGATTTCGCATATTTCCTGACGAAGGTGGCGCCTTTTAAACATGACCTGACCGTGGTCAGCGAATGCACGTTCAACTGGTACTGGCTGGCCGATGCCTGCGAGGCGGCGGGCATCAAGTTTGTGCTCGCCCATGCCCTCTATGCCGCCCATATCCACGGCGGCAAGAACAAGAACGACCGCATCGATTCGGAAAAACTAGCGCATTTACTCCGAACCAACCTGATTCCGCCCGCCTATCTCTATCCAGCAGAACGCCGTCCCATCCGCGCCCTGCTACGTCAACGCATGAGTTATGTGTGGCACCGGGCCGAACTGATGACGCATCTGTCCATGAACCAAACCGCCCAAGGGTTCGTTCCTGTGCTCAAGGGCGGTCATAACCGGGATGTCTGGCAGGAACGCATCCTGGCGCAATACACCAACCCCTATCACCAACTGGCCGCTCGCTGCGACCTGGATGCCATTCGTGTCTATGACGAGTTGATTGAAAAACTCGATGGAACGATCACATTCCATGCACGACAGTATCAAAGCCGCGACTACAACCTGTTGTTGAGTGTTCCGGGCATCGGGCCGGTCTTGGCCATGACCATTCTCTACGAGATCGACACCATCACCCGTTTTCCTACCGTTAAGGATTTTTCCAGCTACTGTCGCCTCGTAAAAGGTTCGGTCGCCAGCGCCGGAAGAATCAAGGGGCTCACCGGCGGTAAAATGGGAAATGCCTATTTGCGCTGGGCCTTCGGAGAGGCGGCGGTGCTCTGCAAACGCTCCCACCGACTCGTCAGTCCCTATGCCGACCGGCTCGTCGCCAAGCACGGCACCTTCAAGGGCAACGCCATCCTTGCCCACCAAATTGCCCGCGCCGTCTATTACATGCTGCAGTCCGGCCAGGTCTTCGATGCTGAACGGCTGGTCGCCGCTTAACGTCAATTTGCCCGGACGGAGATGAACCCCGGAGATCCGAACTGGGATGCCATGAACCAGCCCAAAACCAGAGAACCCGCACCACTGGAATTCCGCCGACGGCGGGAAACCCGTTGGTTCTCATGGGCAGGTCTGGCCAGCCCTGTGCGCTTGAATGGGTCGCTCCGCCTCGGGCTTCTTATCGCTTTGAAAGTGAGGTCATCCGCCCCGAACCCGAACCCGCCAAAAACTGGGACGCGGACTGCTCCGGCAGATTCGCTGAACCCGCCTTCGCTTTTGAATGGGGGGACTCCGGGTGAACCGCAGTCAATTCTGGGCCGCCTCGATCCTCTGAGGTCGGGGCTACGAGACCGGTTGGACGCTTCTGCGCCTGACCCCATCCCTACTGAGCCCGCATGGTTGTTTGGTCGGAAGACCCATCACCGAATTTAAGTCGGAAGCCCTCTTTCAAGGATGACCAAGCAGATCGGAAAAGATCCTGCTATCGGACGCTTTTTCTCTTGTCAACACCGGGGCTTAATGGT